>JAJEAX010000015.1 GCA_022822565.1 Candidatus Latescibacterota bacterium
CGAAGCGGATGGATTCCTGCGGGACGATATCCTCACCGAGATCGCCGGGCCAGAGCCAACGTACGCCGAGTTGATCGTGCAGAAACGTATAGATCGCATTTACAGTCCCATACTCTTGCTGGATTCCCTCGACCCGTTTCCTTTTGAACTGTGCAATCATCTGGGTGGGATCCCAACGGTCTCGCCCCGCGATTACGAGGTGCTTTTCGCTCGCCGCGATGACGATTTCCTCGGGGTATTGGAAGTCGAAGTCGATCTTTGGAAACAGCGAATCAAGCGCCGGTTGGTAACCCACCCAGATGGCCCGATCTGGGAGTTGGCGGGGGGGACCGTCGATCCATTCCGGCCGCGTGCCACAGGTTTTCTCGATGTAATCGGCAAGATCAATCGCGGCTTTGCGCGTGAATGGTGGTGCATCTGGAAAGAGGATCAGCGGCGCCGGTTTGATCCCGGCTTTTTTATCGACGAGGGTGAACTCGGCGGTATCGGCTGCTGAAATCGAGGTTAGCACGATGGAAACGGTGCGGAGCAGCTTGTTTTTTAACATGTGTCATTCCTATTCTGTTACAATCGCTTCAGGTGGGACGCGAACTGGTGAAAACATCAAGTAGGTAAAGGCCATCATCATTACAGCAGCTGAAATCAATAGTGTTGTCTCCCAGCCAAAAGTTTCACCGAGGTAACCACCTGACAACGCCGCAATCGGAATTATTCCGAATACGACAAGACGCCTGGAGGCATTGATTCTACCTAACAGTCTATCTGGCGTCACTGCTTGCCTCAGGCTAATCTGGCTTATGCTAAAGAGGGTCAACGCCAGGCTAAAGACTGCCTGGACAGCAATGACGGCTGGGAGCTTCATCCAACCGAAGTGGCCTGCGAAAGGAAGCACGCCCATCGTAATGCCCTCAAGTAGCAACGCAATAATCATCAACCAGCCTTCACCCATCCGCTTTGTAAGTGGAACAGCGGATAAGGCCCCGATAATCGAGGCACCTCCTGCAACAGAACCGATGATTCCCAGCCAGATCGGCGTAATGTTCAAGGTGCGAACAAGAAAAAGTGTCCAAACTGTATGTTGTACAGCACCTGCTGCACTTGCGAGAGCGGTCCCGATAGTCATGGCTCTCAGAATAGGGTGACTAAATAGAGTCGATATTCCCTCCTTGATGGCAGCCAGTACTCCCTGGTTCATCCTGGTCTTGATATCATCAGATTCATCAAATCGGATCCTCGATAGGCATAGACCAGATAAGAAGTACGAAACTGAATCCACAAGTATAGCCAACGGCGCACCGAGAATATCTACAAGGTATCCAGCCGCTCCGGGGCCTGCTACATTCGTTGTTGAAGTGCTTAGCTGAAGTCGGGCATTCCCCTCGACGAGATCTTCCCGTTTCACGATGGAAGGCAAAAACGATGTCGAGGCAAGGACGTACATCATCGCGAGTGTGCCACTTATAAAAGCCACAATATATAGCAACTCTATGGATAGCCAGCCAACCAGAGCTGCTGCGGGGACCAGACCTATGACCAATCCTTGTCCGAACGCACTCGCGACCAGTATGGGCTTTCGTTTGGCGCGATCAATCCAAACACCAGCTATGAGTGCGAAGAGAAGTACTGGAAGATGGCTTGCCGCATTGAGGAATCCCATTTCCTTCGCGCCAACCTGAAGCGTTATCACTGCAACAAGGGGGAGCGCGAGGTTGGTGACAGAAGAGCCAAGATCCGAAATCGTGACGCCGCCCCAGAGTCTGGCAAAGTCAGAATTGGAGCGCGCCAGCCGAAAGAAGCCCCCCTCAGATACCCTACGCATTCGAAATACCCTCTCGGTTTGTGAACCCGCGAAGTGCCACAGTGCAACACCGTGTTGTTATGTAACGTGATTATCAGGTCAGTTTGGCGAGCAAGTCGTCGAACCTCTCTCGCATCTCCGGGTAGGGTGACCATTTGACATCTTGACTATCGCCTTGGTGTCTCCTGGTCATAGGTCTCAGGTCACATTTCAATCTAAGACTCTTGAGGCTGAAATAAGCTGTAGATCCATTTGTCCCGACGCAAGAGAAATACATACCGCTCGGGCAACATGCGGTTGGCAAATTCGCCTCTGCCCGGTCCGGGCGGTACACGCTCTGCCTCCTCGAAACCCAGCCGGCGGAGTAGCCGGACAGACCGTTTGTTTGCAACAACGCATCTGGCTTCAATCTCGTCCAGGTCCAAATCTTCAAAACCTATCTGCAGAATGCTCCGGACAGCCTCTGAGGCAAAGCCCTGACCCCAATAAACGGGCGACAATTCGTAGCCTATGTCACCTCGTCGGCTCTCAATGCTTTCTGTACGTACTCCGCAGTTACCGAGTAGTACCCCATTTGAGCGGTTTGTAATGGCCAGTTGGAACTTGCATCTGGGATTTTCTTTGGACCAGGCGATGCACTGTTCTACAAAGCGGACGCACTCCTCTCTGGTGTAGGCGGGGCGGTAGTAGTATTCCAGATACCTCGGGTCTCTCCTGAACTCGGTGATGGCGTCCACATCTTGTTTGGTGAACTCCCGCAGAAGCAAGCGTTCAGTCAGTTTCTCCATATCAAATTCCCCAACACACTCGACTGGACATCAGCTTTTCAATCCTCTTTCTCAATTCGAACCGCCAGGTGTTGTTGTTAGCCGAATGTGGGTTCTAAACAGCCGGTTTCGTGGCCACGAAAATCATGTCCGTATGTTCAGCGTTCAGAGGCGCGTCCGAGAAGTTACCCTTCACCTCCACGTCGATGAATCCTGCCAGTTGTAGCATCCAAAGCACCTCATTGCGATGATACCAACGCGTCTGACCCACATGCACCTCTTCCTCGATAACCTGGTCACCGTCGTGGACCTCATACCGACGTTCCTGCATCTGGATCTGTTCAACTGGATCCTCTCCTGTGTCTCGTAGATATACCAACAATCGTCGGCCGTCTGGGAGCTCCTTGTTTGATCGCAATGCCCATTCTCCTGGGTAGGTCTTCGCCTCTTCTTTGCTGCCGTAGTAGTTCCGGTTTCCCGGAGAACAGGAGAATACGAGTTGTCCTTTTGGTTTTAGGTGGGCAAAACAACGGTGCAATGTCTCCAATGCCTCCGTACGATCCATGACACATTCGAAGCTCCCACAGGGGATGTAAATGGTACTGTAGCTGTGCGGCACGTCGAACGCCTGCATAGGCTGCTCATAGAGGACCGGTTCGACTCCAACACGCTCTGCATCCTGGCGGCACACTGTTAGTTGATTAGCTGATATATCTACTCCCTCAACGTCAAGTCCATCCTGTAGATAGGCGATCAACAAGCGACCCGCGCCACACCCCAATTCGAGTGCTTTGCCTGCATTCTTCACGATTATGGAACGATAGAATTCCTGGTCTCTGCGGGGATCGGTGACCGATATTGTGGCCCAATGGACAGACGCCAGGCCAGTGTACAGATCACGTTCGTCGTATCGCTGCTGCATTGCGTTGTCCTTGAAAAAGTGGTTAGTCTGGTCCTTATGACGTGATTGCTTCCAGCGCCTGATCTTCTGCGTCATAGTCGAAGATGGACTGGTCGTATTCCTCCGGAGGGTTCTCGCGTTCCCAGGCGACCGTATGCTTCATGCCCACATTTAAATCCGTCCTGTGTTCCCAGCCGAGTTCGTCGCGGATCCTGCTGACGTCGTAGATCAGGTCTTGCGCGGGATTCGCCAGTTGTCCGAGATGGTTGGGCAGTTTGTCCTCGGGGAGGGTTCGGATTTCGCCCTTCCAGTTCGCAGCCTTTGCAATCGATTCAACCCATTCTCGCTCCGTGCAGTAATTTCCGTCTCCCACGTTGTAGATGCGTCCGGTAGCTGAGGCGTTTACTATCGCGGCGACAATGGCCTCGGCGACGTCGTCGATGTATCCGCGGATGAAGCGCCAGTGCGCGCTCTCTTCACCCAGCAAAATCGCCGACCGGCCGTCGAGCATCTTCTTGAGGTATCCCCAGGGACGGTGATCACCGGGACCATAAACGGCTGGCAATCTGAGAATCGTCGTGTCGAACGCCTGTGAAAGTATTCGCTCTACGGGGATCTTGTCGTAGAAATCCATGTGCTTCTGCGGGTCGTCGTCAGACCGAGGCGATTCGCCACGGTAGGGATACAGTCGCGTTCGGAGGTCTCCGTCTTCGCGGATGGGGACCTCCTGAAGCGGACCTGTTCCGTATCCTCTCATGATGTCATAGGCGCGATAGACGTCACCGCTTGAGAGGATGACAACTCTGGGCGCGACATCCTGCATGGTATCGACGAATATCTGCGCGGATTGCTCGTTCATGGCAATCGTGTCAAGGAGGACGTCCGCCTTCAGCGACAGGAACTGTTCGCGGAAGGCGCCCAGATCCAGTCGATTGCCGTAAATATGCTCGACGCTGTCCGGAACGAGGTCGGCGTTGTGCTTGCCCCGGTGGAAGACGGTGACGGTATGACCGGCTTCAGCCAGCTTGGCGACGACATGTGCACCGATAAAGCGCGTGCCACCGATGACGAGTATGTTCATGATATTATTGTCCTATCTAAGAGTAGAACTCGCTACATATATCTTAAAGGAGTAGGGAGCGAATGCAACCGTAGCGCAAGTGGACATGTTAGGCGACTTTCGTAGTAACCCATTCCTCAGCAGCAACTTATTCGAGATTCGGTGCTGCATCGCTCTGGCTGATTCCCTTCGCCGTCATGAATCGCGGTCGATTGAGGACGTTGAAGCTCCTCGAGTGCAGGGCTGACATGTTCGTGACATACGCCTCGCCCGGATCCCCTGTCAGTTCTACCACACGCAGAGGATGACCCAAAACGTCGGTGGATTTGTCCATGAATCGTTGCCTGCGATCCTCGGAGTCCCTTTTATTGGTTAGATTTCGCAGCCAGGTGTGAGAGGCAAAGAACTTTTGCTTTATGTGCTTGACCTTCAGGTCAAGCTGCTGCGGGGTGAGTTCGCTGTAGAACTTGCACACAACGTGGTGTGAACCCTCAACCAGAACCGTGCCTCCTCCTTCCGGATCGACCTTACTCAGAAAGCAGAAAATGAAGATGTCGCGGAGCTGGTCAACATTGCGAAGCGGGTTTCCGTGCCAGTGCCAGTCGGTTGCGATGTCCCAACTTTCTCGCTGCTGGGGGAAGGTGTACAGCACAGTGCCGCGATCTTTCGGGGGATGCCACCGTCCCTGACCGAGCAACTGATCTACCACTGCTGCAAATTCTGCGGTCATGGCTTCTCGAAAGATGCGAGAATTTCTCACGGATCGGCTGACTCCTCCCGGGTATTTTCGCCAGGTCGCAGGATCATCCTGCAATACGCCCTCTCTCTCCAGCCGACGCCAGATCGTTGATTCCATCTCTGCGGCGTCTTCGGCCGTAAAGGCGCGCACCTTGACGTAGCCTCGGGTGCGGAGTTGCTCAAGGTCTTGTTTGTTCAGTGGTCCATCAGTCGTCATGGAATTGCCTTTCTACATCGGTGAATAAAATGAATTCGCCACGGATGTCAATTAGACATGAAGTTGGCAGAGGGTGTGGGGACCGAACCCATATACGAGATATCCCGCAGGATACCCGTAGCCCTCGGTTTGGAAGCCCTCGGGGCCAGTACCACTGGCTCTCACCCCCTGCTCAATAATACGACGCTATCATAAAATGGAATGTTTCGGATGGGATAGGGAAGACGATACAGTCACGGTTCTTTGTCTTCGATACGAACAACAGACGGAATCATCCGAGCAGATGTTCCGAGAACGAGGGTCAGCACTCCTGCTGCTAAAAACCACGGCTGTGGTCCAAATACATCCGTTACAGGACCTATTACGATGAGACCGAGCATTGTTGTAGATTGGACAGAACTATGAAGCGCGCCAAATACGCGGCCTTGTAGATGGGGATCGACATTGGCCTGAAGGAGCGCCCGGAGAGGCGCGTTAATTAGCGAGCTACCGACGCCGCTTAAAGCTATGCCCGTGATGGCTAAAGCAAGGCGGGTATGAGGGGCTATACCCACGAGTATTGTTCCAATGCCATACACAATCCAGCCGAAGATCGTCGTCATGATTCGACGATGGAATCCACCCCAGGCTCCAACCAGAACGCCTCCCAGGACAATGCCCATTCCCCAGGCAGAATTAAACCAGCCAAGTTCGGTAGCACCTCCATTGAAGTGATCTGTTATCAAGAGGGGAGAGATGGTCATCTTCGTGTTCCCAAATATGTTTAATACGGCAGCAATCAAGAGTACATTCCGAAGACCATGCCACCTCCACAAATAACGAAATCCTTCCTGCATATCAGCCCAAATCCCGTCCGCCTGGCTTCGCTTCTCCTCCATCTTTTTGGGCTGTGGAATCATAATGAAGATGAGGGGGACAATAGCAAGCATCGCCGTCAAAACATCGATGGCCAATATGAGATGTATTTCGAACACAGCCAATGCCAGTGCGCCAAGGGGAGGCCCTCCCATACTGAGTGCTCCATGCAGGGTTTGGTTCGTCCCCTGAATCCTGGCCAGATGTTTTTCGGGCACCATCAGAGGCGTGGAAGTTATCATTGCCAGGCTCTGGAATGCACGGCCAATACTCGCCAGGAAATTTACTGCGTAGATATGCCAGATCTCGATAATGTCCATCCAGAAAAGACCAGCGAGACCGGCCATGGCTGCCGCAACAAGCGTATCCGAGCCGATCATTACGATACGGCGGTTCCATCTATCGTTCAGTGTGCCAATGATGGGAGCCAGGAAGACTTCTGGTAGATAGGCGACAAGGACCGAGGTCGCGAGAATGGTAGCAGATCCTGTCTTTTCCGTAAGCCACCAGACCAGGGCAAACTGTGCAACTTGAGTTCCAAGAGATGACAGCGTTTGTCCAGTCCAGATGGTAAAGAATCCGCCAGCCCATGCCCCGTCTCTATTCAGATGAATCAATCATCTCTCCTTTAGCCCAGGTTAAGCATCAAGACCAGATAAACTGTGGATCCATTTGTCCCGATACAAAAGATTAGATTGTATTTTGTCTGGACTCAAATTCTGCTCGCAAAATCCCGAATAAGAGCCGGTCCCAACGTCGGTTGGACCAGTATATTGCCTCGCGCTCGCACCCTTCCTGAGTAAACCCGAGTTTTTCAAGGACCCGGATGGCACCCGTATTATTGGAGGCTGTCACAGCCGAAATTCTGTACAGATCCAAATGCTCAAATCCGAATCGAAGGATTACCAGTGCGGCATCTGTGCAATACCCCTTACCTCTGTCCCTCCTGCGGGCAATACCAGCACCAAGACTGGCGGTGCGATTTCTCAAGTCGATTTCCGACAACTGAATATCGCCGAGGAGATTTCCATCTGGACTGAAGATGCCCAGATAAATTTGACTTTTACCTTGCTGCTCCTGGATTTCCTCGAACCATTTGTCCGAACCCTCAATTGAATGACCTGGTCTGACTGGTTCTGTTGGTATTGGCTCTTCAAGCTCATAATGTTCCCAAAGGGTGCGGCAATGCTCGCGTTCCATAGTTCTTAAAACCACTTTTTCACCACGTAATTCGATCATAAGAGGTAACCTCGTGATTTATCAGATAAATTGGAGCCGCTTACAGTCTCTTTTCAAAAAAAATTACATCAAATCCAGATAGCCTTTGTCGTTCAATTTCACAATATCCGTTTTTTTCATATAGTTTGCGAGCAGCAATCTGCTGCACTGTTGTATCCAGGCAGAGTATTTTATACCCCAGATCATCTGCTCTCATCTCAAGTCTGTTCAGAATCGTCTGACCAAATCCTCGTCTTTGAAAATCAGGGTGAACGCGCATCCTTTTAATCTCTGCCTTCTCATCTGAAATTCGTTGCAAGGCACCTATTGCAACCAATTTCTCTTCGCAGAATCCTGCCAAAAATTCGCCTTTATCAGATAGATATGTCTCTTCAATCGTATGAAGGTCATTGTCTTGTGCACCGCTGCCAGCATTTGCGCCAACCTGATCCAGTGCTAAGTTGTGTAGATTCCAAACTTCATTGTGGTCAGAAGCCCGATAACGACGAATTTTCAGCATAAATATCTCCTTGAGTGTGTGCTATCGTTGCGTTTCAGGCTTTTGATGTTTGTTGGGCTTTACACGCTTGTTTCCAGACATGGTGGTCTGTCATCATCTTCTCAACTTTTTCAGGGGCGGTGGCGCGCAGGTCGCGTTGTTCTTCGGGATCGGTGCTCAGATCGAACAGGCCGTCTGGTTTGCCGTCTGTGGCGTGGAGTTTTAGATTGCCCTCGCGGATCGCGTCCTCTGTTCTGTACGTCCAGTGCAGCGTGCGGTCCAGGGGCTGCTCTTTGCCTTCGAAAAGAGGCCATACGTTTTGGGCATCGATGACGCGGTCGTCGGGCACAGGTGTACCGGCGAGAGCGGCGAATGTTGCGTAGAGGTCATAGTGTACCCAGGGGGTGTTGGTTTTTGTATTTGGAGCGATTTTTCCGGGCCAGACCGCGTTGCAGATGACCTTGAGCGAACGCTCCCAAAGGGTTCGGCCATAACCATTGGTCCGGCTGCCTCCCTGATCGCTCAGGAATACGATGAGCGTATTTTCCGCAATACCGGCATGGTGTACCGCATCCAGCACGCGTCCCACGCACAGGTCCAGGTATTCGACCATATACTGGTAGTTTACCATTGGATCGTCGCTGTGATAGTATCCGGGGGGAGCCTGATAGGGACCGTGTGGAGCATAAAAGGTGAGATTCAGGTAGAAGGGGTCTGGCTCTTGGGATTGGTGGTTGATAAATTTGATGGCTTCATCCGTAAACAAGGTGTCGAAGTAGCCCTCGTGCGCTATGGGTTCCAGACCGCGAAAAAAGTGGCTTTTCATGTCGCGGTTGTAGAGGTGGGTGTAGTAGTCGGCATGGCCGGCGTTGCTGCCGTAAAATTCGTGAAAGCCGTGGTGTAAGGGGTTGAATGTCGTAGCGTATCCCAGATTCCATTTTCCAAACAGCCCTGTTGTGTATCCGGCATTGCGCAAAAGTCTGGCTATAGAGACTTCCTGAAGCGAGAGTCCGGATTCCGGATCATCTGGACGTGTCTGTGAGTTGATGCCAACCCGATACGGATGCCTGCCTGTGTTCCAGGCGCAACGCGCTGGTGAACACAGCGGGGTTGCGATCAGGCAGTTATCGAAGACGACCCCCTCGCTCGCCATCGCGTTCAGTCTGGGGGTGTCGAATATCCCTTCGCCATAATAATCGACTGCTTCGCGACCGAGGTTGTCGGCGACCATGAAGATGATATTGGGATGATTTTTCATTGGAATTTCTCTTGATATTTTGTGTGGGGTTCAGAGGCAATATCAGTTCTGGGAATCAGTGTGGCTCGCCTGGGCCAGTTCGCGCAGTACATCGACCGCGAAGAGGACGTCCTCCCTCCGACAGTCGAACTGCCCGACCTGGAAGCGAATGACGAACTGTCCTTCATGGATCGTCTGCGTCAGGTAGATTCGGCCGTCATCGTTGACCGCGCGGAGCAGACGTTCGGTGGCGTCGTTGGCGTTCTCACCGTCGGGGGCGTACTGGAACGTGAAGAGAGAGAGGTGGCAGTCCGTTGTCAGACGAAATTCGTCCAGCGATGCGATCGCGGCGGCGGCCTCCTCAGCCCAGGCAATATGGTTTCGGATGCGTTGTCGGAGGTCTTCGAGGCCGTGGGCACGGAGCAGGAACCAGAGCTTTAAGGCTCGGAATCGGCGTCCCAGGGGGATCGTCCATTCGCTGTAATTGGTGATTTCGGTTTGGCCGAGGGTCTGGAGGTAATCCGGACGGATGCCGAGGGTGCGAACCTGTGGTTCCGGGTCTGCGAGAAACTGGATTGAGCAGTCGAATTGTGCGCCGAGCCACTTGTGGGGATTGAAGGCGATGCTGTCGGCTCCCTCGACCCCCGCCCACAACTCGCGTAGTTCAGGACAGATCATCGCAGAACCGGCCCACGCGGCGTCGATGTGGACGTAGAGATCGTGCTCGCGTGCTACTTCGATGGTCTGGTGTACATGGTCGGATGCGCCAATCGACGTGCCTCCAACACAGAGGACGACACCGGCCGGGAGGAAACCCGCGGCACGATCTGCGTCAATTGCCCGGCGGAGTGCCTCCGGGTCGAGTGCCCAGGAATCATTGGTCGGGACTTTGACCAGATTTTGTTGGCCGATACCGGCGATGCGAATCGCCTTGTCAATCGATGAATGGGTCTCCGGCGATGCGTAGATCCGGAGTTGTTTCTCTCCCGCTATTCCAGAATCGATGCCTCGCCAGCCAAGTGCGCGCTCGCGCATCGTCAGTACGGCGCAGACATTTGCCGACGTTGCCGTATCCTGGATAACCCCCTGGAATCCTTCTGGTAGCCCGAGTGCCTGGCGCATCCAATCGACCATCCGGGTCTCGATTTCCGTAGCTGCGGGTGAGGTCTGCCAGAGCATGCACTGGGCTGCCATGACCGCCGTCAAATTCTCGGCGATCATCGAAATCGGCGCAGCGTTGGCACTGAAGTACGCAAAAAAGCGTCGGTGTTGCCAATGCGTCATGCCGTCGGGCACGATGCGCTCGAAGTCGGCGAAGATCGTCTCCATGCCTACCGGATCTTCCGGTGGCGATAGAGGCAGCATCGCTGCGATCTCGCCCGGTGCGGTCTGCGCCCGAACGGGTCGGTCTTCGAGCGTGGCCAGGTATTCGGCGCCCCACTGTGCGGCTCGTTCAGCCCATTGAAAGTAGTCTTCTCGTTTCAATGCATTGTGTCCAGGTTTTTAGAGATTCAGTTCTTCAAAGGTAGTCGTGGCGTCCTTTAACAAATTGCCTAAATTTCATCGTCGTCCAGAGCGCGCTGTCCTTCAAACGGTCCCCATTGAATACGCCCTCTGGTTCTTCTATCGCTCTTGTAAATCTCTGGGTCATAATTCGGGTTTTCCTTGGGGAATCGCGCCCCGACCTGTTCGAGATAGCGCATCATCTCGTCGTAGAGTTTCCGATGTGTTTCCGGATTCTGCTTTGCGATATTGGTAACCTCGCCAATGTCGCCAGAAAGGTCGAACAACATTGGAATATCCGGTCGTTCATAAAAATGGATCACTTTGGACGAACCAGAAATAATGACCGAATGCGGCACAGAGTTCCGATAATGAGGATAATGGAAATAGAGATAGCGGTTCAGAAAGGCTTCGTCCGGCTCTTCTCCAGCCATGTAATCCGCGAGGCTGACACCGTCGGTGTTCTGCAATTTTTTCGAGTCGCCACCAGCCCAATCAACGAAGGTGGGTAAGAAATCATAGTTGATCACATTGCCGGTAAAAGCTGAATCAGGTTTGATCCCGGGACCCTTGACAATCATAGGCACTCGGATGCCTCCATCCCACAACCACCACTTTGTTGCGTGTAATGGTTGCTTGTAGTCGGGTATGATTTCGACTTCTTCGTGTCGGTAGCCGTTGTCACCCACTACGATGACATAGGTGTTATCCGCAATTCCCAGTTCCTCTAACTTGTCGAGCACTGCGCCGATCCGACCATCCAGATCCTCACCCATCCCTAACCAAATTGCGGGATCATCCCCCCGGTTGACTGTGTCGGGATGTTTATTGTTTTTCTTATACCACTCCTGCACCAGGGGGTGATTCACATACTTTTCACGCGTTTTATCCAGGCATTCATAACCCGCATGCATGGCATAATGAGAGATCTGAAGGTAAAAAGGATTGCTTTTTTCTACCTGTTCTTCCATGAAGCCAATTGCCTTTTCAGTAATGCTGAACATCAACTTGGGATCGGCCATATCTTTGGGTAGTCGCCTGGGCGTCCGCTCGCCTCTCTCCAGTCCGTACTTTAGCGTATTGCCAGGATTATTATCGGTAGCACCATCGTGTAATACGTAGCCCGCCTTTGCAGGATCGCCTCTCATGTGCCATTTGCCAATGTGGGCGCTGACATAACCCAGTGGCTTGAGCGCCTTGGGAATGGTGACTGCGTCTTCGTCGAGTTCTCGGTCAGACACGTTCGGAACCAGCGGGAAGCTCTGATATTCCCTTTTCGTGTCGTAGTAAGGCTCTCTTGACCCCAGATATACCGTGAAACCACTGTGGGGCGCAGACTGCCCCGTCTGTACGCACACACGAGCAGGTGCACACTGCGGCGATCCGTAGGCATTGCCAAATTTCATGCCCTCAGCAGCCAGTTTTTGGATGTTCGGCATTTGCAAGACCGGCATGAGGGAATTTTTCATGGTGTCATGCATGGCAACCGGTGATCCGTTCCAGGCCCAGTCGTCTATATAAAACATGACAATATTGGGTCTCGCCTGTGCGTTAGACTGTGTGTTGGATTTGGCCTGTGCGGCCTGGCTGCGAATGGCGAAGGTCCCAATCACAATTGCAACCCATAGGATGAGTTTGATAAAAAGGATCATATATTCCTCCTGTTCTGGTTCAATTCTTTGGCGTATTGCCCGTGAACCTCGGTACGATACGTGGACATCAGTTGTTGCTCCTCCAAACAATTTTTCTTTTTTCTCCTTCTCGGAACACGACCAGTTGCCTATATGCAGTGATTCCGAGTTTATAAGTACCAGGGTCGGACACCTTTCTGGATTTCCAAAGGACCTCTTCCGGATGTTCGGGCGTGCCGCGATAGGTCACCAGTTGTCCCTTTTCGAAAGCGGCATAATGAAGGCCGCCGTCGGGGTCCTTTGACCGGGACCGCCAAATCGCGTCTCCACTTCTGCCAGGAGCACCTCGACGGAGGACCAACTTTCCATTATCATGCATTCTCAAATAGCATTCCAGGCGGGGGAATACACGGACATCCCCGATCATAAACCGCTCACCTTCATTTAGAATCACTTGATGTATCTCATCCCGCCAGTCTGCCGCGCTGTTTTTCGACACATCGCCTATGACAATCTGAATTTTACTCCGATTGAATATACCGGTTTTATCCTCTGCCACAGCCTCCAGATGATATATCCCAGGCTTCAGTGCTTTCAGAAGCTCATCGCTTGAACCGCTCCAAACCTGCGGTTGGGTTGCAGTGAGAAGCAAGCCGTTGAGATATAGCTTCACCTCCCGAATGCCATCTCCATCGGTCGCGTTTATCTCCACCTGGAGATCGGTTCCCACTGGAAAACGCGCTCCGTCCTTCAGGTTTGTAAAACGGATGTCCGGATAGTCCCCTTCACGCTGTACGGTGATGACTTCCTTTTCCACTTCCTTCAACGTACTGTTCCAGTCCAGAAAGTGGGTTCGGGCCATCAATTGCGTTTTGTATTGGGATGAAAGAATCGCGGCATACGTCTTCCATTCATCCACCGCATCCTTAAAATGGGCCACTGCTTCATCATTAAACTGCTTCCGCTGGCGATCCTCACGAAATACCGCCAGTTTGGCTGCACCGCGCATTTTGTCGGCATAATAGCGGCCGAGATAGGCCATGCTTTCAATATCGTTCAGCGTTTCCTGCAACTCCACATTATCGCCCATCTGTGCCCGCAATGCTGGAAGCGCTTTTAGTGCAGTAGTCGCATATTCGTCCAGATTATCCGCCACCTGTAGCGGTGTGATGCCCGTCAGTTTTTTTTCGGCAAGAAAAGCCTGTGCCCACTCTGTTACGGAGTGAATGCCCGACCCACGCATCGGGTCCCGATCAAAATGGTAATCATCCACGGTCAAAAAACCCTGGCGCTGCATACACCCTTCCGGCGC
>JAJEAX010000225.1 GCA_022822565.1 Candidatus Latescibacterota bacterium
TGCCATTATTGCGCTCACGATAAATGGCAAGACATTCAGGTCTGTCTGATAGGCAAACCCGGAGAGCCAGTCGCGCATGAGATAGTAGGCGATTGGCCAGGCGATGAGATTGGCGAGCAGAACGAGGAATATAAATTCGCGGGAGAGCAACATGACCAGATGTGGTGTGGATGCACCCAGTACTTTTCTTACGCCAATTTCTTTGGTGCGCGATTGAACCATGAATGCGGCCAGTCCGAACAGTCCCAAACAGGCTACGAAAATTGCCAGTAATGAAAACACCCCGAGCATTTTTCCGGTGAGTTGCTCGTTGAAATAGATCCAATCTATGATCTCGTCCAAAAAGTGATATTCAAAGGGTGCGTCCGGCACAAAGCGTTTCCACTGTGTTTCGAGAAAAGACAGGGTTTGCGCGGTGTTTTCTGGTCGGATGCGTAAAGCCAGTGCATAAAACATCTTCCAGCGGGCCAAAAACCCCATGGGGGCGATTTCTTCTCGTAGTGTCAAATTGTGGTAATCTTTTACGACGCCTATTACGGTCAGGGATAGGTTGTCATATGCTGGTAACACAATCTGTTTGCCAATCGGGTCGTCCTCCCAGCCGAGCAGGCGCACGGCTGTTTCGTTCAAGATGATCGCCTGTGATGTATCGCTGGCAACATCGGCTGAAAAGGCGCGACCACGAAGCACGGGGATTTCAAATGTTTCAAAGAATGAATCATCAACTTCGTTTATGCGAAATGTTCGTTCTTTTGTTCGGTCTCCATCGGGCCAGGCCAGTCGCAATCGTCCGCTGTATCCCGTGATTTCGTATCGCAGTGCCGACGCGCTGAGGATATTGGGGTGTTCGAGAAAGATCTGTTTGACCATCTGGTGGCGTGCCGAAAGGCGTTTTTGTGGGTTTGGCTCTCCGGAAAAGTCAGGGACAAAAATGGGTAAACTCACAATGTGATCGCGTGCAAAACCCATATCTTTGGTTTCTATATATCGCAGTTGCTGATAAACGATCAGGGTGCAGATTACCAGCAAAATGGACATGCCGAACTGAAATACTACGAGTCCCTTCTTTAGTCCTGTGGAACCCGATGAGGAAGACGCACTGCTTTTTAACGCGGTCACCGGGCGAAAAGAGGAGAGGAAAAACGCCGGATACCATCCCCCCAGCAGTCCGACCAACAATGTGAGTGCCAGTACTGCCGGCGCACCTATTATTACTGTAGCCGCGTTGAGGTGCAAATTGCCGCGCACAAATTGGTTGAATAAGGGCAGGCATAACTCGACCAATGCGAGGGCAATTAGCAGGGCGGCGCAGGTTAAAAGCAGGGATTCACTCAAGAACTGAACCATCAGTTGTGGGCGATGCGCGCCGACGACTTTTCGCACGCCGACCTCGCGCTTGCGGGTGACAGCGCGTGCTGTTGCCAGGTTTGTAAAGTTCACGCATGCAATGACCACGAGGATCAGTCCGATAGCTGCCAGCATATAAATGTGTTGCATGGGGCTGTCGGCAGTTGGGTTAAAATCGGATTCACCATGTAGGTACACGCGGTGCAGGGGCTGTAGATGGTAGGTGTTTTTTTCTGCAACTTCATCCCCCATATACTGCTTGATCAACGGTTGCATTTTTGCCTGGAGAGTTTCTGCGTTTTGTCCTGCTTTTAATAGCACAAAGGTTTTTACCGGACGCCACGATTGCGTGGGTCGCCACAATGTCCACACTTCTTGCGTTTCTTCTACGGAGGGTATTGTGGTTGAGAGTATTTGAAAATAAAGGCCTGATGAGAGATGTGGTGCTTTTACGATGCCCGTTACTGTGTATTCGCCCGGAAAACTGCGATTATCAATTGAAACTGTTTGACCCATGGGATCCATATCGCCAAACAGGTGTTGCGCCATGTCGTCGGTAATGACCGCAGAGTAGGGCGTGCGAAATGCGGTTTCTGAGTCGCCTTTTATGAGGGGAAAATTGAATACGTCCAGAAAGTTGTCATCTACCAGCGCAAGGAGATATCGATCCTTGCGCTCGCCGTATTGTACAGATACAGTCCACCGCCAGATACGCACAGTTGTTTCTACTTCGGGAAATGTTTCTTCCAATACAGGGCTGAGTGCGCCTGATGTGCCTTCTGTGTATGATGTTTGCGTACTGCCGCGTTGTTCCCGAATCACTTTGTAAATGCGGTCGCCCAGGATGTGAGAGCGGTTTACTGCAAATTCCTGCTGGATATACAACAGGATCAGAATGCCACACGCCAACCCAATGGCAAGTCCCAATACGTTGATTGAGGTGTATAGTTTGTGCCGCATCAGATTGCGAATCGCAACGGTTAGATAATTTTTGATCATGATCTTCCCTCCTGTTCTGCCTGGTTATTTCGCAGTCAAAGTGACGATTACTCATCTCGCAACGCATCCGCCGGGTTTGCGCGGGCGGCTTTGAGGATCTGGGCAGTGACCGTTGTGAGTACGACGAGGAACATGGCTATGCTGCCGAGTAAGAAGGTGCCAATACCCAATTCGGTGCGGTAGGCGAAGGTTTGCAACCATTGATTGGTGGCGTAATAGGCGATGGGGAATGCGATGAGGCTTGATAGGGCGATGTAGAGGACAAATTCTCGCGAGAGCAGGGATAGGATTTGCGCTTGGGATGCACCTAAGACTTTGCGAATGCCGATTTCTTTGGTGCGTCGTGCGACAGCTAATGCAGCCAGTCCGAATGCGCCGAGAGCAGCGATGAAGATGGCGAATCCTGTGGCGTATTGGATCATTTGGTTCCAGCGTTCTTCTTTTTTGTATTGTTTGTCTAAATCTTCATCGATGAATGAAAATCTGAATGTCTGGTTGGGTGCGACTTCAGCCCATTTTTCTTTTATGAATGCGATGGTGCCGGGTACATTTTCGGGGCGAATGCGAACCCACAAGGACCAATGACTCGTAGAGAGGGGCAGAATGGCGGGTTCAATTTTGTGATGCAGGGAGCGAAAATGGAAATTTTGAACAACGCCGATGATGGTCCGAGACCTTGTTCCACTTTTGATTGTTTTGCCAATGGGGTCTTCTATGCCAAGTTTTTTGACGAGTGCTTCGTTGACAAGGATTGATTCTTTGGCATCTGTTGAAAATTCTCTGTTGTATTCTCGGCCTGCAACGAGTTTCATGTCGAGTGTTTTAAACAAATCGTAATCAATCGAGATGCGTTCAACGTATTGCGTAGGACTTCCTTCATAAGTTACACCAGACCGGGAACTCATGTTGTTGTTTAATCTGTGACCAAGCCAGGTCGTGCTTATGACTGAGGGATGTGACAGCAGGGCATCTCGAAAAACGGTTGGTAAGGTTTTGTTTTCTCTTTGCAGTGCCTGGGTCTGAATGGCGACAACGTGTTCGGTTTGATATCCTAGGGGTTTGGTTCGCAAAAAGGTGAGTTGTTGGGCCATCATTAAGGTGGTGATGATGAAAAATATGGATAGGGCAAACTGAAAAATGACCAGTAATTTGCCAAAACGATTGCCCGTTTTAATTTGCAACCGGCTTGTTATG
>JAJEAX010000074.1 GCA_022822565.1 Candidatus Latescibacterota bacterium
CTCCTGATAGAACCCATCGGTGAGATTGATGAATACAAGCAGATCGAGTTGAAGCCCAGGCGCTTGAACAGGCGTGAGGATCAATGAGCGAACCCGAATAAGACTTGTCCCTCTTTAATAAGGGCGATATATTGGCTTTAAAACGATATATCGTTTTTTTAAAATCCTGTAATTCATTGAGATATGTGCATAAAATGATTTGGCTTGCCACAAGTTGGCTGAGAGCGAATCAATCTTTCAAAGCCGGAAATCAAATGACAGGCAAAAAGTTATACGCAACCAAATGTGGGATAGTTCAAAGCCTATTTATTTTTCTTTTTTGTTTCGGTTTTGCCTTATCTATCACGCTTCCTACTTTCGCGAAACAGAAGCCCAGAGTCGCACTCGTGCTCAGCGGGGGCGGCGCGCGTGGAGGGGCACATATCGGCGTGTTGCGCGTGCTCGAGCGCGAAGGCATCCCCATTGATTTGATCGTGGGCGTGAGTTATGGCGCTCTGGTGGGAGGATTGTACGCCGCCGGATATTCTGTTGATAATGTCGAACGCATTATTGTGGGAACAGATTGGTGGGAAATAACCAATAACAACCCCAACCGCCGCCTGTCGAATTTGAATCGCAAACCAATGGCTGATCGCCAGATGCTGGCATTGCGCCTCGATAAATTTGATCTAAAATTGCCTTATGGGATTTTTGCCGGCCAAAAAATTCAGCATTTTCTCAATCAATTGACCCTGGGCGCAATTTATCGGGCGCGAAACGATTTTGATCGGCTACCAACGCCTTTTCGCGCAATTGCGACAGATATTTTATCTGGCGAACAGGTCGTGCTTAAAAATGGCTCGCTCGGCGCGGCAATCAGAGCGAGTATTTCTGTTCCCGGGGTATTTGCGCCGATAAGTACAGAAAAAACCCATCTCGTAGATGGTGGTATTGTCAATAATCTGCCCGTAGATGTCGCATTAGACGCCGGTGCTGATTTTGTTATTGCCGTGGATTGTGCCACGCCTTTGCGCAGTCAAAAACACGAAGTTGAAGACCTCGTCGACGTCATCGATCAAGCTGTTAGCTTTCGCATAGAAGAAAAAAAAAGAGCAAATCGAGAACTCGCCCATGTGTTGATCATGCCCGATTTAAAAAAATTTGATAGCGGCGATTTTAATCTGTCGTACACCTTGATCCCAATTGGCGAAAAAGAAGCCGAAAAACATCTGGATGCGATCTGGAAGGCTCTACAAACGCTCGGCATTTCAAAACACGTTGAAAAATCGAGACCGTCGATATTGCCAGATGAGTTTGATCTTAGAACCTGGGCGGATATACCATCGGATATTGTAATTGATCGGGTGCGGATTGAGGGTTTAGAGCGCTATTCACAAGAGGAATTTACATCGCGGTTGGAAAAGTTTGTCAATAAGCCGACATCGTTTCGGGAACTGGAACGCGAATCCGGCCGGTTCCATGCGACCGGATTATTTCAAACAGTGGATTACCAGATTGTCTATCATGAAGACTATACCGAATTGGTTTTTCAAGTACTTGAAAACCCTCCCAGTGAATTGAAAATAGGACTTCATTACGACAACGATTTTGGTGTTTCGACACTGACCGAGTTTGCACATCAAAATGCTTATGGCCCCGTAGCAGAGTTTTATTTTCGCGGTCTATTGGGCAATTTGAAGCTTGCTGAAATGGATTTAATTTTTCGCTCATCCAAGCGTCTGGGTTTCTTCGGGAAGATTCAAGGTTGGAATCAAGACCGGTTGTATTTTCAAAATGGCCAACGCCAGGACACGTATAATGAGAAACGTTTTCGCGCGCGATTGGGCATGCAGGTTTTGTTCCACAGTTGGGGAGGTTTCAAAGTGGGGTATCAAATTGAGCATGCCCGCATTCGCGATGCGGACAGTTCAATAGGCAATGCGTCTAAAGATCTGCCCGCCTTGTGGCTATCTGCAGGCATTGACACCCGAGATGATGCGTTTTTAACAAGACACGGCATCTATTTTCAAACCCGAGGCAAATGGGTTCATCGAACATTTTCACATAAGCAGGTGCAAACACAACTCGCGTACTTCGCCAGCCCCCATCCGCAATTGAGTGTGGGCCTCTGGTCTCACGGAGGCTATATGACACAACCCGCACCGATTTATGAACACTTCGCATTGGGGGGTGCAGGACACTTTAGTAACGCAGCATTACGCGTTGTCGGTCTCAAACGCGACAAACTGAGGGCTTTTAAGTTTGCATCGGCGGGAATTTCTGTTTGGAGCCACAAGAAATTTTGGGGAGCCATACCGCTCAGTGCTGTTGGCATTTTCTATCAGGGCGGTCTGTACAATATGTCTTCCAATCCGGATCAGCCAAATACCCGTATCCACGGTTTTGGTATTGGGGCTTATATCAGCACAACGTTTTTAGGTCCCATTCGCGTTGATATTGTGAGTACAGAAAAAAAGGATATCCGGATTTATACCGCAGTCGGATTTGCGTTTTGATGGGGCATTCCCACTTCGGGTTATCCAAATCACCTTGAAACGAAGGGACAAACATGATATTTTCCAGATGGAACGCTATTTTATTCTTCCTGGTGTTCGCTTTTTCTCTTCCGACAGAATCCACATCTCAGGAGGATTCACCGCCACCAGGGTACAGGATTCACCGATCTATTCCTCCGCCGGGTGCTAAGACCCATGTGGTAATTCCAGGAGAAAGGTTCCAGGCTGGCGGATTCAAACGCTGGTTCTACGGCAGCAATAACCGGGACCTCTGGACCACCCCTATAGAAGTTGCGGTCCTCGACCTCAACAAAGTAGGAGGTGGCTTGACACCGCTTCGGACAGGCGGATTCGGACAGTCCATCTCGCTTCACTTTACAGGAGAAGACGGTCGCCGATATACGGTCCGATCCCTGGATAAAGATCCCACGAAAAGAATATGGGACGAACTTAAGGATACCATTGTAGATGACGTCCTTCAGGACTTGATCAGCGCGCTTTTACCGACAGGAGCACTCGTGGCTGACCCGCTGATGGAAGCCACCGGTATCCTCCATTCCAAGCACACGCTCGTCGTTATTCCAGATGATCCAAGGCTGGGAGAGTACCGCAAAGAGTTTGCCGGCCTTATCGGAACGCTGCAAGAACACCCGTCTGAAGGACCGGACGATACGCCCGGCTTTGCGGGTTCCCGGAGGGTCAGCGGAACAGAGAGGCTGTGGGAACACCTTGAAGAAAGTCCTTGCAACCGCATCGATGCCCGTGCCTATCTAAAAGCAAAACTGATGGATCTTTTCATCGGCGACAAGGACCGCCATTACGGCCAGTGGAGATGGGCGCAATTTCCCGATGGCGATTGTTATACATGGCTTCCAATACCCGAGGACCGCGACCAGGCTTTTATCGGCTTCGAGGGATTTGCTATGTCAGTAGCGCGCAAACGGCTCCCCAGGCAAATCACGTTCGGCGACAAATATCCGAGTCTGGTGGGTCTATCGACCACGGGTTGGGAGATGGACCGCGAGTTTCTCTCTGAACTCAATAAAACTACGTGGGATTCGGTCGTAACGGCGTTTCGCAACGACCTGCCAGATTCGGTCATTGAGGATGCCGTGCGGAGGCTCCCACCACCGTATTACAAAATGATCGGAGAAACGCTTACACAAGCCCTCAAATCGAGGCGAGACGCCTTGCCCGAATTTGCCAGCAGATACTATGAATTGATTACCCGCCAGGTCGAAATCCAGGCGACCGATGAGGACGAGTACGCCCAGTGTGAACACATGCCGAGCGGTGATCTCGCAGTCCGTATCGGTCTAATAGAAGGTACTGGAGAAGAAAAGAAAACACCTTATTTCCAGAGAACGTTCCACCCCGAAGAAACCCGAGAAGTCCGAATATACCTCCGGGGCGGGGATGACCGTGCGGAAATATCGGGGACAAAGGGACAGATTGTCGTTCGCATTGATGGTGGCGGTGGAGATGACACACTTACAAACGCATCCCAATCTGGCGCCTCAAAAACCCGGTTTTATGATTATCGTGGAAAAAATCAGTTCGTCAAAGGCGAGGGCGCGAAAATTGACGAGCGACCCTACAAGCGTCCTCCCGCCCGGCTTCTCCGCGCGAGATATGCACTGGACTGGGGCGGGCAGGCTCTAACTGCTCCGATTATCAGGATAAATCCAGATCTGGATGCATTCGTGGGATTGACCTACCATCGGCAGCATTTCGGCTATCGAAAAGACCCTTTCTCTTCGCAACATTTTTTAAAGATCGGGCTGGCGAAAGACAATGATCTCGATGGAATCAAGCCCTTTGCCTCCTATACCGGAAACTTCCGCGAACTCCTGCGCGACTTCGACGCGAGAATCTACTTAGAGTACTCCGGAATCCATACAGTCCGGTTCAACGGATTCGGTAACAAAACGGAAATTCCGCGTTCATCTTCTTTCTATAAGGTGGAACAAAATCATTTCGTTTTCGCACCGGCCCTCGAGTTTCGAGCGGGAGATTATAAAGGGGATATGCCTCATGTTGGTATGGGATCGCTTCGCTCGAAATTAACCATTGACTTCGGACCAATTATCAAGTATTCAAACACACCACTCAGTTCCAACATGGAAAAATATATCGGTTCTCTCGATCAACCACTTTACGGTACGGATTCCTTCGGCCAAGTAGGTGCATTGGGTGAAGTCGTGTACGACACGCGCAATAGTCCTGGGTATCCCACTCAGGGGGTCAGGGTCAGAGTTGCCGGAGACATCTATCCGGGTGTCTGGGATGCGGAATCGACCTTTGGCAGCATAGATGGGGAAGCCAGTACTTACCTGACTGCCCCTATTCCAACTACTCCGACCTTTGCCTTAAGAGCAGGTGGCAAGAAAGTGTGGGGAACCTTTCCCTTCCACGAAAGTGCCTTTCTGGGTGGATCGGGTTTTGTCGGTAGTGGCATATCCAGTGGCAATTTACGCGGTTTCCGAAAAAACCGGTTCGCCGGAGAGACTGCGCTGTATGGAAATTCCGAACTGCGACTGGTTCTGACCAAAATCAAGCTTTTGGTGTCGGGAGAACTCGGATTGTTCGGTGCGGCTGATGCTGGCCGGGTGATTTATGCCGGAGATCCGGACAATGCTGATAAATGGCACACCAGTATCGGAGGTGGATTCTGGCTGTCTTTTCTCAAGCGCCAGCAGACCTTTAGCGCGGCAGTTGTAAAAGGCGATGACTTGACAGGCGTATATCTGCGCGCTGGTTTTATGTTTTAGCTCATAAAGGAGGATGCGATGCTCAACAACATCATCATACGTCTCGCCGTTTACTATATCACCTGGCTTTTGATTCTCAATGCGATTTTTCACATATTTCCGGAAATTCTCCATTACGTCGCCCAAGAGCGCGAACGCATCTTTGTAGGAACATCCTTTAACTCCGGGGTCGATGCTGCCGTTCCACTTGGAAACATCAAAGAAGGGATAAACCGGCTCGCCGATCCGGAACACACGATTCCAGTTGTAGTCGCTTTGGTACTCGCCTTCGGGGTTACCCTCCCAATTACCTGGGTATATGCCTGGACGCATCCGCCGAAGAAATACAGTCAAGCCTTTGTACAAACTCTGCTCGTGATACCTGTCGCCATCTCACTGGTTGTTTTTTTGGTGAAGGGCAGTCTCGCCCTTGCGTTCAGTCTGGCGGGTATCGTGGCCGCCGTCACCTTTCGGCTCTCACTCAAATCGACCATAGAGGGCGTGTACATGTTTATGGTCATCGGGATAGGGCTGGCGGCTGGTACCCAGCTTACGACAGTGGCCTACCTCGCATCGTTGGCTTTCGTCACCATAACACTGGGTGTGTGGAAAATCAATTACGGTGCGCAACCCCCCGTATTATCCGGCTGGAGAATTGTTTCACCTGATCACTCGGTCCATACCTCTGAAACAAAGACTACCGGGAACCCCTATGATGCCCGGATTGAAGTACACACAACGAAGGTCGAAACAGCGCAAAAAGCAATAGCTCAAATCCTGAAATCCGGGACCAAACAGTGGCAGGTAGCAGATGTGATCGAGCAAGAGGATGGAACGGCCATCGTTGTATATGATGTTTTATTAAAACAATCCGTCGCTCTGCCTATCCTCATCCGGGATATTGAAAAAAGCAAAAAAAGTATCAAAAACGCAACGCTGACCGAAGTTTAAAATTGGTATTCTCAAAGTCCCCTATCACCGAGGTCTGGCAGGCACACTCATAACGGTATAATGACAAATGAAAAATCACACAGATAAATTTCTGCTGGGATTCCTTGGTTTTGGCATTGTTCTCTACCTGTTGTCAATGTTCTATGGAGGGGATCCCTCTTCAGATTTTAGTGGGAATTCGTCAAAAGCAGATCCTGATATTCCTATTTTAGATACTTCTACCGTCCTTCCTTTGGCAGACACAATGGCAGTATTAGAAGGAGAAATATCTCCCGAAAGCTATACACTGAATGAAGAGACCGTTTCAGATACTTCGAATGTCCTCTCTTCGGCGGACACGATGGCAGTATTACAAAGGAAAATATCTCTCGAAAGCTATACACTAACCGAAGAGACCGCGACGCACTGGAAGTTGCCCGAGCATCTCGAGGAAATCTCTGGTTTAGCAATGACCAGAGACAACCGACTCCTCGCGCACAATGATGAAAGAGCGGTCATTTTCGAGATCGATTATCAAAATGGGTCAATCGCAAAATCATTCCAACTATCGGACATGAAGAACCCGATTGCCAGTGATTTTGAGGGCATTGCAACAATTGACGACCAGATCTATTTGGTCACGAGTTCAGGGCGACTCTACGAGTGTCGCGAGGGAACTGCTGGCGCGTCTGTTCTCTTCAATGTTTATACGACTGGGGTCGGCAGAGATTGCGAAATAGAGGGCTTGACCTATGACGAGAGCAAGCGGGCACTCTTACTGATGTGCAAGGACGCTCGTAGCGAAGACTTAGAGGGACAGTTGGCAATATATCACTGGTCAATTGACGACAAACAGCTAAGTGTAGATGCACATACCGTAATACCTGTCGCTGAATTCTCTCGGCACATCAAAGGAAAAAAATTCCAGCCTTCGGGAATCGAGCGACACCCAATGTCTGGAAATTACTTTATCGTAGCTGCTCGTCAGGGGGCTATCGCGGAGATCACGCCAGGGGGCAAGGTCGTTGCAGTCAGAGAGTTTCCCGTCCAATGGCATCGTCAGGCTGAAGGGATTACCTTTGCTGCGGACGGCACGCTAATCATTTCCGATGAAGGCGCGGGGAAGAGAGCGAGATTAACTCTTTACCCTGTCTCAGATAGCGAATAACAACAGCATAATCACTCATAACCAAAAAACAGGACACACAATGGCACATTCAAAACCCAACTTGCTCTACATCCACTCCGACCAGCACGACCCTTATGTGACGGGCTGTTACGGCGACAAAGTCGTACAAACACCCAACCTCGACAGCATCGCGGCAAATGGCGTTGTATTTGAAAACTGCTACTGCCCCTCGCCGATATGCGTACCCTCGCGCATGTCCATGCTATCGGGGCGCTATCCCTTTGAAAACGAAGTGTGGACAAACGGGCACATACTCAACTCGAGCATTCCCACATTTGCCCATGCAATGGGCGCGGGAGGCTACGACCCCGTGCTCGTAGGACGCATGCATTCCAATGGACCAGATCAGCTACACGGATATGCCCAGCGCCTCGTAGGAGATCACGGAGCCAATCATCCCGGTGGCGGCGGCGTCAACCACGGGATGCTCTCGGGCACAGCAGGTCCCGCCCGCGTCAGCCTGACGAAATCGGGTATCGGGCAAAGTGCGTATCAGGTACACGACGAAGACGTAACCGCAGCAACCGTCGCGTATCTCGACCGCCTGGGCGTAAAAAAACGCGCAGGACAACCCGCAGAACCCTTCTCTCTCACCGTTGGCTTTATGCTGCCCCACCAGCCATTTGTCGCGCGCCGCGCCGACTACGAACGTTACGATGGTCGCGTACCATCCCCCACTGTCTCTGTCCCCTTCTCCGACGACCTGCATCCCCACATCAAATCCTGGCGCGAACGCTGCGGTATTACAACCGTCACAGAAGCCGAAATCCACCGCGCGCGCACGGCATACTGGGCACTTGTAGATCGCATGGATTACATGATCGGGCAAATCCTCACAGCCCTCCGCCAAAACGATTTGATCGACAACACCCTCATCATTTACATGTCAGACCACGGCGAACAAGCCGGTGAACACGGCCTGTGGTGGAAACAAACCTTTTACGAACACTCCGCCAAAGTACCCGCCATCCTCTCCTGGCCCGGTCACCTGCCCGAAGGCAAACACTTTGACAACGTCATCTCGTCTCTCGACCTCAACGCCACCATGATCGACGCCATGCAATGCCCCGAACTCCCCCACTCTCGCGGGCGTTCGCTCCTGTCCCTTATGCGCGGTGAAAATACATCCTGGGACAACCTCGCCTTCTCCGAATTTTGTCAGGACAGAGCGGGCGGTGGCGGTCCCTTCTCCGCCGAAGGCGTGTACCAGCGCATGATCCGGCAGGACGAATGGAAATTCAATTACTACCACAACCAGCCCTGCCAACTCTTCAACCTGGAAGAAGACCCCAACGAATTACACGACCGCGCAAATGACCCGTACTGCCAAAGCCTGATTAGAAATTTCACGGCCCGCATCCTCGACAGATGGAATCCCGACGCCATCGCAACGCAACTCGCCGCCCGAAACAGAGACGCCCGCATCCTCACGGCATGGGCACGCCACACCAAACCCGCAGATACGGTCCGTTGGGACTTGCGCCCCGAAATGGATTATCTGGAATAGTCCTATGCAGACCGAACTCACCAGACTCGATCTGGCCTGCTGGGGCGGATTTATGATGTTTGCCACCAGCGGTGTTGTCACCCCAATATGCCTGCCGGAAATATCCAGAACTCTGTCCATCTCCCTCTCAGAAGGCGGCGGCCTGGAAACCGCGCGAACATGTCTTTTGCTCGTCGTCTTAATCCTATCCGGCATCCTCGCGCGCAAATGGGGCAAAAAACATTTTGTGACATGGGGGCAATACCTCCTCGCCATCGGCCTTCTCATGATCAGCTATGCCGACAGCTATCCCATGCTCATCCTGTCCCTCATGGTCACCGGCATTGGCGGTGGATTCACCGAAGCCCTCATCAATCCCCTAATCATCGACATTCATCCCAAAGACTCGGGCAAATACCTCAACATC
>JAJEAX010000362.1 GCA_022822565.1 Candidatus Latescibacterota bacterium
TGGCAAGAAACAAAGAACGCAAACACTATAACACTTATCACTTTGAGCCGCATTGGATTTTGTTTCTCCATATTTTACGTCTCCTTTCGCGTGTTTATCCTATTCTTCACAATCATCTCTGCGACATAAATGATGATTCCGAATATGGCCTGAGATCAAAAATCCCGACCCTAAAACGGTTCCCACCCGTTCCCCTATTTCCCCAAAAAGATCATGGCCAACCACAACCATTACGACGATAAGGGACAACCCCAGAATACCAAAACCAATGACAAATTGGTCTTTATGGCGGCGACATCCCAACCCAAGAGCAAGAATGCTGGTGGGCAGAATCAGCCACACCAAAAGCCCGTGAAAATGTTCACCGCCGACAAATGTAGTTGCCAATAACGGAAACGCAATAAGTGCAACAGGCAATGTCAAACAATGAATCGCACACATCGTTGAAAGAACAATGGCGATCTTGTCACCTGCGGTTTGATAGCTCAAACGCGCCATTTATTATCTCCTTTTTATTCATAATAACTACCCACTTAATATGCATTATCCAGATTGTTTTTCATATCTCCTTTATCCATCACCTCGGCTTTGCTGATGCGAAAAAAGAGTTCGGAAGGATCTTTTTGCAACAATTCCAGACGACCTGTAATCGCAATGGGATTATAAGTAAAATCAATCGGTTTGCTCGGGCGAATATCTACAAGAGACTCAGGCCCACCCCCACCTACACAAAACGAACATCCCCCAAGTGAATAGGGAGTCAAAACAAAACGCGTCTGTTTTTTTTCAGCCGATAGCGGAATCATAAATCCGACCAGCTCAACGTACTTGCCATTCATTTTTTTCAACGTATCGGAGAATATGGGCACAAAGAGCGGCGCATAAGGATCATAACTCACCGTAGCAAGGGTTTCCCAAAGCGAACCCTTCATCATCTGGGGCAACGGAGGCGCCTGAAGCTCTGGGCGATGGTCTGTTGACGAGGGGGGGACCTCACTGCCAGTATCTATTCTCAGAATCACAGCAAATAACAAAATAACCATTATCGTGCGCTGTATATACATCACGATACCTCCACAAGTGTTTGTGCGACATCTGTCCGATAAACTTGAAGCGCGGGTATAAGAGCCGATACACTACCCAACACAAGCGCCAGACCAATGAGCCAGAATTCATCGGGCAAAATAATCCATCCCGTCAAATTTATATGCTGTGCCTCGCGCACCCATGCGCCAATCATCTCCGTGCTGGCATGCCCAAGCACAAAACCCAATCCCGTACCCATAAGTGTAAGCAAAACCCCCTCCAAAAGCACCTGAAAAAAAAGTTTACCGCGACTTGCCCCCAGAGCACGCATCATAGCCAGATCGTATCGCCGATCTTTCATCGCATTATAAAGTGCCACAAAAATGCTCAACGCCGCTGCAAATACCAGAACCCCACCAAAAACCCGCACCACCTCCAAACCCACACCGAGCAATACAAAAAGGCGCGTTGTCTCAAATGCGGGGGACGCAGCCTGAAATTTGGTCTCTTTGTTCACATATCTCGGAAATGACACGGCTGCAATAGGTGAACGATAGCGAATCAACAAACTTGTGACTTCGCGCTCGGCATCAATTTCACTATCCATTGGCAAACCGAGAACATCGCGCCTGATATCCTCATCGGTATGGCTTTCCATGTGGTGATCCTGTCCATCGCCCTCTTCTTCATGCGGTTCGTGAACCAGCCACACCGTCTCCACAGAAGTCAATAACAGACGGTCGATAATCGAACCCGTTGGTTGCAAAACACCCACCACGCGAAACGGTTGCGATTCGTGTTGATCAGAAGCAGTCTCTGCGGTCAAACCGTGCGAACTAATAATCTCGTCACCCAGCGCAAGACCTGTCACGCCAGCAACCTGCGCGCCGATAACCACCTCGTATGGGGCATCCCAAAAGCTACCGTCAACCAACTCCGCCCGATAGTGCCTGGCGTATTCGGATGTCGTTCCCACAATGCGATAACCCCGATAATTATCTCCCAACGCCAGAGGTATCGCCTGTGCAACCGCTCTGTTTTTAGCCAGTTTACGCGCCTCTAAAAGCGGTATGTTACCCGTTGGCACATCAACGTGAAAAACGCTGGACAAAATCAATTGCAGGGGACTGCCCTTCGCACCCACAACAACATCGATATTTTGAACATTGCGGTGCAAATTCTCTTCAAATTGTTCGCCAAAAAGCAACAAAACAACGACAATACCCGTTCCAAGTCCCAACAACAGCATATTGAGCAATGTATTCAACTTGCGCCGATAAATATAGGCCAGACTAATTTTGAAGAGATTCATGCGGGCAATTCCACCTGTTCATCGAGCGTAATACAATGGTCAAAACTGTCGGTAATGCGATGATCATGTGAAGCCACCACCAGAGTTGCCTCAACCTCTCGCGCCGATGACGTGAGCAAATCCAGCACCTGTTCGCTGCGCGTGTCATCCAACCCAGATGTCGGTTCATCGGCCAACAACAATTGGGGGCGGTTAATAACAGCCCGGGCGATAGCCACGCGCTGTTGTTGACCAAAACTCAGTTCCGATGGATAAGCGTGTTCGCGACCTGCCAGACCGAGAGTCGCAAGCACCTGTTGAACATGTGTTTTGTCCTGCTGTACACCGGCCATATAATGCGCCATAAGCAAATTTTCCAGCACCGTAAAAACGGGCAACAGGTGAAATTGTTGAAAAACAATGCCAATGCGTTGCCCGCGAAATCGATCCCGAGCAGTTTCTGTCAGTGCATAAATATCCTGTTCGGCAATATGCACACTGCCCTGTGAGGGCTTTAACAAACCGGCGATAATATGCAAAAGCGTAGTCTTCCCGCTTCCCGATGGCCCGTGCAACAGCCATTTTTCACCGGGATTGGCTTCAATATATTCTGGCAAGTCCAATACAAGACGACTGCCATAAACATGCCCAACGTGTTTAAGTGCAAACATAAGTATAGTATTCAAAAAACGCGATGTGTGACTTCAAAATGTGCCGTCAATGAGGCAGTTTCGGTCATCCTGGCTCCTCGACCATGATAAGCTCCGGAAACGGGTTCCGAAACTCTGCCCAGGTCTTGCTGTTAGCCGCGGCGAGGTGCTCGTCGAGCAAGCACGCGTCGAGGCGCTCGCGCATCGCCGCCTCGTGCATCTGCCGGCCGATGAAGACGAGCTGCTGCGAGCGATCACCGAAGCGAGGATGCCAGCCCGGCTGCTGGTCAGGTCGCCGACCTTCGGGGTGTCCCCAGTGTTCGCGAGGCACGGCCGCCCACCACATCCCGGCGGGGTTCACGTTGCTGACGCCACCGGCTTGAGCCCACTCGTAGGCGACGCGATGGTCAGCGGCGATCCAGAAGAAGCCCTTCGAGCGAAGCACGCCGCGCCAGTTCTCGGCGTCGTGCAGGTACGCCCACAGCTTCTCGGCGTCGAAGGGCCGTGACGTCTGGTAGGTGAAACTCGAGATTCCGTACTCCTCGGTCTCCGGCGTGTGCTCACCCTGAAGCTCCCGAATCCAGCCGGCGGAGGCCGCCGCCTTCTCGTAGTCGAACAGGCCTGTGTCGAGCACGGATTCGAGCGGGATTTGACCGCGCGTCGTGGTGAGGACCTTCGCGCCGGGGTTGAGCGCTTTCACGATGGCCTTGACCTCGAGAACCTGATCGTTGCTCACGAGATCGAGCTTGTTCAGCACGATGACGTCGGCGAACTCGATCTGGTCGATGAGCAGGTCCGTCACCGTCCGGTAATCATCTTCGCCCAGCGACTCACCGCGGTCTTGTACCGCATCGGCGGCGTTGTAGTCCCGCAGGAAG
>JAJEAX010000401.1 GCA_022822565.1 Candidatus Latescibacterota bacterium
CATCACATTATAGACCGATCCAAACGGCGAAGTAAACACCACCTGCAATGCCGCTTCACGAATGGGATTTCCGTAATCTTTATCACTTTCAAAATCGATCTCAATGCGTCCCCATTTTGTCACAACTGGCGCATGGCCGTTTTGATCTATGTCATTCATATATCCCCTCTATTTTATTTTTCAGGTCCCTAGTCCAGTACATCTTCTACAAAAGCGCGCAAAACTTCGGCAGTGCTCCACGCCTGGGCAAAGCAACCGCGAGAGGCATGGGGCGGGTCGCCATCAAAAATTTCAGAAATATGTCCCAAGCCCGACGCTTCAACATGCCGCAATAAAGGGCACAACATACGTCTTGCATTAGCCCGGACATCTGCCTCGTCGCCGTGAATGCGAACCCAGGAAGTAATAAATGGCCCCATAAGCCATGCCCAGACCGTCCCCTGATGATACGCGCCATCGCGACTATGCGAATCGCCGCCATAAGTGCCCCTGTATGTCGCGTCGGACGGCGACAGGCTTCGCAGACCATAAGGCGTGAACAACTCGCGTTCGACCACATCGAGAATACTGCGTTCACGCGCGACATCGAGCATGCGATGCGGCAGGCTGAGGGCAAAAATCTGATTCGGGCGAATTGCCGCATCGGGCACCGTATCGGTCAGACAATCGTACAAACATCCGGCATCGGAATTCCAGAATGCCTCCACAAAGCGCGTGGCTGTTCTTTCAGCCAGCCCGGCGTATTCGGCACTGAGCCTGGGTTCGCCATATCTATCCGCCAAATCGCGCATCACACACAGCGCGTTGTACCACAGTGCATTGACCTCAACGGGCTTGCCCTGCCGCGGGGTAACGACCCAATCTCCCACCTTGGCATCCATCCATGTCAGTTGCACACCGGGTTCCCCAGCATAAAGCAACCCATCGCAATCCAGATGAATATTATAACGCGTTCCCAAAACAAAATAGTGGATAATCTCCTGTAGCACCGGCCAGAGGGTTTCCCGCACAAAACCATAATCGGCTGTGTACGCCAAAAAGCGATCTACTGCATAGACATACCACAGGGTAGCATCCACGCTATTGTAATCGGGTATATCGCCGTGATCGGGAAAACGGTTTGGAATCATCCCCTTATCGCAAAAATGTGCATAAGCAGCGAGAATATCGCGAGCTTCCTCAAATCGTCCGGTCACCAGTGCCAGACCCGGCAACGCAATCATCGTATCCCGTCCCCAATCCGTAAACCAGGGATAACCCGCGATAATGGAAGCGCGTGCGTCGCTGCGCTTGACGAGAAAAGCATCTGCACTCAGACTGAGACCCGTGCATTTGGGCACTGATTGAACAATTTTATTTCTTCGATCTATCTCAGCCTGCCGAAGCTCATTCACCTGATCACAGGTGCCGCGTTCAAGGCTGATGAGCAAGTGCGCGGACTCGCCCGCTTTGAGATCAAAAGTAAATTCTCCGGGACAATACAGGTCTTCCCGATTATCCAGGCCGCGATAAGCTTCAACTGCATATTCAAAATTGTAATACCAATCGCCACGAGATTGAAATTCTCCATTATGCGCGATATACAAAGGCGGAAATTCTGAATAAGGCTGAAAACGCATCAAACCATCGCAAATATCGACATCGCCATTGAGCGTATCATTCTGGCGCATCAGGTGGTGATAATCCCGGAAAGCCGCGAGCGGACGCAGCGCGAGCGTAACAGAACGATCAAAGGGACCGTAAGAAATCACAGTAGTATTTTGACCATAGACCATAAAAATTTGCTTCTCAAAACACAAATCGCCGATACAATAGGTAAAAATGGGAAAGGGATCCAATCGGACATGTTCGAGATGGGTATAACCGTGTGGGTGAATGGCACCAGCGTAGCAATTACTACTCAATTCAAAAGTCCCCGCGCCGGGCACGATAAGCGTCTCTTCAAGTTTGGACAGCGAAACAAACCGACCGTGCGACTCATTCTGTGCGGGAATGAGCAAGCCGTGGTACCGCCGCGTATTCATCCCGATAATAGTCGAACACGCAAATCCCCCCAGACCATTGGTCTCAAGCCACTCCCGCCCCATCGCCTGCTCCAGATCGCGACATATTTCCTTTTTTATTTTCATGGACCGTTTCTATTCATCGAATGGACTATTTCCTCTCTGGCGAAAGACCTGCCCCGTCTCATCCTTGACATCAGACAGTTTTGTATCTATAAATATTTACGATGAACTTCTCTATATTTCCTGTATAATGAATGATAGGCCACCATTATGAGACAAGAACGTAGCTTTGGCGATTACAAATCTGATAATTATGCCTGGATTACTCTGGCAACAGGCGAATATTATCCCGATATTTTGCCTCAAGCATGCGAACTCTATACACCTGTACTGGTAATGTTTGGACAACTATTGCGTTCAGCACACTCCTCAACAGATTTTTTTATGCATTTGAATGATGTGCGTGTTCCGTGGATGCGTATCCAATTGATGCGCGTATTTCGGAAATATGTCAGCCCGAACACACCCGTTGAAATGCTCAAAAGAAAATCTTCAGCCCAAAAGATATGTGAAGAATTTGGTGGAAGATTTAGAGCAATTGTAGAAGTTCAGAAGGCTTTTGAAAGCCGTCCATTGCCGGATGAAGCATTGTGCGCTGTCCTCTGGGAGTACAAAGATCGAGGTAAAAAAGGTTATGATATGACAGAGCGAATGTTCCAGCTTTTAAGAGAAAAATTGCCACAACTAACAATTGTTGGACCTGAAAGAGCTGGCAAGGATGTATTGCTCGGCGATGTTTTCGAAAATTATCCCAAACCAGATAGACCTGTCGATTTTGTAATATTTGAAAATGAGACAGTTCTGGGCGTAGGTTTGGCTCGCTATGATTCAGATAGAGGTGGTGCCCAGGAAGATGACCGCACTGGACAGTACCGGGATTGCGCTCAAGAAGTAGTTGCTTATACCGACGCCTTGGGGATGAATACGAAAGTAATTTTTGTAAATGATGGACCAGGCTTGTTATTAGGTTCAATGTGGGACGATTACGCCTATATTGAAGAAACGTGGCATAGGCGGGTCAAAGTTGTTACATTGCGTATGATCACAGACCGCATTACTTATGGATGGTTAGTCGAATAATTTTAAGGGTTTCAAAAATGGCTATTGGTGTTCCAACAAACAAAAAACAAAAAAAGAAAAAAAATGATTTGACCAGGCATCTGACTTATTCGAACAAGAAATCTGTCAATGATATAATGAAAACCCCAAAGTCAAAATTGGTAAATATATGGGGAAAAACCGAAAAAGATGCAAATACTCGGAATTTCCTATTTTACGGTGATAATTTGCCAATTATGGCTAAATTATTAGATAATCGTAAGATATCTGGAAAAGTCCGGTTGGTTTATATTGATCCACCTTATTCAACTCAGACCGCTTTCCACTCACGAAAGCTCTCTCATGCTTATGAAGACAATTTAACGGGAGCGGAATTTATTGAATTTTTACGTGCCCGGTTGATCCTGCTCAGAGAATTATTGGCAGAAGACGGTTCAATTTATCTCCATTTAGATGAAAAAATGGTCTTCCATATCAAAGTGATTATGGATGAAATATTTGGCTTGAACAATTATAAAAACTGTATTGTGCGAAAAAAATGCAATCCCAAAAACTATACGCGCAAGAAATATGGCAATATTTCGGATTATATCCTGTTCTACACAAAATCAGATCAATACGTTTGGAATCGTCCTATAGAACCCTGGACAGAAGACCGGGCATTAAAAGAATATCAATATATAGAGGAGAAAACAGGACGCAGGTATAAAAAAGTGCCCATACACGCACCTGGCGTTCGCAATGGCGAAACTGGAAAACCCTGGCGAGGAATGCTTCCCCCTCCCGGCAAACACTGGCAATATACGCCCCAAAAGCTGGATATACTTGACGCTGAAAATAAAATTTATTGGTCTCCAAATGGAAATCCCAGACGAAAAGTCTATCTCGATGAAAACCCGGGTGTATCTGTACAAGATATATGGCTTGACTACCGCGATGCCCACAACCAAAATATCAAAATTACCGGCTATCCAACAGAAAAGAATCCAGAGCTTCTCAAGCGCATTATAGAGGCGTCTTCAAATCCCGATGATATAGTTTTAGATTGTTTTTGTGGTTCTGGAACGACTCTGGAGATCGCGCATCGGCTTGGGAGGAGATGGATTGGAATAGATAACAGCGTAGAAGCTATGCGTACGGTCTTAGACCGTTTTGCTAAAGGCACAGAGATGATGGGCGATTTCGTTTCAAAAAGAAAGAACAAAAATCAACTCCCTTCACTTTTTGAGCCTATAGAATGTGAAATAGAGCAAGGAACGAGAGCCTCCAAACACAGGCCCATTAAAAATTTTTCACTCATAGCAGATGTAAAATGCGCCAGAGACATAGAGCCTGTGGTTGATGAATGGATCAAACATCAACGATAGTATCTCGAGTCATTACAATCGGGGAGGAATTATCATAGCTGTGAATCAATTGACATTAGAGATAGAATCCTCTACATCTGACTGCCTCAAACGGGAACTGGCGGACTTCAGTGCATTTGGCAAAAATACAATTGTGACTTCTACGGAAGCCACCACTAAATGCGAGCGGATTCGCATTGAAACTTACGTAAACGAATTTTGGACCTCAAAACAAAGAGATGCCAACGCACTCCACGAAATATCATACCGAGCGTGCTTCAAGCCTCAACTTCCCATATTCTTTATCGAACGACTAACCTTACCGAGCGACGTGGTTTATGACCCCTTTGCTGGACGAGGTACAACACTCATCGAATCTGCTCTTTTGGGACGCGTTCCCATAGGATGCGACATCAATCCATTGAGTTCCATTATGACGCTTCCCCGCCTGAATCCACCCACTGTTGATCAAGTCGCCGACAGACTATCCCAGATAGAACTCAAAGATGTCGATGAATATCCCAAAAAATTACTGGTCTTTTATCACCCGGAAACCTTGAAGCAGATTTGCGCCTTAAAAAAATATCTTAAAGAAAAAGAACAAAATGGAGGATCTGATCAAGTTGATCAATGGATTCGCCTGGTCGCACTGAGTAGATTGACAGGTCATTCATCGGGGTTTTTCTCGGTTTATACTCTGCCACCCAATCAAGCTGTCTCTATTGATTCGCAAAAAAAAATTAACCAGAAGAGAAATCAAGAACCGCCATTGCGAGATGTTAAAAACCTTATCCTCAAAAAAACGCGCGACCTTTTGAAACACTGCGACGATCACACTCGGCACACCCTGACATGCGTCTTTCCCCAGGCAAAGTTCCTCACACAACCCTCACATAGCGTCCCCGAAATCGCGTCCAACACCGTCTCCCTTGTCGTAACCTCCCCGCCATTTCTCGATATCGTCAACTACGCGCAGGACAACTGGTTGCGATGCTGGTTTTGCGGCATAGACCCCGCGGCTGTTCCCATCACCATAGCGAAAAAAGTCGAACAGTGGCAACGCGAAATGACAAAAATTTTCCACGAATTAGCGCGCGTTTTGAAACCCGGCGGACACATCGCCTTTGAAGTCGGTGAAGTCAGACACGGCAAAATAAAACTCGAAGAAGCGGTTATCCCATGCGGCATCGAAGCAGGACTCATGCCATTGCTCGTCTTAATCAACGATCAAAAATTCACTAAAACCGCAAATGTCTGGGGTGTCGATAATTTAAAAAAAGGGACAAATACAAATCGCATCGTCGTGTTTAAAAAAGAATAACTATAATACCACACGCACAAGTTGTCCATTTTTGAGCGTTTTCAACACCATATTAACTTGAGATATTAGTGGTGAGAGATCTTCAAAACGGTTACTCCTGGCTTGCAACAATACAATGCCCAACTCAATCTTGTCCAGGTTTTGCTGATTGGGAATACCCTTATCCATTGTGATAAAGGCATCAAATTCATCTGCTGCACTTCTCAACAAGTCGCCATTCTCCTTTCCCTTCCAACCCAGATCGCTAACAGTGATCACTTCAATGCCGTCCTCAAAAAGTTGTCTTAGTTTGCGAGGCAAATTTTCATCAAGCAGCACGCGCATCAGCGACCTCGAGCGTCATTTTCAAGTACGCTACAGCTTGCTCACGGGAGACTGTTGGAAAGTCATCAAGAAACTTGTTGAGTGAATCTCCTGCCGTCAGATGCTGGATCAAAAT
>JAJEAX010000367.1 GCA_022822565.1 Candidatus Latescibacterota bacterium
GGCTCGTGGGTTTGTACATGCATCCTTGGACCACTGACGGCCTCAAAGGATGTTGCGCCGTAATCGACGATTTTTTGTGCCGCACGAGCGTTCACAGAGATGATGCGCCTGCCGCCTGGCATTCCGATTGCGACATCTCGATCTGGAAGCTGAATGATGAGCGGAACGGTGTTGTTCAGCGGTCGCTTGAGCGAAGCCACGGAATTTTTGCGACCGGGTCTGGGGTCTAATCTGCACATTCCATGTCCCAGAATGATGCCTGTATCCGGCACCGTGACAAGGGAACCGAAACCACCGCCTTGAGAAATCGTTACGGACGCCACATTTCCTTCGGCATCTGCAGAAGAGACGTGGAGCGTGCCATCATTTGAATCACCCATTGGCGGTGGCACAAGCTGATCTACCGCATTGGGAAACTGGCGCAGTGTTTCCACTCGACCGGCTGCATAATCTTTGCTCAGCAGTCGCTCGATCGGTACATCCACATGGTTTGGATCTGCGAGATGGAGAAGGCGATCTCGCCAGACCAGCTTGAGAAGTTCGGCGAGTCGGTGCCAGTACTCGACCGTGTCTTCCGGTAGGGGATCGAAGCACTCCCACATGTTGAGCAGTTGCAAGCTGGACAATCCGCCGTTGGGTAAAATCGCACCATGTATGGATGCCCCGCGGTAGGTCGTGGTATATGGTTCGGTCACGCGAGGTTTGAAGGCAGCCATATCTTCCATTGTCAAAATACCGCCAGTGGCCTGAATGTGATCCACTATTTTGTGGCCGATTTCCCCCGTGTAGAAATCCCGCCATCCGGCTTCTGAAACTCTTGCAAGGGTTTTTTCCATATCGCGACGGTGCCAGATGTCATCTGGTGTCGGGACGCGTCCCTCGGGCATCAGGTGTTTTTCTGTTGCTTCAAATCTGCGGATCACGTTCTGGAGATTTTTGATTGCACCTGCGGTAGAACCGAATGGAAAGCCATCCTCGAGTAGCGTCAGCGGTGGTGCTACCACATCGGACCATTTGAGTTTTCCCCACTTTTCCCAAATGGTGCCCATGCCTGCCATCATACCCGGGGGACCAATGGCAAGAGGTCCATGGACGTTGGCATTGTCCTTCACGCTACAGTTGTATTCATTTTCATTGATGCCTCCGCGGGTACGCGTTGGCAGGATGGTGTACATGTGTTCGTGAGCCGCTTTGGGCGAAATTGAATTGGCGTCTATCGACCAGACTTTGCCTGTGGCACCTTCCAGGATCACGGCACACAGTACATAACCGCCTATACCCGTAGATTGTGGCTGTAACATGCAGCATGCCATACTGGTCGCCACTGCTGCATCAAAGGCGTTGCCGCCTTGTTCGAGTATTCTCGCACCGACTCGTGCCGCCTCTGGAGGTCCGGCTGCAACGGCTCCTGTCGTGCTGGTAACTTCGTGTCCTTCCGTCATATTTGATTTTCCTGTGTTATTTCGCTGCTCTTAATTTGCGCCAACATTGCTTGGCGTCCGTTGATTGGCGCACATAAGGTGGCGTACCAAGTCAGAAGGGTTTTCTAACTCTGCCAGTTGGCCGCGCATGTCTTCTTGTGGGATAAACCAGGGGCGCATATACATGCCGAGGAGAACAGATCGAATTTCATCGGTTTGGTTTGGGCGAGCTGTATGCCAGCAGGCACCGTGCATGACAATGGCGCTTCCGCGTTTGCCAGTGAGGATTTTACCGCCGTCGATCCATTGGCTTTTGAGTTCGGGTGGTGGCGGTTCGCCTTTGAGGTGGCTTTGGGGCAGCATGGCGGTTGCGCCGTTTTCTTCGGTGAGATCGTTCAGAAGCCAGATGGTTTGACCTGCGAGACGGCCGGGTGGCCAGGGCGGTTGCACGGACCAATAAGGGTAGTCTGAATGCCAGCCAAAACTGTCTGCGCCCGGATAGACTGTATTGCCAGACCAGGTGGAGCAGACCATGTCGTCACCGAGGTATTTGCGCCACAGGGTTACGATGGTCGGGTGGGACATGAGGTCGAGAAAGATGGGGTGCTTGACGGCGATGCGCCCTACGCGCTGCGTTTTGGCTGCAAGCGATTGCTCGGTGGCTTCTTCTTTGAGGAGTTGTTCAAGAATACCTCGTGCTTCATCGGCTTTTTTTTCTGGGATGACTGAAGGAATGATGTGGAAACCCACTTCATCGAGATCGGTCATGATTTTTTTATAGTCGAGATTTGTTGGCATTTTTGCTCCTGTTTTATTTCACTGCGTACTGCATCAATTTTTCTTCGTCGATTTCAATGCCCAGTCCCGGGCGGTCGGGCAGTTCGAGATAGCTGCCGTTTCGGGTGAGGGAGTGTTTGAGGATCTGGTCGCTTTTCAGTTGGAAGCTCTGGTCGAAATGTTCCATGATGACGAAGTTGAGAATGCCTGCTGAGAGCTGAAGTTGCGCGGCGGTGGAGAGGACATTGCCCGCGCCGACGGCTGGGGCGAGTGGAATGTCGAAGGTTTCGGCGAGGTGGGCGATGCGCTGGCTGCCTGTGATACCTGTTCGCGCGAGGTCGGGCAAGAGTATGTCGGCGGCATGTGCTTCCAGAACAGCGCGGAATTGATAGGCGTTGTAATATTCCTGGCCAATGCAGATGGGCAGGGTGAGGTCGCGCGGCACCTCGGCATGGCGACGGAGGTCTTCGCTGGGTACAGGTGATTCAAGCCAGAAGACATCGAATTTTTCGAGTTCTTTGCCCAGGGCAATTGCACCGGGTACATCGTAATGCCAGGTGAGATCGACGAGGATATCGACATCGGGACCAACGGCTTCGCGTGTGGCTTCTACGACGGCAACGGCATTTTTTAGAGGGCGGTTGAGGTGATATTTGACCGCGTCGTAGCCCATTTCAACGGCTTTGAGGGCTTGCTCAACGCCGATTTCGGGCGTGGGACCATGGATGTTGTTGTAGATACGCACTTTGTCGCGGTAGGGACCACCGAGGAGGACGTAGCAGGGTACGTCGAAGGCTTTGCCCGATAGATCCCAGAGGGCGTTGTTGATGCCCGCAAGGGCGGCCGCGAGATAACCCGCGCGGTAGCCTCGACCGCGCATGGTGCCGTAGGTCATGTCGTAGAGTTTTTCGCGGGCGAGCGGATTTTCGCCGATGAGAATGGGGGCAAACAGGCGATCTACGACTGCTTTGGTGGCTTCGGGAACGAGCAGGGATTGGCCTTCACCCCATCCGACGAGGCCATTGTCGGCGGTGATTTTGACAAAGAGTGCTTCGGCATAACGCGCAGCGGCCATGTCGTCGATGGGAGGCACTGTGTCGTAGGAGAGCGATTTGCGAGGACGCGCATAATCGGGAATGTTTTCAGCGATATTGGGACGAGGTAATTTGACGACATAGGCATCGATTTGTTCTATTCGCATTTGTGATTCCTTTCTTCCATTTGTCAATTACGCAACGCCCCAGCCAAGATACTTATCCGGATCAGCAAATTCCTGTCCCAATTCCAAAAAGCCGCGGGGACCACGCCTGCCGTATTCAAATGGATCTTTTGTCCCTTCCATCCAACGATGCAATCTTTCTTCCATTTCTTGAAGTACTGGCCGCGCTTCAGTAGAATTCGCCAGATTATCCATCTCGAGCGGATCTTCCTGCCGGTCAAACAGCCAGGGACCTCGCTCATTCGCAAACCAACGCGCATAGGTATAGCGTTCGGTACGCACACCGCGCCAGCGCCCAACCCAACCGTCGCGATTGGGCCAACCGTGTGCCATATTCTGCAAATAGACAGACTCCGATCCGCCAGGCGTTAACTCCGTATCTGCAGGCGCTTCGCCGCCCTGCCACACGCTCGAAATATCTCGCCCTTGCAGACCTTCTGGCAACGGCACGCCACAAGCACCAAGCAATGTAGGTACAATATCAATCGCACCAAAGAAAGCATCTGTTCGCGTACCAGCTTCAATAGCATCGGGCCAGCGCACCACAAACGGCACATGGCAAGATTCTTCATAAGGTGTTGCCTTTGAAGCCCGCATCGACTCGTCCAACCAGCGACTACCGGGTTTGCCATACCCATGGCTTGAAAGGTGATCTCCATGATCTGATGTATAACAGACAATTGTATTGTCTTTGACCCCCAGGCGATCCAGTGCTTCCAACAATCGCCCCATCTCTGCATCGAGTCCTGTACAGCACCCGTAATAGTCTGCGAGTTCCTCATGTGCCCATGCTTTCATCTCGTCTGGTACATTGCCCGGCACATCCATGTCCGCAGGATCATAAATATTATATTCGTCTGGATACTGCATATATGGCCAATGAGGAGGTCGCCAGGACACAAAGACGGCAAATGGATCGTCTGTTCGAGCATTCAGGTGTTTTTCTATAAATTGAATAGCCAAATCCGTTTCGTTCGTTGGAGCCCAGCCTCCGTAAAAATTTGGTCCCTCATCGTTTTCGTAATAGGTTCTGTCGAAGTAGGCGCCCCGCCCTCTCCCGCCTGCCAGCGCCGCGAGATAATCCAG
>JAJEAX010000284.1 GCA_022822565.1 Candidatus Latescibacterota bacterium
TGCGGTATTGCAGGTTATCGCGTGCCATTTCTCGCGTGCCTTTAAGCAGTGCGTGAAGCGGGCGCGTGATCCCAAAGCCGATGCGAATGCCAGTTACAGATGCCAGAAGGACAACGCCTGCTGCTGCGACGAGAAATGCGAACAGAAATGCCGTGTGCAGATCGTCTTCCGCCATTTCTATATGTTTGTACGTATGTACGGCATTTTTGACATCGATGAGTGCCTCGAGTGAAAGCAGGGCAGTTAGTACTTGTTGCGAATCGGGAAGAGCGATGACCAGTTGAAGCTGATCGTTCTCTACTTTGGAGACTACGGGACCTTGCGAAAGATCTGTGTCGATATGTTCGATAGGTGAAATACGCAGGGTCATGTCGTCGAGCCCAGCATTTGCAAATGCGGCGTGTAAGGCATTGAGGTCGCGGTGAGGTGGCGCAGACAATATATGTCCAATATCCTGAAGCTGCCGTTTTTTGGCGTCGTAGTTCTCTTTTGCCAAAGAAAGCGCACTGGTCAATGCGCTACCCATCTCGACATTGACATTGGTATTGGTCTGAAGGCTCAGTGCCAAAAAGTGCCGTGCGAGCAGCGCGAGTATGAGTGTCGTACCCAATGCCAGACCAATCAGGGCGGCGATGATGCGCCAGCGCAGGGGAATAGCTCTCATAGTTGTGTCTCCATGCAGTGTTTATTCATCAAGAAGGTGTGGGAGTGCGCTGGGGCGAAATCTGAACAGGTCAATCCATTCGGGAGATGTAGATCTGTCCAGAGAAAAGAAAAATTCGAGAAAGCTGCCTTTTTCAATTATCTTGAGCCATTGTCGCGTGCGTTCTCGTTGCTCTGATGATATCGGGTTTACGTCTATCCGTACCTGCAAGGTGATAGGCTCATCGGGTAGGGGAAGCCGAGCCAGTGTGACTCCCTGAAGTTCAGAACACGCGCGTCGAATATCTTCAAATTGAGACGTGATCTGTGTGTCTGGTCGTGCGGATTGTCGGATGAGGCGATATTGCCCTTCCCAGATGTCGTGCTCCAAACGCCTGAGCAGGCTGCGCAGTCCCAAGTTATCTCCACGACCTGTCCTCAGGCGAAATTGCACGGCGATAGATGTCGTCATACCTGTTTCAATGGCATCAATAGCCCGTTTGGAAAAGAGAGAATCGATGGTTGCATCGAGGCGCAGGGTATCGGATTGTACATAAATATAAAGACTGTCTTGCGGTATGTGCTGTGCAAGTATGGGTTGCACGTTGGCAAGCGTGCAAACTGTGAGTGCCTGGATGATGAAGAACCGGGTCATCTATTCCTCACAGACCAATCTTGACGCCGGCAAAACGATGTGATTTTACGATGAGTGTTCCCGTGCTGATTCCAAAGCTAATATCTACGCGGTTAAAGAGCAGCAGACCTACGCCAAAGGCAAAGTCGGCATCTCGCCGATCCCTGTCGTTTACAGAGCGATGTACACCGCCACTTTCGGCAAAGGCATATATTCGCCCCAGGCTTTTGAGATCGATGGCATATAGGGCTTCACCCGCAAAAAATAGGGTGCCACCTTCTGGCCCTATAACGCGGCGTTCTATGCCTCTGAGTTGATTATTCCCGTCGAGATAAAAGCGTTCGTAAAAGGGCGGATTTCCCCAGACCCCTCCTGTTTTGACGCCGAGTGAGAGGATGTGTCCTGCAGTAACTTGTTGGTGCCGGTAGAGTTCTGTGCGAAGTTTGATATAATTTGCAACTGATCCCAGAAGTTTGGACGACAGTGTGAGCCGGGCGTTAAAATCCGTACCTTGCCCCCAGATCGCGCTCACGGGTTGTTTAAACAGGTTAAAAGAAAGTGTGGAGAGGGTTTCCCGTCCTACGGCAGCTTTGATTTCATTGGCGAAGACCCCACCGCCCGTGGGGATAGGAGGGTGTTGAAAATCGCCAATTTGTATGGCTTCAAAAGCGTATTTTAAGACGAAATGGTAGGCGCGCAAAGGAGAGGGCTGACCAAAACCCATGGCAAATCCGATGCGTTCGAGATCGTAGCGCCCCCTGATATCGGGGTCTGGATCGCGAAAAATGTCGCGGTCTGCAGAAGACCCCGTTACCTGAATGTGAAATGCCTGATTGGTTTTGAGAAAGAGCGGATCGCTGTAGTGAAACCCCCAGTATTTGAAGCGTTCTCCCAAACCGTATTCCACGCCGACTAATTTTCCCTCGCCACGCAGGTTGGCATAATGTGCATTGGCGGAGGCGCCAAAGCCATCGAGTTCGGAATATTCAAGACTCATGCCCAGGTCACCAAAGCGCTTTTCCTGTACATAGACTACGAGAATGGCTTTGCCTTTTTCTGCACCGGGTTTAACATTGACAAATGCAGTTCGGAAAAGCAGCAATCGCTCGAGGACCACGCGGCAGCGGTCGATATCCCCTTCGCGCAGGTTATCCCCCACCTTTATGGGCAAGACCTGGTGAATGATTTCAACACGGGTTTTTTCATTGCCGCGCACTTCAATCTTTTCTATTTCATGCCCAATTTGTCCCAGGGCAGGCGTGGCAATCAAGCAGAGCAGGATGAGATATTTGTACATGATGGCAGCACTCGTGTGATTTTTAGATATAATTATGCAAAAACTGTGCCCAACCGTCATGGGTCTTTCGCCAAAAAAATAAGATTTGGAAAAATAAGAAGTTGTGCGTATAACTAATATCTGAAACTCAGTATGCTTTCTGTGAAACAATACGACATGTGTATCTTTTTTGCAACAGGATTGCAGAATATCATTATAGAAAGGCGTAAATGATGTCTGTTTCTCATATCCTCGAAAAACTCAAACGCGATGGGTTTTATGTGGTTGAAAACGTGATTCCCGAAAATGAGGTGGATGCCGTGCGGCAAGCCATAGTGGCAGCACAGGCGCGAAAACACGCAGAGTCTGAGGCGGCACTGGCCGCAACCCGGGCGAAGGGACATCGCGTTGGTGCAGAGGGGGTGGCGAGTTTGCGGCAGGTGATTAATGAAACGCAGGTTTTCACACCTTATCTGGCAAGTCGAAAGATGATGGATGTGATAGATGCGCTATTTGGATCTTATGCGCGCGTTTCTTGCACCGATTGTGTGATCAATTATCCGGGCAATGAAAGGGGATACTGGCACGCGGATTGGCCGTATAATGCAACGAATGCGTCGCATATTCCCTCGCCGTATCCCGATGCGTTATTGCATTTGTCGTCTATCTGGATGTTGACGGCGTTTAATGAGAAAAACGGCGGAACATTTCTCGTGCCGGGTAGCCATCGATGGCTCGATAACCCGGCCGCAGGTGGGATGGGCGATGTGGATCAGGATGCGCCGTATCCCTCCGAGATGCAGGTGAAGGGCGCAGCGGGCAGTGTGCTGATTTACGATAGTCGATTGTGGCATGCGGTGGCATCAAATCAGAGTGATCAACCGCGCGTGGCATTGATTGTGCGCTATGCCCCGTGGTGGTTGAATTTGAATCCGTCTCATATTGGCAAACCCGAGCACGAGATGATGGTGGTGGAGACAGGTGGCAAGAATTACGAATCTATGCCCTTGCAAAAGGAGGTTTACGACGGGTTGCCAGAAGATGTGAAGCCTTTATACCGTCATTGGGTCGAACAATAATCTGAGATTTGCGATAACAAAAAAGGAGGCAGACCATGTCAGATTTACAGCTTGAGTCTATTGAACCCTGGGCACCGCATCCGACCGCCGCGCCATTGACAGAACGCAGTGGGGATACGCTGGCAATTGCCGCAAATGGCACGCGTACTTGTATTGGTGGATGGCAGGTCGCGTATTCGGGTGTTGAGGCTGGCAAAATGTATGAGATTGTTGCTCAGACGCAGTTTTGTGATGTGGAACAGGTGCGCGATGTGTTGCGCTGTGAGGCGTATTGGGGCCACCTGGATCGGGACAGTGGGCGACGCGGCGAAGTTTTGTCCTGGGATTATCTCCTTCCCGAATGGAATGGCGACACCGTGCAATTTTCACGGCGTCTCACTGCACCGGAAGATGCCAAACGCCTGACTGTGCGCTATACGTTTCGCTGGTCGGTTGTGGGATCATCCGAATGGCAATTGCCCAAAGTGATCGCGACAGAGGTGGCGGAATCATACAAACCCGTGAAAATTTGTGTTGCGACGGGACGGCGAGAAGACCGCGACCGGCGGTTTGAGTCGATTCGGGACAATGTCGATCTTTATTTGCCTTTGTGTAGAGAGATATGTGAAAAAGAAAAACCCGATTTGATTGTATTGCCCGAGATCGCATTGCAATACGGGGTTAAAGGGAGTCCGTTGGAACTGGCTGTACCCGTGCCTGGACCCGAGGCGGAGCCGTTTGCGGATGTTGCGCGCGATTATGGCGTATATGTGCTGTTGGGTGTGATTGAACGGGATGGCGATGCCGTTCACAATACAGCCGTGTTATTCGCGCCCGATGGCGGCGTGAATGGCAAATACCGCAAGGTGCATCTGGCCGTGGGTGGCGAGATGGATTCGGGTATTTTGCCGGGTGATGATTTTCCCGTATTTGATACAGAGATCGGACGGATTGGGTGCAATATTTGTATGGATTCTTCGGCGGCTGAATCGTCGCGGATGATCGGGTTAAATGGCGCGGATTTTTTGTTGTTGCCGATTATGGGCGATCACCGCGCGTGGCATCCGGAAGATCATACGTGGGACCCCGAACGCTTTCGCGGAATTATGCAGACGCGGGCGCTGGACAATCAGTTGTGTATGGTGGTGGCGGTAAATCGCGCGGAGGGCAGTTGTATTATTGATCGCACCGGGCATGTGCTGGCATGGAATGATGGTAGCGAACGGTTTGTGACCGCAGAGGTGAATCTCGTGGATGGATTCAGGCCAAAGAGTCGCGGGTGCTTTCGCGGGATCAACTGGATGCAGCGACGACCACATACCTATCGCGCTTTTGTAGATGAAGAGAACGCGGGGGGATTGAAGGCTTGGCAGGCAACGGAAAAATCATAAAAGCCCATGGAGGCCATGCATGGCACGAGGTGTCAACAAAGTCATCTTGATCGGCAATGCAGGTGCTGATCCCGAACTCCGATACACGCCAGGAGGCACAGCCGTATCGAACTTCAGCATCGCTACCAACGAGAATTGGACCAACAGTAGCGGTGAAAGACAAGAACGCACCGAATGGCACCGCATTGTGGTGTGGGGCCGTTTGGCCGAAATTTGTAACCGGTATTTGCACAAAGGCAGCAAAGTCTATATCGAAGGCAAATTGCAAACGCGGAGTTGGGAAGGGCAAGATGGGCTAAAGCGCTATACCACCGAAGTGGTTGCCCACGATATGCAAATGTTCGATTCGCATAGTGATATAGGGACGGACAGTAGCTATGGCAATGAAGTGCCTCAGCCTCGGGTCACACCAAAGCCGCAGGCGGCAACGACTGATATGAAGATATTGGTAATTAGCTCTTGTTCAGAGAGACAAGGCAATGATTATGCACCTGCCGCGGAGCTATATAAAGGATATAATCACACGCCATTGATGGAAGGTTTAAGAGAAGTCAGAAAATGCAATCAGTCCGGACAGACAACAATTGATTTATTTATTGTATCAACCAAATATGGACTGATTTGCGAACGCGATGTTATCGCTCGTTACAATGTTGAACCTGAAGATGCCATCTGGAACCAGAATCCCGACTGTGTTTATCAAAAGCTACGAGACATAATTGAAAATAATCAATATGACCTTGTTTTCTTTTTATTGGGACAAGATGTCAAAGCCCTGCAACTTCGTGAAAAGTCTTTTTGGTATTCTGGTAAAACAGACTTGATTTTTTTGCTTTCCCCAACTAACAGGAGGGATTATCTCCCTCCTGATTTACCATCGAATATCCAGGTTGTTGAAGCAGGACTTAAGTTAGCGAATGAACTTGAGGGAGCCGATACTTATAATCTCAGAGGGTTCCTATTCAAGAAATTGTGTGAGGCTGCATGTCGTGAAGGATTTCACGTCTTTGAGGAAGTCAAACAGAATCCACAACAGATTCTTAAAATTGCACGCCGAGTGTGTAACAGGAGTTGAGTTCCGTGAAGATACTGGTAATTAGCTCTTGCTCTGGCAACAAAAAACATAAACCCGCGAACCAACTCCAGCAGGAAGATTTCACTTCGCCTGAACGCCTTCGCCAGCGAACAGAAGAACTGAGTTCTTGCAAAGAACCTGCCGCAGAAATGTACACAGGTCAACAACATCGGTATCTGATGGAAGGATTAGAACCAGTTAGGAAAATTTATGGACAGGCAGTTATCGATTTGCACATTATTTCGGCTGGGTACGGACTGCTTAGTGAATGCGATGTTATCGTCCCTTACGAAGTTACCTTCGAAACAAAGAAAAAGGAGATTTTAGCGCAGAGTAATAGCCTTCAAATCCATCAGCGAGTAGAGACCTTAATCGCGGATTATGAACTGATAATCTTTTTATTGGGAAAAGAATATGTTCAGGCATTACGACTCCCTTTTCAAGTTCGAGATACAGTTACTCAGATTTTTCTGCTTGGCAAAAGCTACAGGAATTTGATTCCTGATTCCCATAATGTCCACTTCGTTCCAGCAGGTAGTGATTTAGTAAATGAAATTGAGGGAGCCACCAATTATAACCTCAAAGGATTATTGTTCAAAAAATTGTGTGTGGTCGCGTGCCGTGAAGGCTTGCAGGTCTTTGAAGAAGTCAGACAGAAGCCGAACATGATTCGTGACATTGCATTCGGGAACAGGTAACATGGCCCGTTGTGGGAATCGAGAACCCGGGCAGATTTTTCGTGGTTGCCAACTTTTTAAGTAATCATTCAGGCGTTTAGAGTTCTGAAGGGACGGCCGAATCGTGGTTTCGTAAGGTAAGCATAAACGAAAGCTAGCTCACCGTTTACCGCTCCGTCAACATTTGACAATATCTCGTTTCCGTCTGTGAACCTTATCGCCATAAAAAGATAGTAGAAAAGGAAAAGCTATGCTCAAAAGATGGATCCTACTGTTGCTATTTGTAATATCTCCACATGCAATATATGCGGACCACATGCTACAGGGTGATCTCAATGGAGACGGCACTGTCGATTTCACCGATTTTCTTATTTTCGCTGGCTATTTCAATAAGCCACCTTCACAAATTCTGCGTGTGTCGCATACTTTAGATACCATCATTGTCAGAGATACCCTTACCATCACCACAACCAAAACAATCAGGGACACTCTGATTGTAACCAATACAGTCCACGACACCATAACCAAAACGGTTACTGTCACGGATACCATCCACTTGCAATCAGAAAATCCTCAAGCACAACCCCCACAAATCATTATAGAACCCGGTGGCGGGCTCGGAACTACTCCCGTTTTTTATTATGGATTTGAAAGCATAAGGGATGTATTCGCCAGCAAACTTGCATCTTCTGCGGAATCCGACATTATTGTGCGACAAAGCCCATTCAACCATCCCCGCGTCCTTTATGAGCGAGGCCGAAATGGAGAGCATCAGGTATTGTTACAGCCTCCGCAAGTGCCTTCATTTGCCTTGGATGATCCAAACTTTGAAGTCCCATATTGGCAAATACTTATAGATCAATTTGCTCATGAATACGGTCACATCCTCGCTAATTACAGAGACGCAGAGGGCTATCAACAGCCACAATGGTTTGAAGAATCTATCGCCATGATAGCATCTCTTGTTGCATTGCGAACCCTGTCAGTAGAATGGGAGCAAAATCCCCCTGGCGGATTGCGTGCCTTTCAAAATAATGTCGCATCTATAAAAGAGTTCTTACAAAAGGAGATGTTAAGTGTTGCCATAGCTGAAAATGGCTTTGCCGATGGGCCTTCAATTCACGATCCGCAGAGCTTGGCCTCTTGGTATTCACGAAATTGGCCATCTTTTATTCATTTAGATCCATCAAGTGCAACAAGTCGTAGGTCTCAAAGTATTGTCGCACGAATACTACTTGATATATTCGAGGCATATTCGCTTTCACGCTTGGAACGGCTCGGAGCTGTGCCACTGAATTATGATCAACTTCGCGATGAGATATTTAGGACTTACGCAAGAGCGATGTGAATAGTAGGAAAAACTGTCAATAAATTTGATCGAATTCGTTTCGATAATGGTCCTTGACATTTCTGAATATTGCGCTATATTCTCTGGGGAATATACAGGTATAGGTGTTAATCTTCATCAATTTCTCCAGGAGATATTGCATGAACAAGAAGGGGCTTTCGCAAGAAGTCATGACAACTCGAGAGGCTGCTGAAGATCTTGGATATACAATTCAGCACACACGTCTGTTGATACGTCAAGGACAAATTGAGGCAACGAAATTTGGCAGAGATTGGTTGGTTGTGCGGGAATCGGTTGTCGAATATAAGTCAAGGGATATACAACAGTCGTCAGACAATGCTGGCAAGTGAGCCGAGGAATAAAAATGAATAAGAATGTAAACAATATAAAAGCACCGCCCCTCAAAATTCAGGGCATTAAAACAAAGCTCGTTTCATTTATTATGCACAATGTGAAATGGGATGGACAAGGGCGATGGGTTGAACCCTTCTTAGGGTCGGGCGTTGTGGTTCTGAATGTCAATCCAGAGAAAGCCTTGCTCGCAGATACAAATGAACACATCATTCACTTCTACCGCGCCATACAAACTGGCGAAATGAATCCTTATGATTTGCGTTGCTTTTTAGAACGAGAAGGCCATGCTCTAAAAGAAAAAGGTCAGAACCACTACTATGAGCTTCGTGAACGTTTTAATGTACATCATTCGCCCTTTGACTTTCTCTTTTTGAATCGGGCGTGTTTTAACGGCATGATGAGGTTCAATTCAAAGGGTGAATTTAACGTGCCTTTTTGTAGAAAGCCCGAAAGATTTGCTCGGGCTTATATCACCAAAATATGCAATCAAGTCGCCTGGGCAGGTGAAAAAATAAAGGGGAAAGATTGGCACTTCATTGTTCAGGACTGGCGCGATACGCTAAGTCAAATTGAAGAGTCTGATTTTATCTACCTTGATCCGCCTTATAATGACAGACATACAGATTATTACAACCAGTGGCGCGACAGTGATGCCGATGGATTGGCGCAAGCAATCAAAAAGTTAAAGGCTCCTTTTGCTTACTCTACCTGGAAACAAAATAAATATCGTACAAATGAACATCTGACAAAGCACTTCTCTGATTTTCCCACAGCAACAAAGGCGCATTTCTATCATGTCGGCTCCAAAGAATCGCTCCGCAACGCGATGGAGGAAGCTCTGGTCATATCACCAAATTGTGTTGCGGGAGATGCAAAAGAGAGTATGTTACCGAACTTTCAAGGACAATTCGCCATTTCTTTTTAGCTATCTTTGCCTCCTTCTCCAGCTCCTGAACTCTGTTAAATTTTTGTATTTTCCATCACGCTCGTACGCTGTTCTTCCGTAATTTCGCCAATAGTCTAAAAACTCTTCCTTTGAATGAAAAGGACCTGATTCGTTTCTGAAATCATCCAAATATCCCGATATACTTCCAATATTTGCAGTATTTCCGCTACCTGCACGATCACCGGCTATTTTCCATTTTTGGGCCACAAACCAGGATACATTTTCGAATGGTAACGGAATTTCATCAAGTCTTTCTAACTCATAAAGATGAGGGGGATTTTCAAGAGACTTTCTTTCATATATGAAGCCGATTACCCATTCTTCTGCATACTGACTATATGGGAACTCGATATTTTTTCTTTCTTGTCTGATAAAACTTGTGTAGCCTCCGAGCGTAAAACTGACTTTTGAGCTTTTGTGACTTCGGTAGGTAGTTTTGACATCTACTGCTATTTTTTTTATGTCTGCTTCATTTTCCATTAACGTGAAATCGGGATAGTAATTTTGAGATTGGGCTTCCCATACAGTCATTCCGTTTTCCCAAGCAATCTGATAAATCGCTGGCCTAACTACCATTTCAAAAACAGCACTCAGAACTTTGGAATCTGTGCCAAGAGAGTAAATTTTTTTATCAGCCGTTATAATTCCTTTGACATCGTAGGTGATATTGTGCTGTGTAAAAATTCTCTTAAATTCAGCTTTGAAATCAAGCATTTTTGTACCTTTATAATTTATTGCCGAGTGCGGTTTGTTCGCATTCGGCATATTTTTTGACCAGTTCGTCGTACACTGCGGTGTTGGTTGGGTTGACGGCAGAGCCGGATATGGGGTCGGCGATGCCCTTGCTGATGTCTTCCCATGTGGCATTGAGATGCGCCTGTGCGGCGCGGAGTGCCGCGCCGAGTGCCGCGCTGTTGGTGACTTCAAATTGATGAACGGGACAGTTTTGCACGTCGGCCATGATCTGGAGAATTTCGGGATTTACCGAGGCACCGCCTGTGACGTAGATGGCTGAGGGACGCACGCCCATCCATTCTGAGTGAATGCGCATGGACATCATTTGTGCCTCGACAACCGCGCGGCAATTGCCAGCGGCGTCCTGTTCGTCGAGGTCAAAGCGATGTACGCCGGAATTGAGGACATTGGGTACGATTTCGGGTTCAAAATAGGGAAGCATGATTTTGCCATTATTGCCCGGGGGGGTGGATTGGAGGGCATGGGAAAAACCGTTCCAGTCCAGACCATGAGATTTGCGTACGGCTTCGCGGGCGAGGGAGCCGTTTTTGAAACATATCAGGGTCATGTAGTCGCCAGTTGGTGAGACGAAGACGTGACCTTCGCCGCGCGGGTCGGTCTGGCAATTTCTCATTGTGCCAAAGTAGGTGTCGCTGGTGCCGAGTGAGATGGCGACGAGGCCCTCGCGGATAAGACCGAGGCCGATGACGCTATTGGGATTGTCGCCCGACCAGACGAGCGCCTGTGCATTGGGATTGACGCCGTATTTATCGACAAAGTAGGGGTTCACGGTGCCGATAATTGCGCGGGATTCTGCGAGGGGAGGCAGACGATGGGATAGATCGGGAGCTGTGGTGCCGAGCGCGGCAGCATGATAGGTCCGGGTCTGAATGTCCATCAGATTCATGCCCGCGCCATCGCCGTGATCGATGGGGGCAACTTTGCCCGCGATCAGAGAGGCCATAAAGGAGGAAACGAGCATGATGTGTGCGGTGTTGTTATAAGCATCGGGTTGTGTTTTGTAGAATTTGCGAATCTGTGGCCCCGTGAAACGCTCAAAGGTGGTAGATCCCGTGGCGCTGGCTGTGGCTTGAAGGCCACCGAGGGCGTCGCAGATTTCATCGCATTCGGCGCGGGTAGAGGAGTCCATCCAGATGGGAGATGTGTCGCGGGAGAATATATCGCCGAGGTTTTCTACGAGGGATTTTGATGGATCGAGATTGGATAAGATTTCCGCAGTTTTGAGATAGACAGAGCCGTGTTGTTGCCCCGAGCCAGAGATGGCCCGGATATCGCCGAGGGGTATGCCCTCGGTTTTCATTTTTTCAAAAAGCACATCGAGGGCTTCGGCCCACATGAGAGGTGGTGAGTGAACAATTTTGGGATCGGGATGGTCGAGGACGCCATTTTGAGTGCCATAGTGTGGTAGCGTTTCGTCGTAGTTCAAAGAGACGTCGTACACGACTTTGCGGGTGTCGATGTCTATGATAATGGCGCTCAAGCTCTGTGTGCTGGCGTCGAGTCCGAGATAGAGGTTGCTCATAGGTGCTCCTTGCCGGGTACAATTTGAAACGAATTAAAAGAGCCCTTTGATATTGCCCGCATCGTCAAAATCTATCGTCTCGGCTGAGGGCTTTTTGGGCAGGCCGGGCATTGTCATAATATCCCCGGTCAGCACGACCACAAAACCGGCCCCGGCCGAGACCTTGATATCTCGGACCGGTACATCAAAGCCGCGTGGCCGTCCCTTGAGGTTGGGATTGGTCGAAAACGAATACTGCGTCTTGGCGATACATATCGGCAAGTGTCCATAGCCCTCGTCTTCCAACTGTCTGCACTTATCCCTCAGCATCTCGTCACCCCTGATGTCGTCGGCGCCGTAAATTTTTTGCGCGATAGTACGCACCTTGTCCCACAGCCGCATGTCGTTTGGATAGAGCAGCTTGAAATCGCTGGCGTTGTTTTCAATTACTTGTGCCGCAGTTCGGGCCAGGTCCTCGGCACCGGCACTGCCGCGTGCGTGGTGGTCGGCGGGTACGGCTTCAACGCCCAGATCGGCACACTTGTCGCGAATGCACTGGATTTCCGCGTCTGTATCCGCGGCGAATACATTGATCGCCACCATGACGGGCAAGCCGAAGCCACGGATATTTTCAATGTGCTTTTCGAGGTTTGCAACGCCCTTTTCGACCGCTCTGACATTGGGTCGCGTGATCCTTTTAAGCGAAACGCCGCCGTGGTACTTGAGCGCGCGTACGGTTGCCACGAGCACCACGAGATCGGGTGCCAGGCCGCTTTGACGGCATTTGATATTGAGAAATTTTTCCGCCCCCAAATCGGCGCCAAATCCCGCCTCGGTAACGGTGTATTCCGAGAGACGCAAGGCCAGAGAGGTGGCGGTAATGGAATTGCAGCCGTGCGCGATATTGGCAAAAGGACCGCCGTGGATCAAGGCAGGATTGCCTTCGAGGGTTTGTGCCAGGTTGGGCTTGTACGCATCTTTGAGGAGCACCGCCATGGCGCCGTGTACTGCAAGGTCTGAGGCGCAAACGCTCTGACCGCTGTGGGTCTGACCGACAACGATGCGGCTGAGGCGCGCTTTGAGATCGTCCGGCGACTCGGAGAGGCAGAGAATTGCCATGACTTCTGAGGCAACGGTAATGTCGAAACCCGACTGCCGAGGGAAGGCCTTGGCGGTATCCCCCACGCCGATGCTGACCTTACGCAGTGCCCGATCATTCATGTCCAGGACGCGGTTCCAGACCAGGCGGCGGGGATCAATGCAGTGTGTGTTGCCGTGGTGGAGATGGTTGTCCAGTGCAGCGGCGAGCAGATTGTGAGCAGTGGTAACCGCGTGGATATCCCCCGTAAAGTGCAGGTTGATATCTTCCATCGGTGCCACCTGAGCATAGCCCCCGCCAGTTGCGCCACCCTTCATGCCAAAGCAAGGCCCCAGCGAGGGTTCTCGAAGACATATTGTGGCGCGTTTGCCGATGCGATTAAGCGCGTCCCCCAGGCCAATGGTGGTGGTGGTTTTGCCTTCGCCAGCCGGGGTCGGGTTGATCCCCGATACGAGAATCAACTTGCCAGAAGCCGGTGCGTTTTCGAGGCTTTGGCAAAAATCCTGCGCGATTTTGGCTTTGGCGAGGCCGTAGTATTCGAGATGTTCGGGGCCAATTCCCAGCCTGGCGGCGACTTCGGCGATGGGGAGCAACTGCGTTTGGCGGGCGAGTTCTATATCGGGTAGCACAAAGGATTCCTTATCAAAGATGCATTGGTCTCACCCATAAATAACCGGGCATTTGGATAGGTCGTCAATGTGTCGGGTAAGACCCTGTCGCTCGTCGTTGACGGGTCGCGAGTTTTCGGTGCGCATGTGAATGGCAAAGCTGCGACGAGGTCCATTGGATCGGTTGGGTCCGCTGCCGTGCAAGGTGAAGCAGTCGTGCAGGCTCAATGCACCGGGGGGCAGGAGCATGGGAACTTCGCGCCAGGTGGCCTGTTCGGGTATTGATATGCCGCGGCGCAATGTGTCGAGGTCCTGTTGTTGAAAGCCGAAGTCGATGTCCAAAAGCCCCCAGCGGTGGGATCCGGGGACAAAGCGCATTGGTCCTGCATCGGGTGTGATGTGGCTGAGGGCGACCCATGCTGTGAAGAGTTCGCTGCCGTCTTCCCATATTCGCCAGTAGTAGCGGTCTTGATGCCATCCGATGTTGGTGACGCGTTGATCTGTGGGTTCGCCCACGGGTTTGTAGAGCAGTTGCACCCACCAGACCTGCACCATTTTTGCGCCTGTGACTTCAGCGGCGAGTTTGCCGAGGGCGGGATGCGAGACCAGGTCCATGATGCCGTGACTGGCAAATTGCGGCATTTCAATTTTGCAAAGTGCTTTGGGATCGTCGCCGGGGTTCCATCGGGAGTTTTCCGGTGGGTGTCCGGTATCGTAATTCCCCGCGCGTACAGCATCCATGCCTTCAATTGCTGCACCGACGACATCCGATGGAAAAATCGGGTCAGAAATAGCGCAAAAGCCATCTTTTTGATATTGTTTCGAAAGGGTCATAATATCCTCACGCCACATGTCGCCGCGATACTTGCAAAAATCGCACGGCGCGCTGTCCCAGCCGTTTTAACAGATCCAGATCTTGCCGCGCTTTGGCCAGTATCAAAATGCCTTCGTAATACGCCCACAATGCCAGAGCAGTTTCCCGTGTGTCCATGGGGGATAGATCACTGGCTTCTACTGCTTCGTCGAGTGTTTTTTGCAACCGACCGATTACATCTTCAAAAATACGGTCAATTTTATGACGGATCAGCGGCTCGTGCGCGCTCATTTCCACGGCGAGGTTGCCAAATGGACATCCGCAAAGCTGTTTGTGCTGCTCGTAAAATTGGCAATTTTGCTCATAGACCAGTTCAAAAAACCGCGAGATCCGCTCCAGAGGTGGTCTTTCTGATGAAAAAGCCCGCTCCCAGGCGGTCTCCCGTGTAATCTCCCACCATCGATCTAATGAAGCCAGCACGAGGTCTTGCTTGGTTTCAAAGAAGTGGTAAAAACTTCCCTTTTTTACCCTGGCAGCTTTGCACAATTCCTGCACGCCCACGTCGGTATAACTGCGCGTAAAAAACAAATCCATCGCAGCCTGAATCAGCCGTTCTTTTGCATCGCTCGTACGTCCCATGATGTGCCTTTTATACTAAATTCGACAAATCTGCTATATCCTGAGGTCGCCCAGTCGCTTTTTTGTTTTGCTTTAAATTATGCAAATCAATAACATGAGCTATTGTTTCATTGATTTCGATGCCAACTTTGGTCTCATAACACGAATCAAATGTCACACCCTTCAAACCAGTGAAAAGATCAATGCGATTGGGTGGCAACCCCAGTTGGATCATATCTTCCGGGTCTTCAAAATCTTCGGCCTTCAAACCGAGTGATCCAAAACCGAATTGCTTGAGTGTTTCGAGCAACTTTTCTATATTCTCAACCGCGGGATCTATCCAAATATCCAGATCTTTGGTATAACGCGGATGACCGTGAAATGCGACGGCATATCCACCGACAATGAGATATCGGACGTTATTTTCGTTTAACAACGCGATAAACTCTTTGAAATCCTGGGTCAGTGCCATATTTCCAACTGTTGTATTCTCGTCTTATCTCTTCTAAGGCCTCTATGCGAGCCTGATAAGACTGCGTTTGCCAGAAGGCGAAATCGCTCTTTTGAGCGCCGACTTTACATCTCGTTACAACTTTTTGTATTTTTTTTGTCGTTTCCATAGGCTAAATATAGTCTATCTAAACCGACTTTTCAATAAGGAGCTTCACATGCGCGTCATTGCAATTGGTACAGAATACACGGGCAAAACCACGCTGGTTCAAGCGATTCAAAAATGGGGCATGGAGCGCGGTATTCGCCATCACATGGACGATCACTTTTCCGTTCCCGATCAGCAAACCCTTACGAATCCCGCAGATCAAAAGGCCATGGCCGAATTGCCATCGCCCATTAAAGAGCGTTTTCAGCGATTTCAGATCGCTTATCATGTGCGCCTGGTTCACAATTACCAGCACGTTTTGCTCACGGGTTTCCACATTGAGGAAATGGTCTATGGCCAACGCTATTATTATCCCGATCTGGCGCGCCCGGTCGAAAATCCCCAGGCATGGGAAAAAGACATGCCCAAAGATATTATTCTGGTGCATCTCACAGCCAGTCCTGAGGTCATCAAACAGCGCATGAAAGACGATCCACACGATTTTCCCCTTGTACCCGAATCGGATATCGAAGAAGTCCAGGAGGCATTTCACGAAGAATTTCGCAAATCCTTTTTTAAACAAAAATTTCAGATCGATACATCAGATCTGAATGCAGACACACTTCTCAAAGCCTTTCTCGACCAATCTTTTCCTTATCTCACCGCGGCTGATCACGCCATTCGGTTGGCAAGACCGTAGTTAAAGATGAGGGACTGGGGATAGGTTCTCACCTCCTGCCAGTCCCATCCCTTTGCGTCTCCGTGTCTTTGTGTGAGAAATCTATACTCCATCCTCCGAGGTACTCACATTGCCATCCCCATCTCCCGACATGCGCCTTGCGTTCGACGATGGTACGCTCGTTCTTCTGGATCCGCCAGAGGACTATGAACCGCCATCTCCATTTATATGGGATAGCCGCGTGGGACGCTGGCGCGCTCAGGCACATCGGTATCGCGATATTGTCGAAGCATTACAGGCTGAGGATGGTAAAATAAAAAATGTCGTCCCGCGCTACAACCGCCTCAAACTCAATTTCAACCGCGAACATACCCCACACCCGCACCAGGCTGAGGCTTTTGACGCCTGGCAATCAAACCAATATCGCGGCGTGGTTGTTCTGCCCACGGGGTCGGGCAAGTCGCTTTTGGCGCTGATGGGTATTGCAGAAGTTGGTCGCAGTACGCTTGTTGTCGCGCCTACGATTGATCTTATGAATCAGTGGTATGACTTGCTCAAAGACGCTTTTTCCTGTGATATCGGCATCCTGGGTGGGGGATATCACGAGCTTGAAGATCTCACTGTAACGACTTACGACAGTGCGTATATGCACATGGACCGCTATGGCAATCGTTTTGGTTTTCTCGTTTTTGATGAAGTCCATCACCTGCCCGGCGAATCCTATTCCCATGGTGCAGAACTTTCTATTGCGCCTTATCGTCTGGGGCTTACAGCCACGCTCGAACGTCCCGATGGTCGCCATCTTATGTTGCGCGATCTCGTGGGACCAACTGTTTATGAAAAGGGTATCCGCGACCTGTCTGGCGATTATCTCTCCGAGTATAATACGCAGCGCATTGAAGTCGATATGGTGGCCGAAGAGCGTGCCGAATACGAAACTGCACGTTCGCAATTCAGTGCTTTTCTGGAGTCCAAGAATTTGCGGTTGGGCAGTGCTTCTGGATGGCAAAATTTTGTGCGTCTCTCAGCGCGTTCCAGCGATGGCCGAAGGGCGATGCTCGCCTATCGTCGCTATCGCAAAGTCGCTCTGGGCACAACCGCTAAGTTGCGCGTGCTGGAAGACTTGCTAAAAAAACATCCGCGCGACCGCATGCTCATTTTTACCAATGATAACGAAACTGTTTATAATATTTCAGATCAATTTCTCATTCCCGCCATTACGCACCAGACCCGCACAAAGGAGCGCCGGGAGATCCTCAAAGCTTTTAATGAGGGGGACATTCTCGCACTTGTCACCTCTCGCGTGCTCAACGAAGGGGTCAACGTACCCGAGGCCAATGTCGCGGTTGTGCTTTCGGGAACGAGTACGATCCGCGAACACGTCCAGCGACTGGGGCGCATTTTGCGCCGCCGCGAAGGCAAACACGCCATTCTCTACGAAGTGATTTCCCGCAATACGGTTGAAGACCGCATTTCCCGCCGTCGCAGGCAACACGATGCGTACGATGGGAAGCAACGAGAAATGTTCTGAAAGGAGACGCTGTGCATATCGAAGATCTCTTTACCCCGGCCCAACGCACCCTTGTCACCGATCTTCACAGTCGCGACCAGGAGGAGCGCCAAGCTGGTTCTACCGACCCGCTGCGCCTCAAGGCTGCCAGCCCAGAGGTGGCACATTATCTGTGTCTTACCGCGGTTCACCAGCGGGCGAGGACACTGGTTGAATTTGGCACTTCGCACGGCTATTCCACTTTGCATCTGGCTGCGGCAGCACAGCATACGGGAGGCCGCGTTTTCACCCTGGATCAGATGCCCGAGAAAACCACGGCGGCTCAGGGCAATTTGCGAGCCGCTGGTCTGGATCATGTGGTAGAGTGCCATACGAGTACCGGTGATGCCTTTATCGCGGCTCTTCCCGATCGCGTGGATTTCGTCTTTGTTGACTTTGGGCTGCACGCTTTCGCGCCTATGTTCGATATGCTGGAAAGCCGTCTGGTGCCAGGAGCTTTTATCTTTGTCGATGGCTGGTCTGCGGTCGAACAATGGTACATGGACCCGGATTGGGCCGCCTTCAAGAGCCGCCTGGATGAGGCGCCCGATTATTTGACCTGTATCCTGCCCCTGCAAAAGTCGCATCTCATTGCGATTAAGCTTTCCTGAAAAAACAAAGATGGCCCGATTCCGATAAGGAACCGGGCTTTTTCTGCGTATTGCTATCGCATATGCAATAGATCAAGCGATGGAAACAACGAGGTTCAAGTTTTCTTTTCGAATCATGTCTTGTAGTGCAAGCTGAACCCAGAAGCTTTCTGGCTCACCGAGTTGTCTGGCAATTTTGGCAGCCCTTCTGGGACTCGGAATTCTTCTTTCTTTTTCTATATCACAAAGGCTTTGAGGTGAAATGCCCAAAAAAATAGCAAACTCTCTCTGGCTTTTTTCTTCACCCATTCGATAGCTCGCCAGAGCATTTCCAAATGTCAGACATCCAAAGTCTCTCTCCATCTCAGAAATCTCATATTGTTCTTTAGTAGTCATGTTTATTGATCTCCTCTCTTGAATTATACGTCAAAATGACGTATGTATCAAATCCAACCTGTCTTAAGATGTTTTAAAATGCGAAGAATATAGGCGTCGATCCATCGCACCGGCCCATTCTATACCGCTCTCCCAATATCGGGAGAGCGGTATTTTTTTTCAACTGGAGACGCTGGCTAAATCCACGCCACATCCGCAAGGAAAGGGCCGAGAGTCGCAACATATCAAAATGTCCGCATTTATCTCCATTTGTGCGCTTTAACGGAGCCTAAGTAAGTATTTAAGGTCTATAAAAAGGACATTTAAGGTATTAATATCCTATTTTTTTGATAATAATATTGGATATTTGTCTGTTGCAAAGATAAGAAATTTTAATTATATTTCTATCGTTTCAAATTTAAGTAGTCTCGCCATGAAAACTTATTTCAAGGAGCATCGCCATGAAAATCGATCCAAACCGCCTCCGCTCCCTCCGCAAAAAGCAGAATCTATCCATTGCTAATCTGGCGGATAAGACCAAGAATCTAAATCCGCCGGGAATAACGGAAAAGACAATCCAACGGTTAGAAAAACAGTCATCATCGAACCAGACGCCCCGTGAACACACCCTAAAAAGTCTAAGCAAGGCTCTGGATGTCGAAGCAGGTGTCCTAACAGGTGAGTTACCGTTGCCGGATGTCGAAGACCTGTTCATGGATAACTCCGGGCGCGTGCGGATCAATGCGCAGATCGGGTCAAAGACCCGGCTGGCTTATGATTTAATCCGGGAGCGATATGGCGTCACTGCGACTAATCTTGTCAGTATGGCCCCGCTTTTTTTTGCACTTTTGGCTTCGGGCAGCCTCGCATGGCGAAAAGAAAAACTGAAGGGGTTGGAGGAGGCAATCAAGTGTCTGAAAGGTGATGGTGATAATGAATGGAACCTGTTTGCCGCGATTACGCGGCCACAAGAAAATATGGTAAAGATGGAAGATGAGTCTATCAGCAAGGCGGATATATTTGGGGAGGACTTATTAGATTATTTTCGTAAGCTAATGATTTTAGTGAAGGATGGTGGGCCAGCGTTATTTATGGTTGCGAGCCATGTGGTTGACGATGGACAGTTGGCAGAGCAAATGCCGTCACAGGATGAAATAGAGGAAATAGAGGATTTTTTCTCATCTGATGAAGGGAGAGAGGAGCTTTTACGGTCAGCCAGTCCTTTTGCGCAATATTTGAAAATGTTAGCGCGCGAAAACGCTGATGTTGTGAGTGTGGGAGATGGCGATCTGTGGTCAAGGTTCCCTAATTACGATGTTTATCCTAAAGTCCTCAATGAGTTCGCGAATAATTCGCCGGTTGCGAGGATAGCTCTTGAATTCGGCCATGCTCGGCTCTCGGAGATACCGGATGCGCTCCGGGCTGAAGATGCTGGTGAGGAGCGCGAGAAGTGGCTCAAAGAGAAATTGTGGGGTGGACTGCGCGATTTTTATGGGCAGGCTGCTAATAATTCTCTGGTGGCGCAGATAGCTCTTGAATTCGGCCATGCTCGGCTCTCGGAGATACCAGATGTGCTCTGGGCTGAAGATGCTGGTGAGGAGCGCGAGAAGTGGCTCAAAGAGAAATTGCCCGACAAATTGCATGAATTAATGGAAGATCCGAGGGGCAATGTTTTGGGTAAGGCAGAAAGGGAAAAGTGGGCTTATGAAAACTGGTGGAAAGACTGGGAGACAGCAGCAAAAAAAAGGTTGGAGGAGTCTGATGCGATGGAGCACAGTGACGAGTCTTAACAAACAGACCAATGTGCAAGAGAAAGGAGCGGATAGGAGGCTTATTTTTTCACGCATTCAGGAACCATACCCACAGAATCCCGGGGGTTACGCTAAATCTAATGTCTGTATTTGTCCGTTTATTTACACTTAAAAACCCCCAAAATACCTTAAATGTCCGGTTGACAGGCATCAAATTTAGGGTATATTTTAGCAAGATTTGCAAAATCTCTTTGAAGAAAGGGGGTGAGAGAATGGCTCGGAGGATTCGTAGTGACGCAAGAGTAAAAACGGTGGAGAGAAAGTTGGGCATAGGTAACAGCCTGACAAATCCGTCTGGGCGGAACGCCCGATCAGATAAAAAATTGGGTAGTTTGCGGAAAGATTGGGGAAGTAAGAAGTAAACTCGATATGGAAAGGAGGTGAGCGAAATGTTGGAGTGGTTAAAATCGATTTGGCGGGAATGGATCAAGCCGGCTCTGCAAGCAGTTGTGGTAACAGTAGCGACTGTATATGCTAGCAACTGGGCGGGACGCAGGTGGAATACCGCTTAATAGCTTTTTATTTTCGTGTCCAATGCTGGGGCGTGTCCCAGCATTGGGCGAACCGGAAAGGAGGCAGTGAACATGACAGTCACTATACGGCAAGCGACCTGAAGCTATAGAGCAGGTACAGGTGCGTATCGTATAACCACTACTAACCTATTGGAGGACTGAAAATGTCCGACATTTGGAAAATAGCAGAAAGCCTCTATGAGGACAACCTATCTGACGGCGATAACGACTCCACTTGGGAAAAATCAGTAGATCAGGCCCGGGAAATCGAACAGTGCCGAAAAGAAGAAGAAGAGCGGCAACGCGACCTTTGGGCTGACAGCCAGAATCGTCGAAAGTAATCTTGCCGATATACTCAGCACTAGGTTTGCAATGAAGTTGGCTACCACATTACGATATTATGATGACTCGGTGCTGAGCAAAGATGTATAATGAGATCGTAGCTATTTCCTCTCATTATATTTATGCCCAAAAACAGGCTTTTTCGCACCCAAAATTTTAGGAGTAATGTTTATGAATCAACCCGATTATTTCGTCAAAAAAGTAGATGCAGAACCTGACGATTCACATGGGCAGCCGCGTGTCACGGTTTCTGTTCATTGTATTCTGAATCCCGCAAGCATACCAATGACTGCGACAATTTTTCCATCACTTCTAACTCCTGAGACGATGGAAGATACAGCCACTTTTCTGTTGTCAGTCGAACAAGCAAAAGAATTAATGCAGAAACTTTCGGATGCAATCCCTGATGTTTAACCCGAGTGATTGTCAGACCACCTACTTCAGTGTTTATTTGACCCTCCTGTATTTAGTGAAAAGCGATTAAGCATTGGTATGTGAGTCTTGTAAAGCAGGCTTGTCCGAGCAGGTCATTGACGCGCTCCATAGCCTGCTTTTTTTCTGTTCAGCCTGAATGTATGGACTTGACTCGTTTCGGATATTTTTGCCGAATTGGTCGCGAGGGAGTCTGCGGTTGGGAAACGGCTGTTTGTAGCCTGAATTTAGGCTCTGTAAGCCCTATGTTTAGTTGCATCGGGACAAATTCGGAATTCGGCAGCAGCATCTGAAGCGAGGTAACTTCACTCTCCAACTCAGAAGTTCCATATTGTTCTTTAGTAGTCATGTTTATTGATTTCCCCGCGTATCAGTCAAACCCATCAACAAAGCCGTCATCGCGGCAGGGTTTTAGCCGCGATCCAGCGCGTTTTTTGGCTTCTAACAGCTTGTCGAGTAATTCAAACTCAGGTTTTTGAGCTTCGTATTCGACCTTGGTTTATGGGTCTGCAAGTGCCTTCATTTTTAATTCTTTGTGTGTCATCGTTTTCCCCTAAGTATTGTAAATATGTCGCCGTAGTATTTTGTCTCAGATTTCATATTATAGGTATGAAAAATATGTTATATTTTGTCAAAGCAAAAATTTGAAGAAGTGTATAGCACGCATCTCGCCAAAGCACGAAAAGATGAATAGGACGGCACTGACGTATTTCGCTATTGATAAGGGACGACTCATGATAAAAACAGCGGGCAGGGTACTTTTGTACCTCACGGAAAAATCGCTCATCGTGGCCAATTGTGGGCAACCGTTCAGCTATCTGGGGCTGGAGGCTGTATGCAATGCACATCGTAGCTCTAAAGATGAACAGCATCACGCCAAAGATACACAGTTTTGCAGCGAAGATGAGGCAAAAGCCGCTCTTAAGGAACTGAGAGACAAACGATTGCGAAGCTATCAAGCTACGCCGGGCGATATTGAAGAGCATGCGGGTAGCGAAGAAAGCCTGAAGCGCGAATATGCTGGCCGCGTGTTGCTGGAATTGTTGCAAAACGCCCACGATGCCGCCGCAGGGGAAACGTGCGAGATAGGAGAGAAAGGGATTGGCTTCAAGGGAGTGCTGAACATCAGCCGTGGGCGGTTACGCATTCACTCTGGGTACCTTCACTTTGGATTCGATGGTCAGGAAACTCAAGCCGTACTCAAAAACTGTAACCTGCTACCCGATAATTCCACGCGCTTGCCTTTGATGCGCCTACCCTTTTGGAAGCCTTTGAAAGAAGAGCCTGAGTACCTGAAAAGATTGGCAAAAGAATATACGACGCTGGTCGTATTACCCTTTAGCCAGAATGCCCCGGCAAACGGGGTGGAACAGTTGTGCAAAGATTTTATGCGATGCGCCGAAGACGAAACTCTGCTTTTGTTTCTGCCAGCCCTGACAGAAATCATCTGGCGTAAAGGCGAAGGGGATGCTGTCCATGAAGTGCGCTGGCAAAAGGTCAAGGAAAGTAAGCGCAATAGGATGTATCGGATTGAAAAGCACACAGGCAATACATCAACTACCACTTACTGGCACCTGTTGAAGGAAGACCACGCTGCCGTGGCTCTGCGCTTAGGCAAAGATGGAATGCCACAACCTGAACAAGAACATCCCTATCTGCGTGCCTATTTTACTACCGAAGAACGCAGTCCATTACCCCTTCTGATGCACGCCCACTGGCCCCTCCGCACAAGCCGTGACCATATTCAGAAAGTTTCTAGCGATAACCGGCCCCGCTATGATGCTTGCATCCGCGATCTGGTTACCGTGGTGAAAACTGCCTTAGCGAACTTGTCTGATTGTGCGACTTTGCTGGATTGCCTGAAACCTCACACAGTCTTGTATACTGAAGACGATTCCGTACAGCGCGACCTATGGAAGGCTATCCGTAAAGCGGTACTACCCATTACTCCGCAGGATACGCGGGGACTAACTCTAAACGCCCTGCGTCTGCCTCCTGACGACATTGACCGTCAGGTTTGGAAATCATTCAAAGACTTGTTGGAGAAATATCGCCCCGGTAGCCTGAATGGCCTACCCTTTTTGCCGTGTGTCGAAACCGATACTCGCGACAAAACTCTGATTGCTCTGATAGGTAAAGAAAACGCCTGCTTGGACTGGGACACGTTACGCGATTTGCCTCTGATCCCTGTGGAGGGCAAGTGCGAACCTTGTTCCCCTACTCAAGCTACGCTATTCTTTCCCCCGCCACAAAAAGGCAAAAAAAGAACCGAATCCAAGCCGCTCGAAATACCGATCCAAATGCATTTTCTGACAAAGGGGCTGACGGAAACAGTTTTGGCAGAAGAAAATCTGAGGGAGTTTTTTGAGGACAGGCTCCAGGTAAAGCCTTTTACTTTGCTTAAAATCGCAGAGGAAATGCAGTCCGCCTTGGAGACCGATGAAAAACTGGTACAAAAAAAACCAAGGGCTTTGCTCAATTTCATGCAACAGGTCTATCGCACAAGCAAACAAAAAGATAACTGCCCGTCAAAGCTTAGCTGGCTACTTCGGGTCAAGGTACGTGGGGGAGACTGGCAGCCTGCATCAGAGGTGTATGCAGGCAAAGACTGGGATGTTCCCGAAGTTCTGGAGTGCATGTACGAAGATCGCCATTTTTTAGAAAAACCAAAAAATAAAGAGAAAGCGCACTGGGCATCTTTTTATCGCTGGCTGGGGATAAATTTTATCCCCAGAGAGGTGCCTATTGTCAATGAAGATATGCGTCCAAAAACAAAAAAAGGATTGATTATATATCGAGAGTATAGCAGAAGCGGCTTGCAGTCCAACCTACATGCCGACCCACCTAATGGGTGGGAGAGTTATTGGAGTGAGAAATTTTCGCCTTATTATAGATATAAAAGAAGAATTCGACAGAATTGGACACTGGATGGAGGTGAAAAGGCATTGAAAACTCCTGGAGCCTTCGCCTTTATCGCTGAAAGGTGGGAGCATTATGCCAAATTTGAATGCCTGGGATATGAGTCCAGCAACATGCAACAAGACTATGATAATGACCGATTTTCTGAAGATTCTCATTTGCACTGGCTTTTCAAAACGATTCCATGGGTGCCGGTCAAGGGAGGCAAAAAGCTCTATCGTCCCAAAGAGGTATTTCAATACGGCGAACTTACCCGCCAACTTCGCGGATGGATACGTGAACTGGATACGGCAAATATAGATGTGGGAGAATCGTCTAAATTTTTGAAAGCTATCGGAGTACGTTCGGGGTGGCGTGATCTGAAAACTGCTGACTGGCAAGGTTGGCTGGAACAAACGGGAAAGAATCATAATATACCGCCCGGTAAAGAGAGAAAGAAAAAGATAAAAGCTCTGTTGCGTGCGTTGCTAAAGCACGCAGGTAACAATTTTTTTGAATCGAGCGATGATAAGATTGGCGGGGAATGGGGTCTTTGGGGAATAAACCGCGATGCGGATAATAACGAGATGTGGCGATTTTTTTCTCACAAGGAAAAGGGGAGCGTGTACTATCTGGACCGTCCGGACCTGGATAAGATCCGCTTGAAAGACCTGTGGGTACTGCCTGTGATGCTAGATGGATTAGAGAACAAAGCCAAAGTTCAACTCGGTGTTGCGCCGCTGTCTGAATACCTGCACGGTGAACCCTCGGATGCTATTACAAAAGAGACTGAAACACAAGACTTGGTGCGTCGGCTACAAGGGCGCTATCCGGCTATTTTGGCTTATCTGAAACAAGAATACTCAGAGGATAGTTTCAGTAGATTCCCGGTGAATAAGGATGTCTTAAATGCGAAACTGGCGATTCGGGTAGTGGAAAATCTAAAGGTGCAGTTTTCTTTGCAAGAGACAGATTTAGGTATGCTGGATACCCTACCAGCCTATTACCAAGCACCGCAGGAAGCCAAACCTGCAACCTTGTGGCTAAAACGGGATAAATGTTTTGCTTTTTCTGAAAAACAGAAATGGGAACCCTCCATTACGGGATGGGAATGGGTGGCGAAGGCACTTTGTTACACCTTCTGCCTTAACATCTCCGAACAATCTACACTGAAAGACTTACTAAGCTATCCGCAAAAGGAACTTTCGGACAAGCTACGTGATCTTGGGGTGACCGGGGATGCGGTGCAGGAAATAGAAAAAGAGATGCAACCTGTACAAGATGAGTTGGAAGAAATGCTGGAGGCGAAAGATCAGGAAATAGAACCAGATGCAGAGGTTCATTCAGCCGCCAATCCACATATCAATCGGCCTGGATTATCTCAGCCAACTGGTCCGCCGCCCACTCAGCAGCCTGGCGATATGGATCCCGCACCGAATAATCAGGCACCCAAGAAGGGACGAGCACCCGCCCCCCTACTTAGGCCAGAGACCCGCCAAGCCGCCTATGAGGCCCAAGAATGGCTATTTACTCAGCTACAGGAGTACTTGAAAGGGCAAGGCTGGCAGGTGAAAGCCGAGGTACTCTGCCATCTGTCTGATGGGGGAAGTAGCATAACAGATATTGTTTTAACCCACAGCACGGGCAAGGAGATTTACATTGAGGTGAAGCACATGCAGGAAGGGCGTGTGTATTGGAAATGGAATCAAGTGCGGATGGCAAAGGAGCACCAGGAGCACTACTGGCTGGCCGTACTGACCCCATCAGATACACAACTCCCCTACCCCTATAAGATAACGTGGTTTTTCGAGCCGCTAGCGCAGCTCAAAAACTTTAAGCGCAGTGGGCGGTGGAGAGCTGATGAGTTAGAATTAGACGCCAATGCCCAATGGGAGCTACCAAAACGGTCTGGTAAACAAGAATTTCGTTTCTCCGAGTTCATCATCCACTTAGAAAACTCACATGATGCAGGAGTTCAGGAAGATGATTTCGATTGTATCAAACAGATACTCTTAGATAGCCTATCTTAAAACTTTTTTGACGAAAGTACCGTTATACTGGGCAGTGCGGATATGGTAGGAGATAGCGGTGAAAATATCTCGTAGAAGGTCGAACACAAGGAATCAAGCTATAGTGTGAGCGTTATATTTTTGGTGATATAGAGGCAAGGCTGTGATGTGACAGCCTGTGTGGAATGGGTTTTGGATGGGTGGTTTAGGCGGCGGGTATCCTGTCGATCCTTACATCCTGAGCATCCTGATTCTGACAAGGGGAGAGGGGTTTATTAGTTAGCTTACGATTTGTACACTACGAGAGATGTTTTGAAATGCGGTTGACAAAACGGCGTTGTTGCTACACTTTTTGTTTCTGAGGATAATTGAAACGGTAGCAAAAGGAAAAGTGAAAAGAAAAATGATTTGTGAACATGATGCCGTTGTTTTAATTCACGATGTCGAGGGTTATGATCTTAAAGCAGGAGATGTAGGTGCCGTAGTGCATTGTTACGAAGCGGGTAATGCTTATGAGGTTGAATTTGTAACTCCTCAGGGTAAAACCGTTGCACTTCTTACGTTAAATCAAAGAGACATTCGTCCAATGGGTGATAGTGAAATTTTACATGTTCGCGATATGACAACATGATAAAAAACATAAAATGGGTCTGACGATGGACAAAACAGAAATAGTGAACACACTAAAGGCATTGAAACCTGATCTTTTGCAACACAAAGTGCGAGAAATTGGCTTATTTGGATCTTTTGCGCGGGATGAACAGCGAAATACCAGTGATATAGATGTCTTGATAGATTTTGACGATGAGGCAAGTCTATTTGATCTGATCAGGGTCGGAGATTTTTTGGAGACTAAGCTTCATCGCAAGGTAGATGTTGTCCCTAAAGAGTCGCTTCGGGAGGAAATTCGAGACACTGTTCTGAAAGAAATGATAGTGTTATGAGGGACTTAACGCTCTATTTGAAAGACATATTGGCAGCGATGGATAGTGTTGAACTTTTCATCGCTGGTATGACCTTTGAAACATTCGAGAGTGACGACAAAACATCCAGTGCTGTCATTAGAAAGCTGGAAATCATAGGCGAAGCCTCTAAACAGATTCCAGACGATGTTAGAGCAACTTCACCACAGGTTCCTTGGAGAGAGATGGCAGGGATGCGTGACAGATTGATCCATTCCTATTTTGGAGTCAATTTTCGACTTGTTTGGAAAGCCATTACAGATGACATGCCCAAATCCAAACCACACCTTCAGCAACTTTTAGCTGATATAACCCAAAACAAGAAATAGAAAGGCATACCATGGATATGACGAAACAACCGCCTCGCCGGCCGACCAATACTTCAATGCTCGGTATTGTTTCACTTGCGCGCTTGACCGATAAAGCGCGGGCGCACCGGGCTAATACGATTGGTGAACACCTCTATGGCGAGAACTCGGGGTTGGATAAAATAGTACTCGATTTTCTCGGCGTCTCGCACGATGACTTTGCCGATGCGGCCCAGCGTATGAATGACGCGGAACTGTGCGATTGGTTGCGCGAGACGTATCCTAAGACCGAAGAGGAGATCCAGGCGTACAACAAAGAGCTTCTCACATGGGAACCCTTTGATGAGGCGAGTCGCCAGCGCTTAAAAGATCGCCTTGAAAAGTTCAATGCCGATCCCGATAAGGTGAAAACGATGCTCCAATCGATGGAACTCGACGACTGGGGTTGTTACAGGGACACCGATCTGAACCAGCGGCCACCACGCTCGCCGTATAACAGCGATGTTGCCGGTATTTACGGCGGATCGCGCATGGGCGATAAAGCACGCGCGGCAAAGGCGGACAAACTCAACGATTATATCTACGATTGTCCCATTGATAAGGTTATTCTCGATTTTCTCAATATATCCGCCGAAGATTTTCAGGATGCGGCTTATCACAATGTCAACGATATCGAACTCGGGGATTGGGTGCTCGAACACACGGATCGCACTCAGGATGAAATCTCGGGTCTAAATGAGGCGCTCTCTCAGAAGGGTCCCGAGAATGACGAGCAACGCGCAATTTTCAACATA
>JAJEAX010000383.1 GCA_022822565.1 Candidatus Latescibacterota bacterium
GACAAGTCAAAGAAAATGTAGCATAGTACAATAACTTGCTTCAAGCCAAAGATGTATTACATTAGGTCATATATGATTTTAGGATGAGTGCCAGCTAACAAACAGGAGCCATACCATGATAAAGATAGCAAAGGTCGAAAAGCGTTTCAAGAGTCCAGGTCCCCAGCCCAATGGTCTGCAAGCTGCGCCGGATGGCCTGTGGATTATCGATCAGGTGGATCTGAAAATTTACAAAGTAGATTGGGAAACGGGCGACGTGCTATTTGAGGCGCAAACAGACACAGAGCATTCAAGCGGAATTACAGTCGGTGGCGGATATGTATGGATCGCATCCACATTTGAATTGCAAATAGCAAAACTCGATATGAAAACTGGCAAAACCATTGCAAAATACGATTCTCCCGGCGTTGGCGTCGCGTCCTGGCGCGAGGGCATGCCGGGCGCCTCAGAAACCGGCGCACACGGACTGGAATGGCGCGAGGGCAAAATTTACATTGCATCTCCACCCTCGCAATTTGTACATGTGGTAGATGCCGAAACCTGGACAGAAGAACACGCATTTCGAACCCCCGGCCTCCGCAACCACGGATTGGCCTGGCAAGACGACAAATTATGGGTAGCGGATACATCCGCAGGCACGGTAAACTTGCTGGGCACAGCAGATGGCCGCGTGTACGACGTCATCCGCGTAGAAGCACCCGATGAAGTACACGGCATGACCATGCACGACGACGTCCTGTGGTATTGCGACGCACACAACTGCGATATTGGTCGGTTGATTGTATGAATTACCAAAAGAATTTGAGCGGAGACAAGGTGTGACTTTGCCGGAAGACATCGGGACAATGCTGACGCAAGGGTGATGGAGAACGAGAGAACAGGGGTAACGATATGAAAATAAGCGTGAAAAACCTGGGCGTGCTGAAACAGGCGGAATTTGAACTGGGTGAGTTGACCCTTATTTGCGGCGGCAATAATACGGGAAAAACCTACGCCACGTATGCCCTTTTTGGTTTTTTACAGCATTGGAAATCCTTCTTGGAAGTCGTAATTCCCAATCGGACTATTAACGCCCTACTGACAGGAGACGTGACGAGGGTCAATGTTGCCATGAAGGCGGATGACATCCTTAGACGAGGTTGCCGAAAATACACCCAGCAACTTTCGAAACTCTTTGCCTCAAGGCCAGAGCATTTCAAAAACACGACATTTCAAGTGTATCTTGAACCGGAAACAATATTATCGATAAAGAGACGTGCTTTTGAGCAAACAATACAATTCGCAGATGGTCCGTCGCTCTCTCTGTTCAAAGCCAAAGGAGAAGAGGAACTGGTAATATCACTTCTGATAGAGGGAGAAAAAAGGTCATTTACCTCTGGATGGATTAAGGGAATAATCTCAGACAAGGTTATTGAATTACTCTTCGGCAAATTGTTCCCCCAGCCTTTTATCGCCAGCGCAGAGCGCACCGGCGCAGCAATTTTTCGCAAGGAACTCAATTTTGCCCGCAACCGCTTACTAAAAGAAATGATTCAGTCAGAAGAGAATATTAACCCCAGGAACTTGTTGTCCAAATCTTACCAGGACTATCCCCTACCGGTCGAAGTCAATGTAGATTTTATCCGAAGGCTTGAGAATATTGCCAGAGAAGACAGCTTTCTTGTCGAACACCATCCGCAAATCCTGAATGATTTTGCCGATATCATCGGCGGTGAATACATCGCAGAAAGTAATGACACGATCTATTTTAGACCCGCAGGCAAACAACAGAAGTTGACGATGGACGAGAGTTCCAGCGCAGTGCGTTCCCTATTGGACATTGGCTTTTATCTGCGTCATGTCGCAAAACCGGGCGACTTGCTGATGATAGATGAGCCAGAATTAAACCTGCACCCGGAAAACCAGTGTCGCCTGGCACGGCTCTTTGCGCGTTTGGTAAATCTGGGTATCCGAGTCTTTGTCACCACGCACAGCGATTATATTGTCAAAGAACTCAACACCCTGATTATGCTAAATCAGGACAAGCCCTACCTGAAGCAAATCGCAGAAGAAGAAGGCTACCAGACTGAAGAGCTTATATCTGCTGACAAAATCAGGGTTTATATCGCAGAGCAAGCATTGATGAAGTTGAAAAGCAAAAGCAGACGTAGCCGACACCAAACACTGGTGCAAGCCAGGATAGATCCAGAACTGGGAATTGAGGCACGCAGTTTCGACGAGACCATTAATAAAATGAATGAGATTCAGGAAGCCATTGTGTGGGGCGGGGATGAATGATGTATGATTTTGACATATTGCAAGACTTAATCCAGGATGATGCATTGGCCTTAGCTGAGGATGAATACAACAAAAAAATTATCGTTCTGAAGGAATCTGGCAATCAACAACCAGAATATTCTCTGAAAATACGCAACGTGCCGGATGACATTATCGCGTTCAAAGCGGATGCTTTTCCGCCTCCAAACAATATTTTCAAAAATAGCAAAGGAGAATGCAAGCGGGCCGATTATGTGGTCATTGCCAGTGATGATAGAGCAAACTGGATTGTTCACATTGAAATGAAAAGTGGCAAAGGCGATTCAGAAAAAGAAGTTGAGCAACAATTGCGTGGGGCACAATGTCTCGTTGCTTACTGCCGCGCCATTGGTCAGGAATTCTGGCAAGAGCCGGCATTTCTGGAAAAAAAGAATTACCAACAGCGTTTTATCAGCATTAAAAATATTGGGGTAGCAAAACGGGAAACGCTGATAGAGCCAAAATCTGGTCAGCATGACATGCCGGAACGCATGCTAAAAATCAGCGCGCCTGCCAACAGCAATCTGCAATTCAAGAGGCTGGTTGGAAAGGCTTAAAAAACGGAAAACCCCTTCTGGATTGCGGCTTTAAGCATGCCGCAATGACAACCAAAACCTTCTGGATTACTGACGTCATGCTTCGCGTGGCGGCTTACACCGTGCTGCAATGACAACCGTCGTCCTTCTTTGAAAGACTACTTAGCGCAGAGAATTGCTGCGTTGGAAATTCAGGCGTTTAATCATCTGATAGAGAGGATTTAATATGACCTCCAAAGACTGCGAAGTTGCGGATATTGAACATATCCTTCTGCACGTCCCATTTCATCCGCGGTGTGCAAAAGTAAAACAAACTCGGGTACCATTTTGGGCACTTGTGGATGTGTGCAAACTAACGACCTCTGCGGGCGTAACGGGATATGGCGAAACCCTGACGCGATATACGTGGGGACAATCGAATGAAAAGCAATTCGCCCGCGTACGCGGCAAAAACATATTTGATCATTTGTGGGATGACAGCCTGGGCGCCGGCTTGCAGATGGCCCTCTTCGATGCAGCCGGGAAAACACTCGGCGTGCCGTGTCACAAACTGATAGGCGTGCAATATCGAGACGCGTGTCCCGTATCGTGGTGGTCGCAGGACCGCACCCCCGAAGAATGGGTTATGGAAGCACAAGCAGCGATAGACCACGGATTCACCACAATGAAAGTAAAGGCGCGCCCCTGGTTTTATCCCGCAGAACAACTTGAAGCCGTCAGAAAATCTGTACCGAATTATTTCAAAATCGACGCAGATTTCAACGGCCTATTGCTCGGCGTAGATCATGCCGCGCCCTTGATCCGGCGATTAGAAGACACGTATAGCCAACTGGCAATGGTCGAAACGCCAATCCCGCAAAACGACGTAGCGGGCAACGCCCTGTTGCGGGAAAAAATCGCCAGTCCAATTGCCATGCACTTTGGCAACCCGCCATTTATGACAGCAGTGCGCGAAGGCGTATGCGACGGATTTGTCATAGGCGGTGGCGCCAGTCGCGTAATGAAACAGGGCACCCTCGCAGCAGAAGCCAACATGCCATTCTGGCTACAACTGGTGGGATCGGGATTGACAACCATGTGGGGCGTACATCTGGGCGCAGTATTATCTCACGCACGCTGGCCCGCGATCCCCTGTGTGAACATCTGGACGCATCCGCTCGTCAAAGACTTCAAAGTGGAAGGCGGGCATATCCGCGTACCCAATACACCGGGACTGGGTATTGAACTCGATTGGGACGTCATTGAACGCTATCGCGTCGCTCCAGATTTTAAACTCGAAGAAAAGCGACAGATTCACACAATACACTGGCCCGATGGCCGACGAACCCATTATCCCGATGGAAGCTATCGCGAAGACTTTTTGGCGGGCCGACTAACCGGCTTTCTACCGGGCATCCGCCTGGAATTAAAACTGGATGACGGAACAGAAGAATACGACCGAGAATATCGGGAATTATTTTAGATAAAGGAGATCATCATGGCATTTAAACTCGGATATTGTGCATTGCGGTGGAGAAACCCGGACCTGGAGCCTGCCCTTGAAGCCCTCAAAAAATCGGGTTGGGACGGCTGGGAATGTCGGTTGCCACTGGATTGGTTGGGACCAGCGCGTCGAATTCGAAAAATATGTGACAACGTGGGATTGCCCATGGCGGTGTACACAGCGCAGGGATCGCCCGAAATATCCGGTTGGGAGCACCAGGAACGCAACAAACGGCGCATTGATTTTGCCGCTGAAATGGAAGTGGATTGCTTTATGTACATGAGCGGTCCCAAACCCAAAGATCGGGATATCACCAAAGACGATATCAAACAGGCCGCTGAAGCAGCGGACAACTGGGCTGATTACGCAGCGCAATACGATCTGGAATTGAGTTATCACATCCACACCAATCTGCTGGTAGATTCAAAAGAAGACTGGACGCTGTACATGCAACACCTCGAAAAAGCAAAACTGTGTATCGACGTATCGCATGCACAACTCTGGGACTATGACGCCGCGCAATCATTGCGCGACTTTCAAGACCAACTCAATTACGTACACCTGCAAGACTGGGCAGACGAGAACATCACGCGGGACGCAGAGGAGCGGTTTTCGCCCCAATGGGTCTCTGTAGGCGTCGGCAAAGCATTGGATTTCCCAGACCTGGCAAACGTACTCAAAGATACGGGATACGATCGGTGGGTAACAGCCTGCCCGGGCGCGCCAGTTTACGAAGGCGAAGACGCAATAAATGAAGCGACCCGCAGTGCCAAAATGTATCAGTATTGCCGCAGTGCGGGATATTGATCAGGACAGTTATCATGGCGCGTACTACACCTGCTAACCCCTTTTATCATCCCATCATCGACTGCGATATTCACAACGAA
>JAJEAX010000073.1 GCA_022822565.1 Candidatus Latescibacterota bacterium
CAATTCTGCGATCAGCGCGGCTTCGTCGATATTGGCACCGCGCGATGTGTTGATAAATACGCAATCGTCGCGCATGAGTTTGAAATGCGTCTCATTCCAGAGGTGATATGTCGCGTCCAATTTGGGTGCGTGAACGGTTACGACTTCTGCTTCGCGCGCTATTGTCTCCAGGTCTGCGAGTTCTGCGCCAAATTCCTCCGCGCGCTCTGGCGACACAAAGGGGTCGTAGAGCAATGTGCGCGTCTGATAAGGTTGCAACAACCGCATCACGCGCTGCCCGACCTGGCTGGCGCTGATGACGCCGATTGTGCGGCGATATAGCGAGCGGGATTCGGTCTTGTCCGGTTTTTTTTCGCCTTCTCGCATGGCGCGCGAATGGGAAAATACCCGGCGCAATCCCATGGTCATGAATCCCATGGTCATTTCCGCGACGTCATCGGCTATGGCGGGTGCGGCACTTGTTACCACAATATCCTTTTCCCAGGCTTCATCGCAGATTTTTCCCTTTACAGTGCCCGCGCCATAAGCCCAAATTTTTAGCGTTGGCACGCCTTCCAGAATGGCAGGTGTCAAATCGCCCGAGTTCCAACTCGTCATTGCCCCGTCCATTCCGTTCAGGAATTCAGCCGCTTCTTCTTCTACGATATCGCGGTCTTCGTCGTTTATGGTCACTTCTGCAAAACTTTCTAATGTTTCCAATTCCCGATCGCTCAATATCCTTTCTCTGAGCGATTTCCGAACAACAATACCCACTTTTGGTTTGCTCACACTGATACTCCTTTGAAGTCAATTAAAAATTAAAAATTGTTCTTCCGCCCGACCCTGCATTGGGGCTGAGGGCAGGATGATCCTTCTGCCTCTCGCATTTCATCTGCGTAAAACGCTCAAATTACTCGCGTTTTTTCTGCGTCATCTGTGGATGTTTTTCGTATTCCGGGTTGACCAGATGCACGGGAGTCTTTCCCGTGAGAACTCGCCGCGCCTCCCAGGCGGCTTTTTTTTGCAATTCAATGAGCGATTCTTCCGAATAAAAAGCCGAATGCGGGCTGTGAATGACCCGATCTGTGTGGATTAAACGATCTCCTGTTTCGGGCGGTTCCTGGCATCGCACGTCGAGGGCAGCACCCGCAAGGGTGTTATTTTCCAATGCCTCGAGCAGTGCTGCTTCATCGACAATATCGCCCCGAGATGTGTTGATCAAACACGCTGTCGGCTTCATTTTTGCGAGATTATCGGCATTGATCAGGCCTCGCGTTTCATCGGTAGATGGACAGTGGAGCGATACGAAATCCGATGTGTGAAGCAGGGTGTCCAGGTCTGTGGATTCGACGCGATAGGCGCGCGCTTGTTCTGGTGTCAAAGACCGCGAGTAGGCGACTACATGTAGCCCAAAAGCCCGTGCGCGGGGAACGACTTCGCGCGCAATTTGCCCAAATCCGATTAATCCGAGTACCTGATCGGTCAAACGCCGCAGGGGCAAGCCGGTCTGAATATCCCATGTGCCGTTGCGAATTAGCCGATCGAAGTGTGCGACTTTGTGCGAAAGCCCCAATAGCAGGGCCATGGTTTGCTCTGCTACGTCGATAAAACAATAATCGGGGACATTGGCTACGGGAATACCTCGTTCGGTTGCATAGGCTACATCGATATTGTCCAGTCCTACGCCATATCGCACGATGACTTTTAAATCGGGCAATGCAGATGCGATAACCGCGCGTGTCGTTTGCGCCCAGCATGTCATGATGCCACAACATCCCTGCGCAAGATGGGCAAGTGTTTCTTCTTTGCCATCGGGTGCGGGAATGAGTTCGGCACCGATTTCACTCAGGACACTTTTTTCGACGTCCAGATTTGCCCAGGCATAATCTGTCACCAGAATTTTCATGCCTTTTCTCCTGTTGAGGACTGGCAAAATCGCGTTACAATATCGTATAAAATCCGCGTTGCAAAGACGAGATTTTCGACTGAAGTGCGCTCGTTATGTCCGTGTATCAAATTCATTTCTTTTTCTTCCCGCACTTGCCGGTGGGGCATAAATCCGTAAACCTGTACATCGGGCCAGCGCGGGCAAATATGCTTGGCGTCTGTGCCTCCGGTCATTAGCGCGGGAACTACGGTGGCGTCTGGGTCGCGTTCTGCCATGACATGGACGATGGTTTCGTATAGGGGCGAATTTGTACTCGTCTCTAAGGGGGGGCTGTATTGATCTACTATGAGGTCAATTTCATCACCAATACAGGGTCGGATTTCGGCTTCAAAGCTCTCGTCGGTCTGACCAGGCGCGAGCCGACCGTCAATCCGCGCAGTTGCTTCGGCGGGTATGACATTGATTTTACTGCCTGCTTCGAGGATTGTTGGTGAGACCGTATTTTGCAATAGGGCGCGCAGTGAGGCGATCATATCTGGCGCGAGGGGCAATTTTTGCAATGCGGTCTCACTGTTTTCTGCATCGAGTGCTCGACGCAACTGTTGTGCGGTCTCATCGTCCTGTGTCGCTGCAATGCCTTCTAAAAATGCGCGCAGTGTTTCAGAGGGATGCATTGGAAGTTTAGCCTGTCCCAAAGCAGCAATGGCGCGGCTGAGTTTGACGACTGCATTGTCGCGGTGCGGACGAGAACCGTGTCCTGGGCGTCCTTTTGCTTTCAGGCGAAAGCGAAAAATGCCTTTTTGCCCCGTTTGGCACGTATAAAAGTGTTTTCCATTTACATAAAAATCGCCGCCTCCGCCTTCTGTCAATACGTATTTTGCATTGACTTCTTCGGGATGGTGATCGATGAGCCAACCAATGCCGTGGTTTCCTTTGCCGGCTTCTTCATCTGCGGTTGCCGCATAGATTACGTCGCGGTTCAGGGTCACACCCTGCCGTTTTAAGAGCAAGAAGACCATGAGTTCTGCCGCGACCATGTTTTTCATGTCCAGTGCGCCGCGTCCCCAGATATAGCCATTGTGCAATTCCCCGCCAAAGGGGTCGCGCGACCATTTATCGGGTTCTACGGCGACGACATCTGTATGTCCCAATAGCATGAGTGCGGATTCATTTCCACCTTTTAAGCGCGCTGTGACATTTCCGCGTCCGGGTTCTGATTCTGTGATCGTGGCGTCAATGCCCTCGCGCTTCAATACATCGGCAATATAATTTGCACACAGGATTTCATTGCCCGGAGGATTGGTCGTGTTACACCGAATCAGGTGCTGTAAGAAATTCGTTACTTCTTTTTCGATGTGGTGCCAGTTTATAGTCATGGTTTTAACTTTCATGCGAGTTCATCTATGGTCCAGTCGGCGAGGGGGGTAAATTGAAGGGTGTCCAGTTCAAAGCCATAACCAAATGGTGCATTGACTACGCTTTCTACGTTGAGTGTGCCATTGTGTACATTTAGAATGGGAAAGCCCTGCGCGTGTTGGCGATAAAGGGTGCTGTGATGCGCCATCACCTGTTTCTGTACTGCGTCGGGATACATGTCCAATCCCGCAAAATAGTGATGTCCGTTGCGTTCCGAGTGATCCACGCCCAATACAGCCAATACCGCGAGGTCCTGTAACAGAGCCACGGGGCCGACATTGGCGAGGTCTTCACTGCTTAAGACATAAGTTCCCGAGGGGTCGCGTTGTTGGCGATGGGCGATTAAGCACGCATTGGCAATGCCTTTGAAGATGCCTTTACAATTTTTGTGGCTCGTGCCTACGTACCCGCAATCCAATGCTTGCGTTGTGCTGTCGAGTGTACCGTCGGATTCGTCGATGATCATCGGGGGGCGATCTGTCCAATCTGTCAATACGTCTTTGACGGTTTCGCTGAGTGCCATGTCGCGATGAAGCGGTTGCTCGACAAAGATCAGTCCTTCCATAAAAGACGAGAGCAAGGCGTCGTCTTGAATGGTGTTCCAGAGTTTTCTAAAGGGTTCGACCTCTGTGTACTGTTCGTTGCCATCGAGTGTGAAGGCGCATTGATCGGGCATCAGGTCCGCGATTTGTCGAAGGCGGGCAAGGTCCTGTTCTGCATCGCCGCATAGCTTAATTTTTAGATGTGTCAACTGATAGGCTTCGATATTCGCGGCTAATGATTGCGGCAGGCCATCGTTTACGCGATCTTCGTCTGCGATGTCTTTATCAGTCAATGGATCGGCAAGGCCCACGGTGTGCCGCACGGTGATTGATCGCCGCGCCGCGTGTGGCAAGAGGTCGCCGGGTTCGTTGCCGCGCAATTCGCTGTGGATATCTGCAAGGCGAATGCCCAATACATTTTCTTTTACAGCCTGTGCAAATGTCACGCCTTTTGCTTTGCAGAAGGCATCGATCACTGCGCGTTCGACCATGCTGACGCCGAATGACCATAAGAGCGGCGGATAGGCCGTTGTTTTTGCCCACGCGTGCTGTTTGGTATAAATCGCCTGCCAGAGATCAAATACCAAATTTTCTGGATCGCTGTGCAGGGCAATATCACAGGCATTTTGGATAACGGTGAGCATTTCATCCAGATCGGAATCAAACGGCGCGTCTGGATTTTTGGTGAACCACTTTGGCGGCAATCCCTCTGCGGCCAATCCAATTTCTGTTTTTCCATCGACATTGACCCGTGCCCGCACAAATAAATGGGGCAATGCCACGAGCGATGCTATTCCGTATTTAAATGGAAATCGCGTGTGCATGTTCAAAACATTGAGGTCGATTTTTTCTACTGTAATACCCATCAAGACGCTTCCTTTTTAAATACTGTGTTCCAATCGATGCGGCCGGTGAATTGCATGGCGGCGAACAGGGTTGTGATGCATAACAGGGTGACGGCGAGTCCCGTGTAGCCGGGAAAGAAAAAGGTGTAGGAAAATAGCACGAGATAGACAAATTGTCCCAGACCAATTTCGACAAAGGCCAGGCGCGTGCCCAGGACCAGCCTCATGTACGAGGTGACGAGGACAATGGAGACCGCCGAAGATAGGACAAATGCGTAGTGGATGATCAGGTGGTCAACCAGATAAGCCAGTAGCAGGTGAAAACTGAAGAAGGCGGCACCGATGAAGAAATAGTGCATGGGGTGCAGGTCGAGTCCGCGCACAATGGAAAAGATAAAGAGCAAAAAGAAAAAAAGAAAGAGGGAGATGGGGGCGGCGGTGACGACTTTGCCGACCCAGGGGCCGGGATTGAGACGGGCTGGAAGGATCATGCCCAGGTCAATGCCGGTGAGGAGGTGGTTGTATTTCCACGTCAGGGTCCAGGCGTCGCCATCGCGGGTCCTCGAGGTGGGAGACATGCTGTTTTGGGGAAAGTCAATGGCGACGAAGTCCGTATGCATTACCAGTTCAAAGTCCGATACCTGGTTGACGTGGTCCCCAAAACTGTATCGCCATTCGTCCAGGCCCTGGGAGTGATAGGAGAGGGCAATGGAGAGTTCCTGTCCAGGTGATAGATCTATGGGTTGGATTAAATGACCGTTGCGGATTGGGAGTTCGGCAATGGATTGGCTGTCAACGGTTAAGGTGAAGTCGTCGTACACTGCCTGCGGGGCGGGTAGTTCCAGGTCGAAGTACAGGTGCTGGCTCTGGTCGGTGGGGTTGATCAGGGTGTACGAGGCCGCGAATTGCACCTGATAGGTGGAGTACCACAGCAAGCCTTTGCGCCGGTGTTCCAGAGAGAGGTCAACTTCAATGCGACTGGCTTTGAGGTTCAGGAGATGTTTCTCATCTACTGTGCGCGAGACAGACTCGCCGTCGATGGTTTCGATATGGGTGACGCGCTCCAGCCAGTAGATTTGCGGTGCTCGCTGGGTCTGTGCCGTGCCCCAGAGTTGTCCCACAGCACTTTTGAGCTTGTCATCCTGTTCCTCTGTGCGTATGTAGGTGGTGGCACTCAGAATGATCCAGCCCACTGCGATGCAGAAAAAGATGATGCCAATGGCGCTAATGCGTTTGACCATGAAATTCTCCCTTGTGTGGTGTCTGTAAATTTCTTCTGTCTGTGCTGTTTATACACGCCATTGGTCAGAGTGTTCTTTCAGATTTCATTTTTTTAGTATGATAAACTCCATTATAGTGCTCGCCCTATTACAATGCCGATCCAGCACCCCGCGATGCAGAGGGTGACACTTAAGAGGATGTTCAGCAATGCGAGTACAGGGTGACTTGTTTCGAGGAGGTGCAGGGTTTCTATGGAAAAGGTCGAAAAAGTGGTGAATGCGCCCAGGAGACCTATTAGCAGGCCATCGCGCCAGGGCATATCCATATATTCAGACAGGCATACGTAGAGCAGCCCCATGAGGATCGATCCGGTGACGTTTACCGTGAGCGTGCCATAGGGAAAGCCGCGTCCGAGTAGGATGTGTATGCTTATGGACATCCCATAGCGCAATAAGGCTCCCAGAGCACCTCCGCCAGCTATGAATAGTAGTTGCGCCACTTTACTCGTCGTTGGCTCGTAGCAGGGATATGCCCATTGCGCCCAAAAGCAGGGGGAGGCTGGCGTCGATGAGTATCCATACGAGAGATACGGTTTCTTCCCCTATTGCGGTAAATGCATCACTGTGGAGGTTGAAATAGTTCCAGAAAAACATTATACCGACGAATAACAAGCCGTAGAACTGGATGTTGGCGGCGAGGTATTCGCGGGTGATGGCGTCGCCGTCATCAATACTTTTCTTGCGGATGTATCCGAATATCAGGCCCAGTATAATTGATAGCACCATTAACAGATTCAGGATGTTCCAAAACGGGCTGTATGGTTGCACGTCCCTGGAGGTGTGATAGAGCGGTTCTACGACGGTGTGGATGGCAACCGCTACCCCCACAATAAGGAGAATTGCACCGACTATTTGCTTGAGCATGATAAATTCCTTTCTAAGGATGGTTATTTGTCAGATCTGGTCCATAAAAGAAAAATGCCAGAGTCCAACACTCTCTTTTTCATGATGCCAAAGTTTTGCTCGGTTGGCAACGCAAAGATTGCAGTCTTACGGATAGATTTTCACACTTCCGGTATCGCCAGAGCTGGAAGCGGTTGGGGTGGGCGCTGTGCGGCGATGGCGGCGACCTGTTCGTCAGGGGTGAGGGGGACAAACCGCTCGGCGGCACTGAGAACTTTTGGCAGCAAGCTGATTTCGCCGCAGGTGGGGGCGGTGTGTACAGGCTGGGACAGGACCCACCACAGGGACTGGTCAATGGCTTCTTGTTCCCGGTGCGGGTCGTACCAGGTGTGGCAGTCTTTTGAATTTTCACCCCAACCGCCGCGGGCGATCATTTTGATTGTTTGGGTGCCGATGTCGCGCGCGTTTGCCTCGGCGAGTAGTGCTTCGGCGTCCCGGCGATAATTCGCGTCTCGCATGCTTGCTGGGTTTAGGGGGAACATTACGGTGTCGAAGTCGAAGCGTCCGAGGCTTTCCAGGATGGTACTCGGCGCCTGCGGTCCGTGTCCGGTGATGCCCAGCCATTGGGTCAATCCCTGTTCGCGCATTTCTATCAGGGTTTCAAGTGCGCCGCCCGATGCGGTGGTTTTGTCCAGTTCGGAGATATTGCCGACTGAGTGGAGTTGGAACAGGTCGAAGTTTTCGACGTTTAGTCGTTTCATCATTTGTTCCACGTCCCGCCACGCTTCGTCGCGCGTGCGACCGGTTGTTTTTGCTCCGAGGAATATGTCGTCTCGTATGTCGGGCATCCACGGGGCTACGCGTTCCATCGCATGTCCATAGCTCGGCGCGATGTCGATGTGGTTTACGCCGTGGTCGAGGACGAGTTGTATGGCGCTGTCCGCTTCGTCCTGATCCACATATCCCACTGAGAATGCGCCAAAGGTCGCCACAGTGCTCTGGTGTCCAGTGCGTCCAAGGGTTCGTTTTTGCATTTGTTCTCCTTATGACCTTTCTTCTTTGAATGGTTAATTTCCTTCAAGCTCTGCCGCGAGTTGCGCCAACCACGCATCCACATTTGCGGGAATATCCAGTGGACGTCTGACCATGTTTATCTGCGGATATCCGCCCACCTCCTGCTGGCTATCTATCATCCTACCTTTGCGTTCGAGAAACTCGCGTATAATCCTCTGATCTGTTTCATCGCGATCTTTTGGACGCGCACCCGCGTTTTGCACCACATGTTCCACTACCGCGGATGCGGGCAACGGTGTGATATTGCCCCAGATGGGTTTCTCTTCCAAAATGCGGATATTGCCCGAGGTTAGAGGTACGGCAGATCCCGCGCGATTCAGCGCGATATTATCTTCGAGATACGCATCGCCCTTTGAGGATATCAGTGCCAGTCCCGACCGCGTATTGCTACCGTGAATCATTACATTGCCCACCACGCTCACACGCGCATTTTGTGGAACGAGATTGGTATCGCTAAATTCGGCATCTGAAAAACTCAGTTGAATCGCCCGAGACCCTGGATTGTAGATCAAATTGTTCACGATCACCCCGGTTGTAAATGCCTTGAAATACGGATTGCGATTTGCGTTGTGGGCATACAAATTGCCGATAATGGCGATTTCTCGACAGAAGTCGTGAATCAGCGATCCCATGGAGTGAGGACCTTTGCTGTGCGATGCATCATTCAGGCATTCGGCGATGATGCAATTGATAAATGCAATGCGTCGAGAAGTTGCGTCTGGTCCCTCGGTGTTTGGACCAGATGCGCTCAAATTTTCATCCACTGCCCATGAAATAGAACAGTGGTCGATCAATATATTGTACGCATCAGCACCTGCTGTGGAGATGCCATCTGGCTCCCACCCGCTTCTTTTTGCTTCGCCCGCATCGCCTGGGCGTACCCGTATATGCTGTAAAATTACATCGTGTGTCTGAATGAAAATGGCTCCGCGAATGATCGTAATGCCGGGACTCGGTGCGGTTTGTCCCGCCACGGTTACATAAGGCTCGCGAATATTCAACCGGGTTTTGTTCAGATCAATGACCCCTCCCACTTCAAATACCACAATACGGGATCCTTGTGCAGATAGTGCCGCATCCAGTGATCCCTGTCCACTCGCCAACAGATTTGTCACCCGAATGACCCTGCCCCCGCGCCCACCAGGCGTGTTCATACCGAAATCGCTGGTCTGATTTTCCGTAATGTCAAAGCGGTGTGCATCCAGACCGCTATCTGTGGGAGTATCCCCATTTTCTGGATCTGTGGGTTTATCACCACCACACGCAATAAGTGCGACAAATGTATACAGCACAATTTTTTGGATTAAATGCATGTCTCAACGCCAGCGTTCTTCAAAAACCGAGATCGCGGTTTGCGCTGCCAGCATAGACGTTTGTACGCGCTCCTGATACCCGCCCTGCATGGTCATTCCCGTTTCAATTGTGAACGATGGACCGTATTGATGCGCTCCGTAATCGGCCAGATTTAATCCTTCGCCGCGTTCCTGGGCAATTAACCAGAACACGCCGCGTTCTCCTATCTCAAAAAATGACCCGGGCGTATAACCTTCTGGCGCAAGTTTGGCTCCGGAATCGGCAACTGCTCGAATTATTGCATCTGCCATCCGCTTTTCCCATATTTCATCATTCTCATTGCGCTGGTGGCGGGCGGAGAACCAGAAGCCGTCTCCTCCGTATTCGTGCAGGTCCAGCGTTAGTCCAGGTTGGATTTCAGCCATCAAATTGCGCGTGCAACGCGGTTCCACGGGCGACCAGGCTGTGTCGTGAAAGCGGTTGATGTGCAATACTTCGCCTTCTGGACTGACAATTAGCGTATAGGCTCTCTGGCAGAGGGCAGTGCCTTCAATGCCTTC
>JAJEAX010000127.1 GCA_022822565.1 Candidatus Latescibacterota bacterium
GCGACGAAGAACCGAAAGAAGAGACCGTGATGTTTCGCGTGATGGCAAAAGAGATACGCGAGCGAGAGTTGCCCGAATTGGATGATGAATTGGCTCAGGATGTCGGCGGCGTGGAGACTTTGGACGAACTCAAGACGCAAATTCGCAATGAGATGGAGGCGCAGTACGATCAAATGATTCGCCAGCGCGTTGAGGAAAATTTGATGGATGCGCTGATTGAGGGGAATCCTTTTGAGGTTCCCGATAGTATGGTCGAAAACTATCTCGATGGTATGATTGAGTCATACAAGCGGGAGCAAGCGGGTCACGACCAGGATATTGACGAGGATGCGATTCGCGAAAGCGGGCGCGATCAAGCCGAGCGCGGTGTCAAACGCTTTTTGTTGCTGGATGCTGTTGCCGATCAGGAAGATATTGAGGTGACGGATGACGATCTGGACGAACATCTCGAGGAGATGTCGCAACGGCACAATATCGAAGGACCGCGTCTGCGTCAGATTTTGGGCCGAACCGAACAGCTCGATCAGATTGAGTCGGAGATTAAGACGCAGAAGACGTTTGATTTTCTCATCGATAACGCAGATGTCGAAGATGTTGAGGAAGTTGAAGACGAATAGACGAATTTTACATTTAAACATGGGATTGAAAATTAAATATGGCTCTGGTTCCTACAGTTCTTGAACAAACAGGGCGCGGCGAGCGCGCTTATGATATTTTTTCGCGGCTGTTGCGCGATAATATTATTTTTATTGGTACGCCGATCAACGATACGATTGCCAATCTGGTGATTGCTCAGATGCTGTTTTGCACGTCTGAAACACCCGAGAAACCGATTCGGCTGTATATCAATTCTCCCGGCGGTAGTATTACGGCGGGTTTGGCGATTTACGATACGATGCAATACGTGCCCAACGATGTTGAAACGGTTTGTGTGGGTCAGGCTTTTTCACTGGGCGCCGTGCTTCTTGCAGGGGGCACAAAGGGGCAGCGCCGCGCATTGCCTAATTCGCGCATTTTGCTGCATCAACCCATTGGTGGTGCAGGTGGTCAGGCTTCGGATATCGAACGACATGCCGAAGAGATTTTGCAATATCGCGACCGTTTGAACGCCATTTTATCCGAATGTACAGGTCAGGGTATTGAGCGCATAGAAAGGGATGCTGATCGCGATTTCTTTATGTCGGCTGATGAGGCAAAGGAATACGGCTTGATTGACGAAGTGCTCATTCCCGACCAGGATCCCAACCCCGATATCGACGAAGCCTTGTTATGAGGAGTGGGGCGTTATGAAACGACGGACTTCCAGAACAGAAATTCGCTGTTCTTTTTGTGGCAAGAGTGCCGATCAGGTCGATAAGATCGTCACTGGCCCGAGCGTGAATATTTGCAGTGAGTGTATCAAGCTGTGCAATGAGGTCTTGCGAGAAGACGATCTCAAAAAGCCCGTGACGCTTCACAAAGGGTTGCCCAAGCCGCAGGAGATTAAGGCCCGTCTCGACGATTATGTGATTGGTCAAGAGCGCGCCAAGCGCGTTCTTTCGGTTGCGGTATATAATCATTACAAGCGCATCCGGTCCAATCAGTCTGCGGATGATGTCGAACTCGATAAGAGCAATATTTTACTTATGGGGCCTACGGGTACTGGCAAGACGCTTTTGGCGCAAACGCTGGCGCGCATTTTGCAGGTTCCATTTTCGATTGCAGATGCCACTATTTTGACCGAAGCGGGGTATGTTGGCGAAGATGTTGAGAATATCCTGGTGCGCCTGCTGCAGGCGGCGGATTACGATGTGGCGCAGGCAGAGATGGGTATTTTGTATTTGGACGAGGTCGATAAAATTTCTCGAAAGTCTGCCAATCCGTCTATTACGCGCGATGTGTCTGGGGAGGGTGTTCAGCAGGCTTTGTTGAAAATCCTGGAAGGTACGGTGGCGAGTATTCCGCCCAAGGGGGGTCGCAAGCATCCCGAGCAACCTCTGATTCAGCTCAATACAAAAAATATTTTGTTTATTTGTGGTGGTGCATTTGATGGTTTGGAAAGCGTTATTAGCACCCGCATTGGCAAGAAGACCATTGGTTTTGGGGCTGATTCGAATGATTTGGATGAGCGTAGTACCGGTGAGGTTTTCCAGTATGCCGAGCCGGAAGATTTGATTAAGTACGGTCTGATTCCAGAACTCGTTGGGCGAATGCCCGTGATGTGCGCGTTGGGCGATCTGGACGAGGCCGCTTTGTTGCAGATTTTGACGGAACCTCAAAATGCAATTACAAAGCAATATCAAAAGTTGTTTGAGCTCGATGGGGTTGAGCTGACTTTTGAAGATGACGCGCTGCGCGAGGTTGTTCGCATTACGCAGGAAAAGGGCACAGGTGCGCGCGGGTTGCGGTCGGTTCTCGAAGCCGTTATGACGGACTTGATGTACGATATACCCACCAATGAGGACCTGACCGAGGTCACAGTGACCTGCGATATGGTTCAAAACCGCAACAAGCCGCGTATTGAAGTTCTCGAATCGACCCAAAAACGCGCTTAAAGAGATAGATATTTCCCAAAGATGGGGAACCGGGGCCGAATTGGACCCCGGTTTTCGTTTGTGTGGAAGAAGCGAAAAGCAACCACAGATGAACACCGATGGACACAGATAAAAGGCGTGTCGTGCCTTTTCGGTGGGCGAACTGATAACTGGCTACTAACATGCAATTCCATTCGGCTGAATTTGTTACGAGTGTTGGTTTTTTGAGGCAGTTGCCCCGCGATGGGATGGCTGAGATTGCATTTGCAGGGCGTTCAAATGTGGGCAAGTCGTCGTTGCTCAATCGGCTGTTCAATCGGAAAAATTTGGCGAAGACCAGCAGTACGCCCGGGAAGACGCGAACGCTGAATTTTTACCGTGTAAACCAGGCGTATTATTTTGTCGATTTGCCCGGTTATGGCTATGCAAAGCGCAGTTGGGAAGAGCGTCAGGCGTGGGGAAAGCTGATTGAGGGGTATGTGCAGGATCGGCCTTCAATCAGGGGTTTTGTTCAGTTAATTGATGCGAGGCACGATCCGAGCCGAGATGATTTGCAGATGGTCGATTGGCTGGTACACGACAACAAGCCGTTTGTGGTGGTTGCTACCAAGGCCGATAAGCTGTCGGGTCATAAACTCAAAAGTCGATTGGATCAAACGCGACGCATGCTCGCTTTGCACGGAGATATTGATCTGTTGCCGTTTTCCGCTACGACGGGTCGCGGCAAGGACGCGGTTTGGCGATGGATTGGAGAGGTGCTGAATGCTTGACTATCGGGTAAAGAATGCCGAGGAGATTCCCACGCCTGCGCTGTTGGTTTACAAGGAGGCGGTGGCGCATAATATTCGCGCCATTGGAGATATGATGGGTGGTTATGGGCGTTTGCGTCCGCATATCAAGACGCATAAGATGTCGCAGATTGCGCGTATGGAGATGGATGAGGGGATTGATAAGTTTAAGTGTGCAACGCCCAAAGAGGCGGCGATGCTCGCTGCGATTGGTGCGGCCGATGTGTTGATTTCTTATCATATCGTGGGGGCAAATATCGGGCGCGTGGTGGATTTGAAGCGATTGTACCCCGATACCGATTTGAAAGTTATTGCGGATGATGCGGATAATATTCAGGCGTTGTCCGATGCTTGCACATCGGCGGATGTACGTCTGGGTGTTATGGTGGATGTCAATACGGGGATGGATCGCACGGGCGCATTGCCCGGTACACCTTCACTGGCTCTGGTACAGCAGATTGCACAGTCGCCGGGGTTGTGTTTTGCGGGTTTGCATGTGTATGATGGGCATGTGGGTGATTTCGATGGGGATATGCGTCAGAAGACGGCGATTGAGTCGATTGCGCGGGCTGTTGAGACCCGGTATCTGATAGAGCGGTCGGGTATTGAGGTTGAGAAATTGGTGGCTTCGGGGTCGCCGGGTTTTGAGCATACGCAACGGGTGGATGGCGTGGATGAGGTTTCGCCGGGTACGTGGATTTTTTGGGATATGGGGTATGGTGACAAGTTGCAGAGTCCCTTTGAGTGGGCAGCACTAATTTTGTCCAGTGTGATCAGTACGACTGCTGATCATCTGATTACGCTGGATGCGGGCAGCAAGTCGATTGCGCCCGATACGCCTGCGCCCCATTTTCGAGCGATGGGGTTGCCTGATGATATTGCGTTTGTGCGGCGCAATGAGGAACACCAGTTGTTGCAACTGCCGGAAGGCACACCGCGACCGCGTGTGGGCGATCAATTTTATCTGGTGCCGCGCCATGTGTGTACGACTGTGAATTTGTGGGATGAGGTATGCGTGATTGATGAAGATGGGATGTTTGTAGAAACGTGGGCCGTGGATGCGAGAGGACATTGAGTGAAAATAGAAAAGGTTCTGATTGCCGATTCTCTGGCCGATGGTTGGCAGGATGTTTTTGCTTCTTCAGATATAGAAGTCGATGTGAATACGGGTCTGTCTGAAGATGAATTGTGCGAGATTATTGGCGATTGTGCCGGGCTGATTGTGCGCAGTGCAACGGAGGTTACGCGGCGGGTGGTTGAAGAGGGCGTGAATCTTCGCGCGATTGGTCGGGCAGGTGCTGGTGTGGATAATATCGATGTGGAAGCTGCGACTGAGCGGGGGATTGTGGTGATGAATGCACCGGGTGGCAATACGATTTCTGCCGCCGAATACGCGATGGCTATGATGATGGCGCTATCGCGCAATATCCCCCAGGCTACAGCATCGCTTAAAGCTGGCGAATGGGAGCGCGGCAAATATACGGGTGTTGAATTATACGGCAAAATTTTGGGTATTATCGGCGTGGGGCGCGTGGGTCAGCAGGTGGCGCGACGCGCGCATGCGTTTGGTATGACGTTGTTGGGTGCCGATCCTTTTTTGTCGGATGATCTGGCGCGGCAGTTGCATATACAGCAGGCTTCTTACGATGAGATTTTTGCCAGGTCGGATTATATTACGTTGCACGCAGCGTTTACGGATCAGACGCATCATCTCATTTCTTCATCGGCGCTTGCAAGGTGCAAAGATGGGGTGCGTATTATTAACTGCGCGCGGGGCGAGCTTGTGGATGAAGAAGCTCTTGATAGGGCGATTGAGGCGGGTAAGGTCGCAGGGGCTGCATTGGATGTGTTTGGCGAAGAACCCCCTGCGGTTGATCATCCGCTAATTAAAAGGCTGGAGGTGATTTCTACGCCGCATCTGGGGGCTTCGACATTTGAAGCACAGGAAAATGTGGCGCGGCAGATTGCCGTGGATTTGCGCGATGCACTGCAGGGCAAGCCCGTTCAAAGTGGTATCAATTTGCCGCCGATTGATCCGGAGTATTTCGATGCGATCAATCCCTATTTGTCGCTGGCAGAAAAGGTGGGGTCGCTGCACGCGCAACTTATGGGCGGGCATTTGCACAGGGTGATCAATCGCTATCAGGGCGTGATTCAGGAATACGCTACGGCGCCGCTTACGGCTGCGGTTTTGAAAGGTATTTTTGAATATCAGGCCGAGGAGCCGGTGACGCTGGTCAACGCGCCTTTATGGGCTAAGGCTCGCAGCATTCGGGTTGAAGAGTCCAAGAGCAGTCACGCGGATTATAGCAATTTGATTACGGTAGATGTCGAGACTTCGGAAGAGACGACATCGATTTCGGCGACGGTTTTTGGGCGCCGGGATTTGCGGTTGGTTCGCATAGATGATATTGAGGTGAAGGCAAAGCTCGAGGGGAATATGATTGTTTTGGGCAATAGGGATGTGCCCGGTGTGGTGGGGCATATGGGTAATTTGTTTGCGGTAAATGGGATCAATATTTCCGATATGGCGCTGGGGCGCAGGAGCCAGGGCGGCGATGCGATTATGGTTTTTAATATTGATACGCCAGTGCGGGATGAGGTGCTGGCCGATATTGTGTCTCAGGAGTTTGTGAACTGGGTTAAACAGGTGAAATTGTAAAAAAAGGATAAAAAATGTCTGTTTCAGCAATTGTAGGTGCAAATTGGGGTGATGAGGGCAAGGGCAAGATGACGGATGTTTTGGCTCGGGATTCCGATTTTGTTATTCGGTTTCAGGGTGGCAATAATGCCGGGCATACGATTATTAATGAGTATGGGAAATTTGCCCTTCACCTTTTGCCTTCGGGCGTGTTTTATCCGCATACGACGAATATTCTCGGTACGGGGGTCGCGTTGAATATTCCGGCTTTTATAGAGGAGGTGGATGATCTGATTGCTCGCGGCGTGCCGAAGCCAAATCTGTGTATTTCTGAGCGCGCGCAGGTGTTGCTTCCCTATCATCTGCTTATGGATGAGTACGAGGAGGAGCGGTTGGGGGATCGAAAATACGGTTCGACGAAGTCGGGTATTGCGCCGTTTTATTCGGATAAGTATTTGAAGGTTGGGGTTCAGGTGGCCGATTTGTACGATGAGGGCCGGTTGCGGGATCGCGTCGCGCGCGCGCTGGAGGTGAAGAATGTGCTTTTCGAGCATTTGTATCACAAGCCGCTGATGTCTCTGGAGCATGTTGTGCCAGATTTGATGGCGGCTGGTGAGCAGATTGCGCCTTATGTTTGCGATACGTCGTTGTTGCTTCACAATGCGTTGAAGGAGAATAAGAAGATTCTCGTGGAGGGGCAGTTGGGTGCTTTGCGCGATCCGGATCACGGTATTTATCCCTATCCCACGTCTTCTTCTACTTTGGCGGGGTTTGCGTCGATTGGGGCGGGTATTCCGCCTTATTCGATTACGCAGGTTGTCGCTGTTGCAAAGGCGTATTCTTCTTGCGTGGGGGCAGGTCCTTTTATTTCTGAGATTTTCGGTGAGGAGGCAGAGGATCTTCGCGAGAGGGGCGGCGATGCAGGGGAGTACGGTGCGACGACGGGACGACCCCGCAGGATGGGCTGGTTCGATGCTGTTGCTACGCGCTATGGGTGTCGCATGCAGGGGGCGACTGCGGTTGCGTTGTCGCTGCTCGATGTGTTGGGTTATTTGGATGAGATTCCCGTTTGTACAGCTTATGAGATCGATGGGGAGAAGACAGATATTTTCCCGGTGCCATCGCTGCTCGACCAGGCGACACCTGTGCTGGAAAAGTTGCCGGGGTGGAGAACAGATATTTCATCGGTGCGCGAGTTTTCGGATTTGCCGACGAATGCACAGAGTTATGTCGAGCATATTGAGGCGTGGCTCGAGGTCCCGGTGAAGTGGATTTCCGTGGGACCAAGGCGAGAGGATATTATTGAGATGTAGATGATGTGAGATTGTCATCGCGGCGAGATTTTAGCCATCACGTAGGAGGGAAATCCTTTTCCCGACCTATCATTAGTGTTCAAGTTATGGAGAAGCCCGTCCAAAAGGACGGGCTTTTTTTGTCCATGAGGACGATGTTTTGGGTTCGCGAATGGGGTATTTTGGGGAAACCTCGAATGTTTCGATTTTGTCAAAGAGTATGCCTATTATATCAACAGGAGATAAAAACGATGTCACCTCTTCCCGTTGGCGATTGTGTGCCGTCTGTGTCTGAAGTGCGTGTCCCGCGACGAGTGGATTATGAGGGTGAGTATGTTGCGCTGTCACCTCTCGATCCGGAAAAGGATGCGCCCGGGTTGTTTGCATGTTCGCACGGGACGGAACTCGTGGAGCAGTTGTGGACGTATATGGCGTATGGGCCTTTTGAAGATGTGCTGTCCATGCAGGAATGGCTTGAAGGGATTGAGCGTTCGGAGGATCCGCTCTTTTTTTCTGTTCGAGATAAACAATCTGGTCGGCCTATTGGTATGGTGAGTTTTTTGAATGTTGCGCCCGATGCGCGGCGGTTGGAGCTTGGGAATATCTGGTACGGTCCGGAGGCACAAAATACGTGTGCGAATACCGAGGCGGCGTATCTCATGCTTTGCGAGGCTTTTGATTTTATGCGTTATCGCCGCGTGGAGTGGAAGTGCGATGCGCTCAATGAACGCTCGCGATCTGCCGCGCTCCGCCTGGGGTTCACCTATGAAGGGCTTTTTCGCCAGCATATGATTGTCAAAGACCGCAATCGGGATACGACGTGGTTTTCCATGCTGGATACGGAATGGTCCCGGATTAAAGAAAATATGGAGCAGTGGCTATATCATAATCCGGATAGATCATGGTCGTTGAGAGAAAAGAATCAGGGGTTGTGAGGCGCGAGGTAGCGGTACATATCTTTCACATGACCGCCCATTCATAGCTCAGAACTTACATTTTTGCATTCCGGCGCGTTCCGTTTGTATGTGCCTCCAAAGACGATCCTTATATTTAAATTAAGGACGCAATACAGCATATTAAAAGCATAATGAAGGGACTTGAGCTTCTGTCTATACAATTTATCGCTCAATTTCTGTGACGTTGGCTCGATATTTGCTCAGGGTCTGACTGTTGCGTGTAAAATTCACCCATCAGACTCAGGGCATTCCACATGGCCGAATATGACACCATCTCCAAACATCTCATCCAGACCTACCCCAAAGACTTCATCCGACTCACATTTGAACAGGACGATGTAGAAGTCCTCGGCATACTCGACACAGAGCAAAAGACAGTTGAAACACGACATACCGATAGCCTCATCCGCGTTCATATCGCAGGTAAGGAGGCATTGATACATCACGAGTTTCAAACGGCTGACGATCCATCTATGCCGCTCCGCATGGCGGGCTATATTATACGTGCGATAGAGCGTCACAACTTGCCGATTTATTCCAGTGTGATCTACTTGCGGCGCAGTGCAGGTCGGCGCGATCCGGGGTACTTTATTCATGAAATATCCGGCCATCTTGTTGTGATTAAATACACAGTGGTTCGGTTGAGTGAGATAGAGGGACAGGAGATTATTGATGGCGGACCTTCGGGCTTGTTTCCGTTTGCATCGTTGATGAAACGTCCTGTTGGGATAGATTCAGAGATGTGGTTGCGTCACTGTGTTGACGCGACAAATGCGCTGCCGGTGGATGAATCAATAAAGGTTGACTTTTTGGGCAGGTTGATGATATTGAGTGGGTTAGAGTATGATCAGAGACTGATCAATCGTATTCTATTACAGGAGGGTCTTATGGACGCTATTATGCGCGAGTCATCATTTGCACAATACATTAAGCAACAAGGTATTGAGCAAGGCATTGAACAAGGTATTGAGCAAGGGGGCAGGCAACGCGCCGTTGAAGATATTCTTGAAGTGTTGGAGATTCGATTTGACCTGAGCGAAGCACACCCTCTATCCACGCGCATTGCCGCGATTGACGATTTGCAACGCCTGAAGCAGTTGCACCGTGCGGCGATACAAGTGTCCAGCCTTGAGGCATTTCAGCGCATGTTAGATGCGTGATCTGATTTCCCAATTTATAACACACAAAAACCCCAGACGATTTTCGCCTGGGGTTCGATTTTTATTTTTCAAAGGAGCCTACTATGTCGCTCGCTGCATGTATATGGGCACTGACCTGTGCCGAGGAACTCGCTTTAGAACAGGTTGCCGATGCGGGGTTTACGCATATTGATATTCGCCCGGGTTGGCTTCGGACCTCCGATCTTCAACAACGGACGAAGGATCTCGGTCTCGCTGTTTCGTGTATTGCCGCTTCTGCCGATATGCCCGAGGGGATGTCCCTTACAGGGGATGATCCACAATCCGCACGCGATCATATTTGTCGCGCATTTGAACACGGCGCTCGGCTGGGTGCTACGACGGCGTACCTGGTGCCTCAGGGCGATGATGCCGATCTGTTTGCCGAGTCTTTGAGCGTGTTGGCGGATCGGGCGCAAGATGCAGGCATCAAGCTCGCTGTTGAACATTTTCCGGGTACGTTTTTGCCGACGGTGCCGTTTACGCTCACTTATCTCGAGGAGATCGGCCATCCCAATCTGTATCTGCTTTTTGATATTGGGCACGCACAGATGGCGAATGAAGATCCCGCGGATATGATCGCACTGGCAGGAGATCGTCTGGGTTATGTTCATCTCGATGATAATGATGGGGAGGAGGATCTGCATCTGGGTCTGTGCGATGGGGTGCTTACGCGAGAGGTGCTGCAATCGACTTTTGCCGCGCTTCAGTCGGCCAATTATGCCGGGAATATGAGCCTCGAACTCAAGCCGGATATTCCAGATCCCCTCGATGCGCTGAAGAGGAGTCGGGGGATTGTGATTGAGAGTTTATAGTTTGACCACGATCCGTCCGCGCATTTGTCCGGATAGGATGCGATCTATTTGGGCATTCAGGTCTTCCAGGTCGCATTCTGCGATTATGTTGTTCAGGGTGTTGATTTTCCAATCTGTGGCGATATGTTGCCAGATTTTTAGTCTGAGGTCCATGGGGCATAAGACAGAGTCGATGCCGATTAGTTTTACGCCGCGGAGGATAAATGGATATACTGTGGTGTGCAGTTCGGGGGATGCGACCAGGCCACAACAGGTTATTACGCCGTGATATTGCGTTGTTTTGATGAGTGTTGATAGAATGTTTCCGCCAACAGTATCTATTGCCGCTGCCCAGCGGCCCGATAGGATGGGCCGTCCCGTGCTGTCGTCCAATGTGCGCCGGTCTATGACTTCATAAGCGCCGAGTCCTTTCAGGAAGTCCGTTTCTGACGCTTTTCCGGTGGCTGCTACTACTCGAAAGCCGTTTTTTGCTAATATCGCCACTGCGAGACTGCCCACGCCGCCGGTTGCGCCGGTTACGACGATGTCGCCCTGGTCGGGCGTCACGCCTGTTTCGATGATGTGATGGACTGATAGTGCTGCTGTAAATCCCGCTGTTCCATATCCCATGCTTTTTTTTGTGGTCAATTCTTCGGGGAGTCTGACCAGCCAATGCGCGGGTACTCTGATGTATTGTCCAAATCCACCCGGCGTATTCATTCCCAAATCGTAGCCCGTGACCAGTACTCTGTCGCCAGGTTTATAGTCGGCAACTGTGCTTTCGACGATTTCTCCCGCTGCATCTATGCCCGGGGTGTGCGGATATGCCTGCGTTACGCCGCGGTGCCCGGTTGCGGATAGGGCGTCTTTGTAATTTAACGAGGAATAGCGCACCCGGATCAATACTTCGCCTTCGGGTAGTTCATCTATTTGTCGGTTTTCTACTGATCTCAAAAAACGATCCTCTGCTTCGCGTACGACCAGTGCTCGAAATGATGTCATTAAGGGGTCCTCCTTACAGTAATTTAAGAATTGTCTCTTAAATTGGTATTCAGTACTATATTACATATCAACATTGAACCTCTAACAATATACTACAATGCGATACAAATCCCTCAAACAGTGCGTTGACGATCTCGAGCGCAATGGTCATCTCATCCGCATTGAACAGGAGGTGGATCCCTATCTGGAGATGGCGGAGATCCATCGCCGCGTTTTTCAGGCCAATGGTCCGGCGATTTTCTATGCGAATGTGAAAGATAGTCCGTTTCCGGCGGTTTCCAATCTTTTTGGCACGCTCGATCGCTCGCGTTTTCTGTTTCGGTCAACTCTGGGATGGGTTCAACGCCTTGTTGATGCCAAAGCCGATCCGGTTGCGTTTCTTCGCGCGCCCTGGCGGGCATTGGGGATTGCGCGTATCGCATTTAATACGTTGCCGAGAAGGGTGCGTTCTGGCGCGGTGCTCAAACAGAGTACGCGTATTGATCAACTTCCTCAGGTTCAGTGCTGGCCCGACGATGGCGGTCCTTTTGTTCTTTTGCCCCAGGTTTATACTGAGGATCCCGACCAGCCGGGTGTTATGAATGCGAATCTGGGCATGTATCGCATCCAGCTTTCGGGCAATGAGTATATGCAGAACGAAGAAGTTGGTCTGCACTACCAGATCCGCCGCGATATTGGGATTCATCATGCCAATGCACTCAGGCGCGGAGAGCCTTTGCGCGTGAGTATTTTTATCGGGGGACCGCCCGCGCATACGTTTTCCGCTGTTATGCCTTTGCCCGAGGGTTTGTCCGAGCTTATTTTTGCCGGGGGGCTGGCCGGGCGTCGGTTTCGCTATGCGCGCAGGAATGGCTGTGTTATTTCTACTGAGGCCGATTTTGTTATTACGGGTACCGTGCATCCAGGTGAAACCAAACCCGAGGGTCCATTTGGCGATCATCTGGGGTATTATAGCCTGGCGCATGATTTTCCCGTTCTCCACGTGGAAGATGTTTGGCACCGGCGAGACGCTATTTATCCCTTTACGGTTGTGGGGCGCCCCCCGCAGGAAGATACGGCATTTGGTTTGCTTATTCACGAGATTACCGGTCCGATGGTTCCCGTCGAGATTCCCGGTCTCAAGTCTATTAACGCTGTGGATGCGGCGGGTGTTCATCCTTTGCTTATTGCCATTGGTTCGGAACGCTATGTGCCTTACCGAGAGCGACAACCGCAGGAGATTCTCACGCTGGCCAATGCGTTGCTCGGTTTTGGTGCGTGCTCTTTGGCAAAGTATCTTTTTATTTGTGCGGGTGAAGATAATCCCCATCTGAATACGCACGATATAGGCTCTTATTTTATTCACGTTCTCGAGCGGGTGGATTGGCGGCGCGATCTCCACTTTCAAACCCGTACGACGATTGATACGCTGGATTATTCGGGTACGGGATTTAATGAGGGTTCCAAAGTCGTGATCGCCGCAGCCGGTGCGAAGAGACGCGATTTGTGGCGCGAGATTCCGGGCGATCTGGCTCTGCCTGATGGTTTTAAGAATCCCGCGATTGCCCTGCCCGGTATCGCAGCTGTTGAGGGGCCCGATTTCAAAGATGTCGATCAGGGGGGTAAGGATGCAGTTCGTTTGAGTGAGGCACTCGCGTCTCAATCTCTCGATGGTTTGCCGCTTATCCTCATTGTCAATGACAGCGCGTTTTGTTCGCGCACGCTCAACAATTTTCTCTGGGTTACTTTTACCCGTTCCAATCCCTCGCACGATATTTACGGTATTGATAGCTTTATTGAACACAAACACTGGGGCTGCAATGGGGCGCTGATTATTGATGCGCGCCATAAGCCCCACCACGCGCCCCCGCTTGTTGAAGATCCCAATATTACAAAAAAGGTAGAGGCGCTCGGGGCATCGGGCGGGCCGTTGTATGGGGTTATATGACGCTGGAGGACTGTTTCCATGATCTACCGGTATTTCTTGATTGTTCTCGGCCTCTGCTTCGTCAGCTATGGCGAATGCGATGCTGGTGCTCATAAGAAGGGCGAGGGAATAACGATTCCGGATGTCCATCTGCGTGCGGTGATTGAGGATTCTTTGAATAAGGCGAGGGGAGAGGCGATTACTGCGGCTGAGATGGCGACGTTGACGCGTCTCGAAGCACCGAATTCAAGGGTTCGCGATTTGACGGGGATTGAGTACGCTACCGAACTGACTGTGCTGAATCTCGGCTATGTATTGGCGAATGGCGGTCGCGTCAATAGCAATGCGGTCTCGGATCTTTCGCCGCTGTCGGGTTTGATCAAGCTGACAGAGTTGAACCTCTTTCGCAATACAATAGCTGATATATCTCCTTTGTCCAACTTGATAGAATTGAGAGTACTGGATCTTAGTGGGAATTCTTTTATTTTGGATCTTTCTCCTCTGTCGGGTTTGACCAGGATGAGAACGCTGCATCTCTATACCAACAATGTTTCGGATCTTTCGCCGCTGTCGGGTATGACCGAGTTGAGGTGGCTGGATGTGAGTAATAATCTCATCTGGGATATTTCTCCACTATCGACTTTGACTGCGTTGGGGGGATTGGCTCTGAATAACAATGCGGTCTCGGATCTTTCGCCGCTGTCGGGTTTGCCCAGGCTGCGAAGGGTGCATGGTTGGGATTGCGATGTTTCGGATTTATCACCTCTGGTGGCGAATGCGGGATTGCGTGGCGAAAACAGTTTGATCGATTTCAGGGATAATCCCCTGAGCAATGTTTCGATTAATACGCATATTCCGGTGCTTCGGGAGAGAGGGGTCAGGGTGAGGCTTGACTAATTGCGCCTGGGTCTTGAAAGACGAGTTCCATGCCGTCTGTGACGGTGATCGTGATTTGCAATTTTCTCGGTTCTATCAGGTGTGCGAGGTGGGGTTGTCCGTCGATCCATACGTTGGGATGGCGACACCAGGGGGCGGGTACGTCGGCGTGGAGGGTGAGCGTGCGGCAGGTGACGCGGTTGCTCAGGTTGTGGAGGTGGAGGCGATAGTGCTTTTGGGTTTTTGAGTCGGAGATTGTTTCGATCTGCGTGTGGCGTCTGGTCTGGTGGTAGAAGATTACTTCTTCGGGTACGGCGCACCAGACGTTGTCTCCGCCTTCTGTGAGGATGGTTTCAAATCTTTTTCTGAGTTGTGGATGCGAGCAGTCTTTGTTGGGGTGGATGGGTTTTTCCAATGGGCAATGGCAATAATCGATGATCCAGCCGTTTTGCGCCTGTGCATGGCGGATGTTGCGGAATGGGTCGTATTCGCTGAAGAATGGAGCGTAATACTGTTCGTGCAATGCCGTGCGGTTGATCCAGAAGAGCGGGGTGTTCGGGCGGTTGAGGGCATCGGTCAGGCTCATTGCGCCGAGGTAGCCGTGTTTGCGACAGGCTTTGAGGACGTGGTCCGACATGTTGGCGTTGTTTCCGGGCGCGCAGTAGAGATCGACGGGTGCGTCAATGGCGGCTTCGAGTACGTCTTTTGCGCGGCCGATTTCCAGGTCAACCATGTCGGGCTGTATGAGTTCATGGCTCCATGAATGATTGCCAATCCCCCAGCCCCGGGCGAGGAGGTCTTTGAGTTCGTCGGCGTTCATGTGGCGATAGCCATTGTAGCTGGAGTTGCCCAGGTTGCGCGTTTCGCCCAGTTGCCCGACGACGACTTCTACGTGTCCCGGGATGCCGTATTCTTCGTGGATGGGGATTGCGAATTGGTGTAGATCGACGAGGGCTTCGTCATAGGTGATGGAATAGACCCAGGTTTTGTTGTGTTTCCACGGGCATATTGTGAGGGCCATGTTTTTCTCCAGTGTCAGGCTGAAAATGCCTGGGCGAAATCTCGAAAGGTGGTGCTGTACCCCAGTTGCCACTCGAAGATGTGCGTACCGTAACGGGTAGCCAATTTTTCGGGATAGGTGTCGGGGGTTTCCACGCCGACAGTTCCGTCGCGCATGAGGACGCATTGATATCCGCGGGCGAGCATGTCTCTGGCACCGCCTTCGGCACCGAGGATGCACATGTCGGTTGCAAATCCCGTGTAGATGAGGGTTGTGATGCCGCGCGTTTTGAGGTAGGTGTCGAGTGCGTCGGTGTAAAAGACGAGGGGTTCGTTTCGCATCGGGGAGACGATTGCGGCCCGTTTCATGTTTGCAAGCGGCGATTTTGTGAGGTAGTTCGGGCCATGTGCGCGGTTTCGCATGGTTCGTGCGCGATTTTTGGGCTCTGGTTGTGATGTTTCTTTGCGTCGGGAAGGGATGTGGGGATATTGATCCGACATCCAATCGGTTTCGACATGGCAGACGGGCATTCCGATTTTGCGCGCGATGTCCATGGCGGGGCGTATGACTTCGGCCATGATGCGCGCGGCTTCGGCAGTTGCTTGCGGCCAGCCCATGCCCACGCAGTAGTTGGGGTCAGTTGAGGGACCATCTGGACAGCCGATGTTCCAGCAGTGTAGGCCGATCAGGGCGGTTTTTTTTACGGGTAATTCGAGGCAGACAGATTCGTAGCCGGGGGTGTCGATGGGCAGGGCGCGATAATACCGGGCGTTTAAGGTAGAGGTGTGGGGCATGGTGCGTTAGGCTCGGTTCTGGTCGGCGACGGTGGCGACGATTTGGGCGACGAGGTCGCAGTGTTCGGGTTGATATTTTTCGCAGAAGGTCGTCCAGCGGATGAAGTTGTCGAGAAAGTCCCGGGCATTGGGACAGGTGTTTGCGCCGTAAGTGTAGGTGTGGGATGCCGGGGGTTTGGAGAAGGGAAAGAGGTGCTTTTTTGCTTTATCTGTTAAGAAGGGTAGTGCGGCGGGCATGAGGTAGTATTTGCCGAGTCCGGCTCCGGTGAGTCCTGCATCGGCGACTTGCTGTGCAAAGGATTCGGCGTCGCATGTAAAAGCATTGGGATCGATACTGAATCCGGCCATCCAGCAGGAATAGGTTTCCATGTAGTCCGGTATGGATAGTGGGATGATGCCGGGTATTTCGGCGAGTTTGTCGGTGATGAGGCGAATCATGCGGTCGATATGTGCAACGGCCGGGCGGATGATTTCGAGTTGTGCAAGGGTGATGGCGGCGGTCGATTGGGTCATGCGGAGCGCGTATCCATTTACGGCGTGTACGCGTCCCAGGCCCTCAACCATTTGTCCGCCTCTGCTTTGACCGACGAACCGAATTTGTTCGGCGAGTTCATCGTCGTCTGTAATGACACAACCACCGACGTCGGAGCCGAGCGTTTTTTCGGAGTCGAATGAGAAGCCAGCGACGTCGCCGAGGGTGCCTGCAAGGCGGCCTTTGTACGTGCCAAATACGGCCTGACATACGTCTTCAATGACGGTCAGGCCGTGTTTTTTTGCCAGGGCACGGATGGGGTCCATGTCGCAGATGAGTCCGGTTATGTGGACGGCGAGAATGGCCCGCGTGCGGTTGGTGATACAGGGGGCTATGGTTTGGGTGCTGATGAGCGGTGTGCCGGGTTCGGTGTCGGGGAAGACCGGGATGTAGTTTTCTTTTAGCAGTCCCATGACCGTGCCGTAGTCGGTGATGGGCGATACGATGATTTCATCGCCAGGTTCCATATTGAGTGCGGCTGCGAGTATGTTGAGTGCTGCGGTGCATCCGGGCGTGCCGATGCAGTGTTTGATGCCCATTTCGCTTTCGAAAGAGGCTTCAAATCGCCGAACCATGTCACATTGTAGGCCCGATGTGACGACTTCCTGGAGGTATGTCTGGCAGTTTGGACCCATGGTGCGCGGAAAGGGTTGGGGCAGGCTGCCCGCGAGTCCATCAAATGCTTCGGCACCGTATTTTGCGCGTTCTTGAATGGACATGTTTAACCATTGGATAGTGCTTCGAAGGACAGTGTATCAGCCACTGATTTTATTACGGTGGCAATGCGGGCGATGTCTGCGATTTGTTGTGCGTCAATGCCCAGTTTGTTCAATTGCGATGCGTGTGCGTTTACACAAATGCCGCACGAATTTACCACGCTTGCCGAGAGACTCCACGCTTCGAACAATGCGCGATCGACACCGCCGTGGGTCAATACGGCATTCATTCGCAATTTGGGCGGCTGTTTCTTTATTTCGTCATCCTGAATGAGATCGGTGAATTTATACCACACATTGGTCATGCTCATCATGGCAGCGGCAGATTTTACTGCTTTTATGTGTTGTTCGTCCATAACGGCCTGTGCGTCTTCGGCGATGTTCTGAATTACCTGTGCATTTTTTGATACCAGTGCTGCTGTAAGTGCGGATCCCCAGGCCATTGCCGGGTCGAGACGCGACGCAGATATGACCGATCCCAGGTTCAATCGAATGTCTCGCGCATAGTCGGGCATTGCCGACCGCAGATTATCTATTCCCATAAAATCTCCTGTATTAAGAAAGCGCAGAGAACGACATTGCTCTCTGCGCTTTGTAATATAACAAAATT
>JAJEAX010000258.1 GCA_022822565.1 Candidatus Latescibacterota bacterium
GTTCTAGCAATTCAGAATTACAATCCGTTACCTTTTGGATAAACTCTGAAAGTTCCTGATAGGTAATTGAAATGCGAGGGGCTTCCCACAGGGTCAAAATTGTTTTGGCTGTTCTGTAAAAGGAGAGTCGTGTGAAAACATTCTTGTAATTCTCTTCCCACTGCTGGCTCACATCTGTAAATCTCGATATCAAAATTTCTCGACCTGTCTTCCACGATAGAAATTCATCAATATTGTCGTAACCATCGAGGGCTTCTACGAATACGTAGCTTTTCCAATAGGAAAAATATGCTTCATACGCTCGGAAAGCATCTCCATTAGGATGCTTCTCCTTTTTTAGAGTACGAGGGATTTTTTTTGAGAACCGATCAACAAAATCTCTTTTCCGTTCCCCATCATAAGGGTGCAAAAGAGATTCAAGTGACCAGTCACCTTGGGTAGAAATCTCTACTCTATGGTAATCGGCATGTTTCAACGCTTCTGACATTTCGGAGTCTTCGCTAAGCAAAAAATATTCGGAAGGCAACTCGACGAATAAATCGGGAATTAGCGCACGCTTGACAATCATATCTTCAATTGAAAGGCCATAGGGTATCCGCTGGATTTCTAATCTGTCTTTAAGATATTGACCAAACCATCCATGGGAAACCTTCGCAGAACTCCCGATGGCGAGAGGCGTATCCCTGTAAAGACCCACGTTTAAGTAACGGCTATATAGGTCCATTCCATTACAATGGGAGTACATCCACATTGATTAACCTCCTGGATTTTTGGAGTGATGGGCATCAGAGAAAGCACTTGTCGTTGTAGAAATCTGAATACATGCCCAAATAACTCGCTTGTAAGGGCGGTTAGTCATCAGCGGTTTCGGTTACAGCAGCACCCTTAGGTTTGCCGTGCATCCGTGCGTAGGTTTTCACCAGCAGGTCGCGCAGTTCCTTAGCGATTTTCGGATAAGGTTCTCCAGCAAGGGCTTTGCAGGCCAGTTGCTCTGCCAAGCGTGGTTTATTGCAGTCCAAAGCCAGCCATCCGGCACTGCGGTGTAGTATCGAGTATGTCGGTTCCACAGGCTCGGTTATCTCATCAAGGGCCTTAAGCTCCAACTCCAGTGCCTGCTCAAACAACTTTGTCGCCCGTTTCTCATTACCCCGCCGCCGTTCTTGGTCAGCGAAAAATGCCACTTCCATAGCCTTATTGTGGAATTTATCAAGAGCACTCATTTTTTTCCTCGGCAAGTGGCCTTCCAAACTCTACGACGACCATATAAATTTTCAATTCCTTACAAAATCAAAATACTCCATACTTGCCCTTTATGCAAGAATAAACTATACTTATGTGCAGTAATTTGTTTTGTTATTCCAAATGACACACAGGGGTATTACATGTCGCGCAAAAGCACTATTGAGTGGACCAACAGCACCTGGAACCCGGTCACTGGATGTACAAAAGTGAGTGCAGGTTGCGATCATTGCTATGCGGAGCGATTATCGGAGCGTTTTCGAGGCGTTAAGGGACATCCTTTTGAGACGGGTTTTGATCTCACACTTCGTCCCAAACGTCTTGAGGAACCCAAGCACTGGCGGCGTCCGCAACTCATCTTTGTCAATTCGATGAGCGATCTGTTCCATAAGGACATACCAACTCAATACATCCATCGCGTATTTGATACAATGGAGCAGGCGAATTGGCACATCTATCAAGTGCTGACCAAACGCAGTTCGCTGATGCGCGATTTTGTCCGTCAACGCTATGAGAGCCTGCCCGCTCCGCCACATATCTGGCTCGGTGTCTCTATCGAAGACACCGCGGCCATGACGCGTCTGCGGCACTTGAAACAGACCAACGCCTCAACGCGCTTTGTTTCATTTGAGCCGTTGCTTGACGCGCTTGGCCCGTTGGATCTTACGGATATTCATTGGGTAATCGCAGGAGGCGAGAGCGGACCAGGGGCGCGTCCGGTCAAAGTAGAGTGGTTGCGTGAATTGCGCGATCAATGTCAGGCGCAACATGTCGCTTTCTTCTTTAAGCAGTGGGGGGGGCGCACGCCCAAGGCTGGCGGCAATACGCTGGACGGGCGACAATGGCAGGAGTATCCCGATATAAAACACAATCAAATACTCGGCACTTCATTACAAGTGGCTGGCGCGCCGCGTGATGATTCAAGTACCCCCATGGAGGTCGGCCCCTGGGCAAAAGAGAAGCTGGAATGTCTCCGAAAGTATCTCCATGCCTACACTACTATTCTTAGTGACCGAAGGAAGCAAAGGCAATGGCCCAAAGGCTACTTCTATATTGATGCCTTTGCGGGACCGGGAACGCTTAAAGTCCGCCAACAGCAAATAAACGATTCCACTCAACAATCATTATTTGAAATCGCCGAGCATGCTGCGGAGGATGCAGGTGAAACTGAGTATATTAGTGGGTCTCCTCTTGTTGCCCTGCAGCTCAAAAATCCTTTTACGGACTATATATTCATTGAAAATGATCAACATCGTCTGAATCAACTCAAAGAGCTAAAAGAGAACTATGATAGTACTGGCCGGATCCACCTGCGTAATCAAGACTGCAATGAATATCTGTCTGACCGGCTAAAGAAAATTCAGTGGAAGGAGTGGCGTGGCGTCATTTTCCTGGATCCTTTTGGTATGCAGGTCCCGTGGGACACCATTGCCAAAATAGGCAAGACCAAGGCTATTGAAATTTTCATCAACTTTCCCGTGGGCATGGCTATCCAGCGCTTACTCAAAAGAAGTGGTGAATTCACATCAGCAGAACGCAACAAACTCGACCAGTACTTCGGAACCGACAAATGGTACGACCAGCTTTATGCACACCAAGAAGATATGTTCGGTGGCAAGCCCGCTAAAAGACAAAACTCTGGTGACGTTCTCGTGAAGTGGTATCGCAAACGGCTCCAGGATGTTTTTCCCCATGTTTCCTCCGCAAGAGAAATTCAAAACGCCAAAGGTCGCCCTCTGTACTACCTTATCTTTGCCGGGCCAAATAAGACGGGGAAAAAAATAGCGAATTACGTGTTGAAACAAGGTGCAAGACGTATTCAATGAGATTATCTCTATAAACGAGGAACAAAAGGGATGTTGAAACGCTTGCAGATACGAAATTTTCGCGGCTTCAACGCACTCAAAATTGACCCTTTGAGCGGTATTAACCTCATTGTTGGCAAAAACAATTCCGGCAAGACCAGTTTACTGGAAGCAATTTTTCTCCTATCTGGAGGCGGAAACGCGCAAGTAGCCATAAATGACAATGTTATTCGTGGCCTGAAGCCAAGCGATATTTCGACCGGTGATCCTTTCTGGAAACAACTTTTCTCCGATCTAGACATAGGACGGTGCGTTGAGATTGAGGCAGATCATATATCGCATGGGCAATTGAATTTGGAAATTTCATTGAAGCGGCAGACCACCACTGAATTTTCTCTTAATCGTACGAATGGAACTTCAGTGACAAACGGGTTTGACGAACGTTCACTCGTATTTCAGTATAGCGGTTCTTCAAGTAAATCGGTTAAAAGCCATATACGTATGACAGGACAAGGATTTGAGGTCAATCAGCCTGCCATAAATTTTCCATTTCAAGTGATAATGCTCTCATCTCGAATTGGAAATATCCAGGAAGATGCCATAAGGTTGGGAAGATTGAGACGGCAGAAACAGGAGGATCTGATCTTAAAAGCTCTACAAGTTATCGAGCCAAAACTGCAAAGCATCGAAGACAATTCCTCCAGCGGTATCCCCTTGATCTGGGGGGACATCGGATTGTCCGAACTGGTACCGCTGTCTGTAATGGGCGAAGGCATGACCAAAATTGCGCGCCTTGTTTTGGCTATATCTTCCGTACCGGATGGTGTGGTTCTGGTAGATGAAGTTGAGATTGGGATTCACCACTCTGTACTGCCCGATGTCTGGCGGGTTATTGATGAAGCGGCCAGGCAGTTCCGTACGCAGATATTTGCCACCACGCATAGTTTTGAATGCGTAATGGCAGCGCATGAATCTCTGAGTAAGGACAGATTTCGTCTGCATAGGCTTGAAATTGCTGACAAGCGGGGTACAACTGGCGATGGCCAGTTTCAAACAAATCGCTGTGTCACCTATGAACCTCATGTCATCGATGCTGCAATTCGACACAATCTTGAGGTTCGATAGATATACAAAAGCAGAAGAAATCAAATAAATGCGACGCGCTCAACGCGAATCTCGTCGGCCTTCTGCATGGCTTGAGCCAGGTCGTAATACCACATACTTGACCTGAAAAACCGTGAATGGCACCCATTTTGACCTATTCATTCACTAAAAATTGGCAATATACCGTGAATATAATCCATTTTTACCCATCTATTCACTAAAATTTGACAATATACCGTGAATAGGGTATTCTAATGATATGGCAAGCACACAACCGATAAAAAACCGCATCCAGACTCTGAAACGAGAGTACGATATCTTGCGTCAGGGTAAAGAATCGCTGCTGTCGATGATTGACGAAGTAGAGATACCCGAGAGCGTGTACAACTCAAACGCCATTGAAAATTCTACCCTCACCCTCAATGAAACAGAGAAAATCCTGTTGGAGCAAATGCTATCTCGGAATGTATCTGTGCGGGAAGTCTTTGAGGCGAAAAACCTGGCTCGTGTCACAGAATATAAGCGCAACAGAGCGAAAGATAGCGAACTGAACAAAGACCTGATGCTACTCTTGCATCAGATGCTTATCGGCGGCATTAACGATGACATTGCAGGTCGCTTTCGCCAGCAGGGAGAGTACGTGCGGGTGGGCACTCATATTGCGCCAGCACCCGAGCATGTGGAGCGCATGATCGATAATATCCTCGTCGAGTATTCCAGCACCCTCGACACCTACTTCCTGGATAAAATTGCCCGATTTCATCTGGACTTCGAGACCATCCATCCCTTTTGCGATGGCAATGGCCGCATGGGACGGGTCCTCATCAACTTTCAACTCCTGCAACTCGGTCTGCCGCGCCTTATCATCCGCAACTCTGAGAAGGAGACGTACTATCGGGCATTCAGAGACTACGGAGATAGCAGAACGACCAGAACGATGGAAGGGATTCTATCACTTGCTCTCACAGAGTCGCTGCACAAGCGACTGAGCTATTTGAAGGGAGAGGCAATCATCAAGCTATCGGATTATATCAGGCAGAATGGACTTTCGGCACCCGCTGTCACCAACGCCGCTCGTCGCCAGACCATTCCCGCTTTTCGCGAGAAAGGAGTATGGAAGATCGGGGAAGAATTTATCTACGGAACCTGAAGTTTGTCATGGACAAAGGTGTTGCGAAATCAAGCCATTGACCTTTTTGACAAGTCCAGTTCCGCGGAATCTCGTGGGGACGCGAGTTCAGCCCCTGGTCTGGACGGCTCCATGAACGTAATCGCCTCGTAGAAGTCATCTAACGCGACAAATACGCCGTTTTCTCGTGCCCACTTGCGCATCCGCTGGTTGCAGGAATGCGCCCAGGAAAGGATTTCCACTCGCCAACCGCGCTTGTGCATGCGCTCCAATGTACTGTGAAAACCCGCGCCTTCCAGATACCCTGCGCCATCCCCCGTCAACAACACCACGATACCCGGATTCCCGTTGTAATCCAGCGCATCTTCCAGCATCCGCAACTGCAACACCCGGTCGGGCATCTCCTGTTCGCCACGCGCAGATTCGCCGCGGTCAAATAGATGAACCTCCACCCCCTTGCTCTCCATCCGATTCCACAACTGGCGCATCTCCGGCGGTACAGAGCCAGCGGCAAATGCCTTCTTCAAAGGGCGGTCGGCATGCGCCAGGCGCAGTATATTGTCAACGTTAATACGCACGCGATAACGGGCATTGGGGCCTTCGCGTCGCTCCTGTGCCAACCGTTGTGCCTCATGAAAAATATTGGAATTATCCCAATAAATGAAAACACCGTTCATGCCGAACCACCTCCTATGATCTGAGAAAATAGCAAAAAACCTTCTGGATTACTGGCGTTGTCCTGCGCGTGTATGAATATACCCAAAAAACTCCTGAATGACTACTTACCTATCCTAAAACACTCACACCAAATCACGTCGGGACATTCGGCTCAGCCTTGGTCATAACCTCCAGCACGGCGGTTTTGCCTTCTCTATTCGCGGCGAGTGCGCGGTGGATCGCGGGCGCGAGTTCGTCGGGCGTATCCACGCGCTCGGCATGTGTGCCCAAACCCGCGCTCACCTGGGTGTAATTCCCGCTCATCTCATTGCTCCCAAAGCGATCTGAAGCATACGGCATATGCGAATCGTACTTCGTCATCACGCCATTATTGAGCACAACCGTAAAAATCGGAATCTCTGCACGAACACCCGTCTCCAGATCCAGCCCCGCCATCCCAAACGCCGCATCGCCCATCAAATTGATCACCTGCTTCTCCGGCGCCGCCAACTTCGCGCCCAACGCCAGCCCCAGACCATAGCCCAACTGCGTTGACTTGCCCCACCCCAGGTACCCGCGCGGAGACACGGGCTTCCACGTCGGAACGAGTTGATCGCGCGGATACCCCGAATCGTGGGTAATAATCGTATTGCCCACATCGACCGCATTCTCCAGTTCTCGAATCACCCGATAAGGACTAATCGGAATCTCATCGGACGTAAAATGCGGCTCCCACAGATCGGCAAACTCCCGGGTCACAGCCGCAACCCGATCCTCGGCATCATTCTCGCGCCCACCCTCGCCAACTTGCCGCTTCACCTCTTCAATCATCTGCCGCAACACGATCTTCGCATCTCCCAGTGCGCCCAATACAATCTCGTAATCCTTACCCATATCCTCGGCGCAATTCGTCACCTGAGCCAGGGGAACCCCCTCGGGCATCGGCGTGGTAAATGTATTGCGCGTAAAACTCGTACCAATCCCCATCCCAAAATCCATCGACTCCAAAAACCGCTTAACCATCAACGTATAGGTATGCCCGCCAGTGCCCAGTGACAGCGGATGCGTCTCTGGAAAAACACTCTTGCCCGCAAGCGTCGTCATCACTGGAACACTCGCCAACTCGGCAAACTCAATCAACTCCTCCGTCGCTTCGGCATACAACACCCCCTGCCCGGCAATAATAACCGGACGCGAAGCCTTGAGAAGATCTGTAACCATATCGCGCACATCTTCAGACGCAGCCGCGGAACGCCGGGTCTGAACCGGCGTATAAGCGACATCCTCTCCTGGATATTCGGCAGCCATAGCCTCTCTGGGCATCTCCAGCAACACGGGACCCAAACGCCCGCTCTTCATCTGCACAACCGCGCGACGCAGCATAACCGGAATATCCTCCACCGCGTATATTTGCGCCGCCCACTTCGTAATATGACGGTAATTCCGCACCGCTTCAAACGTGGGATGAATACCCTGACGCAACAGCGATTCCCCACCGGGCAAATGCAACACAGGCACCGAATCTGCAAACGCCTGCGCCACCCCCCCAAACGCATTTTCCGCGCCGGGACCTTGCTGCATCGTAAAAACGCCAAACCTTTTTCCGTTAGACACGCGACTAAAACCATCGGCCATATTGACACCCGCGCGCTCCTGACGACAAATAATAGGGGTAATACCCACTTTGGCCGCGGACTCAATGAGGTGTTGATGGGGAAAAGCCACCAGAAACTCAACGCCTTCTGCCTTGAGCACACGCGCCATAGCATCGTAACCAGTCATGAAAATCTCCGTTTTGTGTATTGTGAAAAATGGATAAATTGTTACCTTATGCAGGGTCGGAGCCAAAGATATTCTGATTGCGCGAATAATACAATGGGATTTTGAGACCCCACATCATTTAATCTATCATCATGTACAACTCCCCATCGGATCTCTGTCCGCTTTGCAAAAGCCAGAACACAACCCACTATCTCCGCGACGCACTCAGAGAATATCTGACCTGTACGGATTGTTCCCTGATCTTTGTCCCCAAAATTTTTCACCTATCTAAAAAAGAGGAAAAACAACGCTACGACCTGCACAAAAATGACCCCAAAGACCTACAATACAGAGCATTTTTATCGCGGATTTGCAACCCCTTGAACGCGCGCCTGTCCAAACGCGCGCACGGCCTGGATTTTGGATGCGGTCCCGGACCAACATTATCCCTTATGCTTCAAGAGCATGGACATACCGTCGAAATATACGACAAATTTTACGCGCACAACCCCGAAGTCTTCCAGCGCGAATACGACTTTGTAACCGCAACAGAAGTCGTCGAACACCTGAAAAACCCGCAATATGAATTACAAAGACTTTATCGCCTTATAAAACCGAACGGCATACTCGGCATCATGACCAAACTCGCAATCGACAAACCCGCATTTGAAAATTGGCATTACAAAAGAGACCCAACACACATCTGTTTTTTTTCAAAAACCACATTTGAATGGTTGGGAAAAACCTATGAATCAGAAATCGAATTCATCGGAGCCGATGTGATCTTAATTCACAAAACAGGAAAAGGACACAAATGAAAAAATCATTAGACGAAAAACTCGCCGACATACGCAACAATCCCAACAGCGATGCATTCATCATCGCGTATGCCGCTGACCCCGACATGTCAAAAGGACTTGCAACACTCACAGATGCCACACCATCCATACAAGCCTATTACGATGACCTTGTAGATATCACTGAACAAGCAAAAATCGATGTT
>JAJEAX010000183.1 GCA_022822565.1 Candidatus Latescibacterota bacterium
GATTCTCGGTTATACGTCGGGCAAAATGCGCCGTTTTAATATTCGCATTGTTGTGGGCGATACCGTCACGATTGAGACCTCTCCTTATGACCTGAACCGGGGGCGCATTACATTCCGCGATACTGGAACAGGTGGGCCGCCTCCTCCGAGTACGCAAGGAGGCGGAGGTCGGCGCCCTGGCCGCGGTGGCCGCAGGTCGCGTCGCCGTCGTTAAATACTCAAATCGACACGTAAATAACCACCCGAGATTCGCACGCACAGCACGATGCCAGTAGCGCCAATGGCCTGGATTGTCTGAAAATGCGCTGTGCATACCGGGTGGCTTTTTGTTTTCAAGGGGGGTATATGCCAGAAGAATCCAAAACTGTACAACCATCGGGAGAAGATGAAAATCCAGATCTCTACGCGCTGGATCCACGGGCGGTTCAGGAACCCCCACAAGGACTTCGCAGTACGCTGAAGTTTCTCGGTCCGGGGCTGGTTCTCGTGGGGTCTGTGGTGGGGTCTGGTGAGATTATTTTGACGACGAATTTGGGTTCTATTGTCGGGTTTTCAATGCTCTGGTTTGTGCTGGTGAGTTGCTGGAGCAAGAATATTGTTCAGGCGGAACTCGCGCGTTTTTCAGTTGCTTCTGGCGAACCTTTTTTGCACGCGTTTAACCGATTGCCCGGGAAGTTGCCCGCGTTTAACGGGCGGAAGGTGTCGTGGTACATCTATTTCTGGTTGCTCTGGATTATTCCCGGTCAGTTGATCAGCGGTGGTATTTACGGGGGTGCCGGTCAGGCGATTCACATGGCGCTGCCTTCTCTCGGGTCGGAATGGTGGACGGTTATTCTGGCTGGTACGGCGTCTGTGATTATTCTGACGGGGACGTATCGTTTTCTCGAAAAGCTGATGACGGTTCTGGTGGTTATGTTTACGTTTATCACGATTGCCTGTGCTGTTTTGCTGCAGTTGACCGAATATGCGATTACCTGGGAAGAGGTGCGCGGTGGGCTGACGTTTGGTTTTCCGGCTTTTGCGCTGTTGGCAGCGCTGGCGATGTATGGCGGCACCGGTGTGGGTTCGGGCGAACAGATGGCTTATACGTATTGGTGTGTGGAAAAGGGCTATGCGCGTTTTTCGGGACTGGCAGATCAGTCCAATGCCTGGGTTCAGCGCGCGAGGGGATGGATTCGGGTGATGCAAACCGATGTGCTTTTGACCCTGGGGTTGCTGACCTGTGCGACGGTTCCGTTTTATATGCTGGGCGCGGGGGTGTTGTATCGGCTCAATAAACAACCCGATGGTCTGGAGACCATTCCCGTGCTTTCCAATATGTACACGCAGACGCTTGGCGAATGGGCGTTCTGGTTGTTTATGGTGGGTGCTTTTTTTGTGCTTTATTCAACGGCGATATCCGGTCTGGGCGGTGGGGTGCGCATTTTTGCCGATGGGATGTCTGTGATGGGTTTGATCGAGCGCAATGATTACAAGACCCGGGTTCGCATTTTGCGCGTTTGGGCAGTGGTGTCCCCGCTGGTGACTTCTCTGGCGTATTTCTTTTTTCAAAATCCGGTTTGGATGCTGACTGTCGGGCATCTCTTTGGGGCAATTAAGTTTCCTCTGATTGCCGGGGGGACGCTGTATTTGCGCTATAGACATCTCGACCAGCGCCTGAAACCGTCTTTGAAGACCGATCTGTTGTTGTGGTTCTGTTTTTTGCTGATGATTGGCCTGGCTATTTATATTTTGTACACGCGTTATTTTTCATGATGTGCGAGGGTGATGACTATGACTGTTCCTACCTATCGTTCAATTGGTGTGCGGCCGTTGATTAACTGTCGCGGGACATATACGATTATCAGTGGTTCGCTGATGTTGCCCGAGGTGCGCGAGGCGATGATGGAGGCGGCGAAGGCGTATGTGCATCTGGATGAGTTGATGGATGCGGTGGGGGCGCGTATTGCCGAGTTGATGCAGTGCGAGTGGGGGTTGGTGACAAATGGGTGCGCGGCGGCGCTGACGCAGGTGACGTCGGCGTGTGTGGCGGGTGATGATCCAGATAAGATCAGGCAATTACCCAATACGACGGGGATGAAGAATCGGGTGTTGTACCAGCCGGGGCATTTGCACATTTATACGCATGCGATTCGGGCAGTGGGTGTGGAGATGGTGGAGGTGGAAGATCACGATGTGCTTTCTTCTGCGATTGATGATCGCACGGCGATGTTTGCGTTTTTTGGGGATCAAACGGATCATAGCGATATTCCGCTTGAGGATGTGGTGGCGATTTGTCATCGCAAGGGTGTGCCGGTGTTTGTGGATGCCGCGGCAGAGCGGCCAGATGTGCCCAATGCGTATTTGCAAGCGGGTGCAGATGTTGTGGCTTATAGCGGGGGGAAGTGCTTGCGCGGTCCCCAGTCGTCGGGGTTGGTGCTGGGACGCAAGGATATTTTGCAGGCGGCGTTTGCCAATGGCGCGCCGCACCATTCGCTGGGGCGGGCGATGAAGGCGGGGAAGGAGGAGGTGATGGGACTGCTGGCGGCGGTGGAGAAGTGGGTGCAGCGCGATCACGATGCCGAGTGGGCAGAGTGGGAGCAATGGTTGCAGGTGATTGGCAGTGCGGTTGCGGATTTGCCGTCGGTGACGAGGCGGGTGCGAGATCCCGGGCGGTCTAATGTGGCGCCGATTCTGGAGGTTCACTGGGATCGCACAGTGTTGCCGATTGCGCCAGAGGAGGTCCAGCAACAGTTGTCAGATGGCGATCCGCGCATTGAGATGTTTACCCACGATAATGGCGTAGAGGTGATGTCGTATATGATGGAGCAGGGGGAGGATGTGATTGTTGCACAGCGATTGCGCGAGGTGTTGAAGGGATAGGAGATAAAACATGATTCGAATTATCGTTGAAAGATATGCCGATGGTTATGTAGGATATCCGCTCGGATTGAAGGGGGTCATCGTTGGGCAGGGAGATACTTATGAAGAGGCATTGGCGGATATAAAATCTGCCATTCGGTTTCATATTGAGACGTTTGGTAAAGAGGCGTTATTTTAAAAAGAAGTGGTGAACGCGCATGCCGGATAAACGCCCCAACATACTTTTTGTCCAAACGGATCAGCAGCGGCCAGAGTGGGTCGAGATGAACCCAGATATTCCGGTGCGCACGCCGCATTTGCGGGAACTCGCCGAGCGCGGCACCTGGCTCGCCAACGCAGTCTGCCCGTCGCCCGTTTGTGCCCCGTCGCGCGCATGTCTGGTATCTGGACAGGAGTACGACCGCACCCGCGTGTGGGGCAACAATACCTATGCGCCCGATAATATGTTTAAGTACCACCTGCGCCTGCGCGATGAGGCCGGATACCACGTTATGGGTGCTGGCAAACATCATGTGGGCAATAACCAGTCGGGGAATCCGCCCAGGTTTCACTGCGGTGTCGATGGGCGTCAGGGCATGGAGGCATGGGGGTTTTCCGATGCTATTTTTAATGCGGGGCTGAATCAGGCGACCATTTTGATGCGCAATAACGAGATGGTGCCTCAGGATGCGTACATGGCGTTTTTGCACGCGCGCGGCCTGGCAGAGGAGCATATTGCCGATTACATGCGCCGAAGCCGGGAGGGCGTGTGGACGGCTACCTTCCCGACGACGCTTCCCGACGATGCGTACTTCGATACCTGGATCACCAACAATGCGCTCACCCTTCTGGATCGGGCGCCCGACGACAGGCCGTGGTATTTGGAGGTGAATCTGCAGAATCCCCATCATCCGTGGGACATCACCGAGTCGATGCACCGATGGTACCGCGAGCCATCCGTCGAGTTTCCTCTTCCCGTGTTCAACACTGAGGATATCGCGCCCGAGACGCACCAGGAGGTGCGCTGCAACTGGGCCGCGACTGTCGAGCACCTTGATCTCTGCCTCGGGCGTCTCGTTGAGCGCGTGCGCGAGCGGGGCGATCTCGATGATACTATTATTGTCTTTACCAGCGACCATGGCGAGATGCTCGGCGATTACGACCAGTGGCAAAAGTTGTCGCCCCTGCAGGCTTCGGTGGGAGTTCCGCTGGTGATCGCTGGGCCGGGCGTGGAGGCTTCCGGACGCGATGACAATCCGATGACGACGCTCGATCTGACCGCCAGTTTTCTCGAGTGGAGCGGCCTGACCCCCGGTGATGATCTCGATAGCCGTTCGCTCGTCGATTATCTCGGTGCCCGCACGCGCAGGCATCGAGATCTGGTATTTTCCGGTCTGAGTGCCTGGCGCATGGTTTTCGATGGGCGTTTTAAACTGGTTCGTGGCTATGATCCGGCAAAGCGCATTGGGGGCGATGTCTTCGAACCGATGCATGTGCCGCACGGTGAGACAGAGCGCCTTCAGCGCGAGCGTCCCCAGTTGCTGTTCGATCTGCAGCGCAATGAGAGAGACGATGTCGCCGCTGAATTTCCTCAGGTTTTTCGGCAGCTGAGTGCCGCGCTCGATGAACATTTGACTCATGGGACACTTTGAGGACGCGCTTATGTTAGAGATAGA
>JAJEAX010000011.1 GCA_022822565.1 Candidatus Latescibacterota bacterium
GTGCAAATAGGGCAAATACGTCAGCCCCACATTAATCCAATCAAGCCCCCAACCCGAAAAGTGATCGCGCCCTGTACACGCACCCACATGAGAGAGATGAAACACCACATTAATACCCTCATTCACCCCATTCAAATTGCGCTGATACTGCCACATATCAAACCCCTCGCGCGCAATCCCCTCAAAAAACGCGGCAAAAGTCGAAACCACATTGAGCTGTGGCTCGTGCGAACTCATCGCCAGACCATTGGCAATAAGCGTTGCGGCTTGCTCTTCAATACTCATCTCAAACTGGTGATCATCTCCCAGATGTGCCCGAGCAGCCGCCAACTTCGTCGAAGGATCCAAATCGCAACTCACCACAAACACGCGATCCGGATGCGCCTCTGCCACCAGAGCATAAGCCGCGGCTGCACCATCGCGCGGACTCGCCTTCTCAGTCGGCAACTCAGCCGCCGCTGCCTTCTCCGCTGGAATCTCCAAATTCGCACTCCCGGGTGCTGGCCTCGCCCTCGTAACAACCGTACGCGACCCATTCTTGCGAAGTTCTGCAAGCGCCTCAGCCTGTTCAGCCGTCGCCTCAAACATCGCCCCACCGAGCACCTCTGCCTCAACGCGCCCCTGCATACTCCCATCGTGATGATTCTCTCCACCCGGCAAATCATTCACCAAAAACAAACACTCTATCATCGGCACTGTATCCCGGAAACTCATCAGCGACCCCGGAATCCACACCTGCTTATCCATAGGCACATCGTGTTGCGCGGCAAACGCCTCCACCGCCTCGGTCACCCCATAGCGCTCGCCAAAAGTCCTCAGCGTCACATCCTCCCCAGAAAACCCCGTGGGATAAATCAGACTCGGCTTACCCGCCTGCGCGAGACTGTACCCCTCTCGATAAGCCTGATAAAGCGCGACATTATCGTGAAGCGACGCAACCTCCAAAACCTCCACACCCATCGCAGAAATAGCACTTCGCGGATCCACATCCATAATACTTGCCGTACTACCCGACAACTGAATGCCATTGCGGTGCATCACATAAGTAATCGGCGCACCGTGTACACTCGCGCCATTAAACCCATTGAGACCCTGTCCCGAAATCCACCCTGCATCCCCGCAATGGGCAATCACCCAGGCATCGTCACACAATGCCTTCTTGCCCAACGCCAGCCCCACAGCCACCGGAATCATCACCCCCAAACGCCCGCCATTGAGCTGTGTTCCCCCCGGCAACCATGCCACATGCCCGGGAAAATCCAACCCGCGCCGAAACCGCTCGACAACGCCCTCTGCCTCCACAAAACCAAACGCCGCCAGCGCCGAATAATACCCGACACTCGTATGCGCGTGCTCAATCGTATAAGTACGCGTATCGTAATCCGCCACAGACAGCGTCATCAGCAACCCCGGGATCAATTCCAATCCCCCACCCAGATGATCCAACTCCCCAATCTCTGCCAACGACGCCAGCGCCTGAATCGCCGTGCGCGCACCCTCAATTTGCAACGCCGTCAACGCCCGATCTTCCGCCTCGCCAAGCGCCTCAGTCGCCGCAATATCAATATGCAGCCCCAGAACATCGGATGCGATCTCATCCCCGAGAAACTGCGTATCCTTCAACAGCGCATTATTGCGCGCCCCTTGCTTATTTGCCAACGCCTTCATATTCGACATAATCTCTCCCCAGCCAGTGATAAACAGGTCGTCATACGGTAACAACTGTAAAATAAACGTTCACCCCACAACAATCCAGAAAAATCCCATACACAAAATTCTGGCATCTATGCCCTGTCTATATTATGTTTTATCCCTCTCACTTCAGTACGGGCGAAAGATTTTTCGCCCCAACACTTCCATCCAAGGAGCCTACCATGCCACAAACCATGATCGCCGCGCAAATGTACACCGTGCGCGACTTCACCAAAACCATCTCAGACATCGCCGAATCCGTCAAAAAAGTAAAAGCCATGGGTTACGACGCCATGCAAGTCTCCGGCTTTGGTCCCATTGACCCCGCAGAACTCAAACAAATCGCCGACGACAATGGCATTGAAATCTGTGCCACACACATCGGCTTTGACCGCATGCGCGACGACACCCAGGCCGTCATAGACGAACACCACCTCTGGAACTGCAAGTACCCCGCCATCGGCAGCCTGCCCCCGTCTTATCGGGAAGACGGCGAAGCCGGATATATCCGCTTTGCCAAAGACGCCTCTGAAGTCGGTCGCAAACTCGCCGACGCGGGCTTGACCTTTGCGTATCACAACCACAACTTTGAATTTCAAAAGTTCGGCAACCGCACCGCCCTTGAAATCATCCTGCAAGAAACAGATCCCAAAGCGGTACAACTCGAAATCGACGTATATTGGGTACAGGCAGGAGGAGGCGACCCCGCCGAATGGATCCGCAAAGCCAACACCCGCATAGACCTCGTCCACGTCAAAGACATGGCCATTGAAGGCCGCGAAACGCGCTTTGCCGAAGTCGGCGAAGGCAACCTCAACTGGCCCGCCATCTTTGAAGCTGGCCGCGAATCCGGCACGCGCTGGTACATCGTCGAACAGGACCGCTGCTACGACCGCGACCCCTTCGACAGCCTCAAAATCAGCTACGACAACCTCCGAGCCATGGGCCTATCATAATCCTTTCACCCCGGAGATCCCCATGCCTTACACAGATCACATCGAACAGGCCAAAGACCCCGTCACCTGTGCAGTACTCACCATCAGCGACACGCGCACCGAAGCCGATGACAAAAGCGGCAAAATCATAAAAGAACTGGTCGAAGCCGCCGGTCACAGCATCGCGTTTTACCGCGTCGTCAAAGACGAATCCGACCAGATACGCGCGCTCATCAAACAAATCGCC
>JAJEAX010000055.1 GCA_022822565.1 Candidatus Latescibacterota bacterium
GTGGCTGAAGTACCCGAGCTTCCCGGATGCCTGGCTCATGGTGACACACAAGAAGCCGCTCTCAAGAACGTCAATCAAGCGATAGCCCTCTGGATTGATACCGCAAAAGAGTTTGGCGATCCAATACCGGAATCCAAGAGCGGGCGACTGATGCTGGCAGAGGAAAAGAGGTAGCGATTATGCACAAAAAAACTAAAGAACAAGGATTGTTTGAGCTTTATCAGAACAATCCCGACAAGGCTGATTACTTATTGTTTGGACGGGAGACGCATTCCGACAGGCGGGGATTTTTGAAGAAGGCAGGGCTGGCGATGATGGGGGCAATGGTCGGGGCAGCGATTCCGTTTCATCGAAATATTCCTGCTCATTTTATTCCTGTCGCGCTCGCTGCGGAGGATATGATTCAGGGCAAGGATGGCTTGACTGTGCTCAACGAGCTGCCATTGAATGCCGAAACGCCTCCGCACTTGCTCGATGATGCGATTACTCCGACGGAGAGGCATTTTATCCGCAACAATGGCATTCCGCCAGAGAATACGGACGCCGTAGGCTGGAAGCTGATGATCGATGGCCTGGTGGATAATCCCATGGCACTCAGCATTGACGACCTCAGACAGCGATTTGAAGTTGTTACCAGAGCACTGACACTGGAATGTGGCGGCAATGGACGCGCCTTTTTTGATCCTCCTGCGGACGGTAGCCAATGGACCTATGGCGCTGTGGCCTGCTCGGAGTGGACCGGTGTTCGCCTATCCGATGTTCTCAAGGCTGCTGGAGTGAAAGAAAATGTGGTTTATACCGCGCATGTGGGGGCTGATACCCACGTTTCTGGTGAGGAAGGCCAGCTTCCTCTCTCTCGCGGTGTGCCGATTGAGAAGGCGATGGACGAGCACAATCTCATTGCTTTTGCCCAGAATGGCAAAGCGATCCATCCCATGAATGGTGCGCCGTTGCGCCTGGTTATTCCCGGTTGGTCGGGGTCATGTTCGCAGAAATGGTTGACCCGCATCTGGTTGCGAGATCGGGTTCACGATGGTCCGAAGATGACGGGAATGGATTATCGGGTACCCAATCGGATGATAGTGCCCGGGGAGAAAGTAGATGAGAAGGACTTCGAGATTATCCACGCCATGAAGGTTAAGTCGTTAATTACGAATCCTGCTACCGGTCACAAGATGGCAGGGAGGACTCTGGAAGTGCGCGGGCATGCTTGGGCGGGAGATAGGAAGGTCAATTCTGTTCGTCTGTCCATTGATTTTGGCGCAACATGGATTGATACGAAGCTCGATGAGCCGGTCAATGCGTATGCATGGCAGAACTGGCGGGCGGAGGTCGCGTTTCCCAAAGCGGGGTATTACGAGATCTGGGCGAGGGCAACCGACTCGCAAGGCATCAGCCAACCACATGCCATTGTCTGGAATCCTAAAGGGTATCTCAACAATTCGATGCATCGGGTCGCGGTGGTCGTTAGTTAGGGTTTAAATAAAAAACAGGAGCAATTATGAAGAATGGATTTTTTAAGGGTCATGGGTTGGGCAATGATTATCTGGTGATGGATCCAGAAGAACTGACGTTTGAATTGACGCCCGAGCGCATTGAGAAAATCTGTGATCGCAATTGGGGGGTGGGGAGTGATGGTATTTTGACATTGGAAGCGTCTGACCACGCGGATTTTGGGTTGCGAATTTGGAATCCAGATGGCAGTGAGGCGGAGAAATCGGGCAATGGACTGAGGATTTTTGCGCGGTATTTGCATGCCACTGGTAAGGTAGATAAAACGTCATTCTCGGTCGATACGCCGGGGGGACTGGTTCATATTGATTTGCATATCGACGAATGGGGCGATGCGAGTGCGGCGACTGTGGAGATGGGGGAGGCGACGTTTGAACCAGGGGCATTGCCGTGTTCGATCGAGGTGAAGGAACTGATCGAACAGCCGATTACCGCTGCTGGCGAGGATATGGTGTTTACGGGTGTGAGCGTGGGCAATCCCCATTGTGTGGTGTTTAAGCCGAGGGGCGAAGCGTGGTCGCGCGACGATTTGTTGCGCCTGGGACCTGAATTGGAGAACCACGAGCTTTTTCCGAGGCGAACCAATGTGCAGTTGGTCGTGCCCACGGGTGACCAGAAAATTTTTATTTTGATCTGGGAACGCGGCGCTGGCGAAACGCAGGCGTCGGGGTCTTCGTCATGTGCCGCGGCAAGTGCTGCGGTGCGTTTGGGTCTGGTCGCATCGCCTGTGACAGTGGAAGCCCCCGGAGGCACGTTGATGATCGATGTGGATGAAGGGTTTAATCTGACAATGGCGGGACCTGTGGCAGAGGTGGCGCGCGGTACGCTGAGTCCGTCTTTTTTGCGCGAGATGGGCGTCTGATACAGGCGAAAAACGGTTAAAAGCCGGTTTGATATGCGAATACTGCGCGGGGTAAGCTCCGTGTGGTATCGCTTTTGAACCGGTTCTTTTTTAAGCAATTTGGAAAACGGGTTGCGAATTTTGGACATTCCTCATAGTTTATATGCAACTCACCATTGCTCACGAAAGGAACGCATCATGCCTTTGGATTCTATGGTCGAAACTTATGAGACGCAGGGATTTTTGACAGAAGTTGATGTGTTTTCAGAACGCGAGATCGGTCAATTTCGCGCATTATTTGACGATTTGGAAGCGCGTGAAGGCAAGGAGAAGTGCCAGATCGGTTTGCAGGGGCGGCATTTTGACGAGGTGTTTATCTGGCAACTGGCAACGGATGAGCGGATCTTAGACGTGATGCAGGCTGTGATGGGCGATAATGTGATGCTGCTATCCACCCACTTTTTTTGCAAATATCCCGATCCAGAGGCAAAGATATTTGTGGCGTGGCATCAAGATATTACGTACTGGGGCCTGAAACCGCCCATTGCACACACGGCATGGATCGCTATTGACGATGCGGATGTGGAGAATGGGTGTATGCGCTTTATTCCGGGATCGCACAAAAATGGGATTGCAGCACATGGCAAATCGGCGCGCGAAGGCAATTTGCTGAGTATTAACCAGGAGATTCCAGATGAATATGTCGATGATAGCGCGGCGGTCGATATTGTGTTGAGAGCCGGGCAGATGTCGGTTCACGACGGGCAATTATTCCACGCGAGCAATCCCAATCGGTCCAACCGACGGCGGTGCGGGTTGACGGTTCGATTTATTCCCCCGCATGTCAAACAGATGATGCTCAATTCACACAAGCAGGCGTGGGAGCCTATTGTATTGCGCGGCGAAGATCGATTTGGACATTTTCCAAAGGTCGGGATGCCATTTCCATTGGCATGATGATTGCAAATACAGGAAAAGCTATCCGCAGATGACGCAGGCATGTCCCCCGTATAAAAACACTACGGGGCAGGCTCTGCGGGTGTAAGCAGGGATGGACGCAGATGAAAAGCCCCCCAAGCTCTCTGACAAGGGGCGGGAACGCAAGATGGCAAGAAGCTAATCGCTGAAAGCAACCACATAAGAACGCAGGAGAACACCGATAAGGAATTAGAAGATGCAGCGGTCAGAAAAAAAAGATCAGAATAAAGGTATCACTGCAATTTCTGTACAGGGGTTCAAGTCGCTTGCCAATGAGAGCCGGATTGAAATTCGTCCGCTGACGATCCTATCGGGTGCGAATAGTTCTGGCAAATCGAGTATCATGCAACCCCTGTTACTGATGAAGCAGACCCTTGAAGCAAGTTATGACCCTGGACCACTTTTGTTGAATGGTCCAAATGCGAAATTTACATCTGTCAATCAATTCATTTCGCGATTACAGAAAGATTCTGATTCTCGGAAGTTTAGTGTCGAAATAGAGCACGAGAAATATAGGATGCTTAAAGCTGTGTTTTCGCTTAATGCAGATCAACTGCTTGAAGTTCGGGAGATGATTATAGGAGAAGGCACAGATTATCTTCGTTTGATTCCAGCCCAAAGAATAGATGATTTAGAGAACCCTATCCTAACATCTCGTTTGGAAGAAATAGGGTGGTCTAAAGAACTTAAACCTTCAATATCGATTGTTAGGAACCGATGTTTTCTCGAAGTCAATTTTAAAATAAAGAATATTGTAGCAATATATTATGAAGTTTCCAATACAGGAGGATTCTCTGAACCTTATAGTAAAAATCTGCTGAACATGATTCATGTCCCTGGTTTACGCGACAATCCCGAGCGCGGTTATCCTAAGACTGCTGCAGGGCCTGATTTTCCAGGCACATTTGAACCTTATGTTGCCACGATTATTGCAGACTGGCAAGAAAAAGGAGATGACCGGCTAAATCTTCTGGAAGCCATGCTTACAGACCTTGGTCTAACATGGAAAATTTTAGCCAAAGTCGTTAATGATGTGCAAATTGAGTTGCAGGTTGGACGGCTACCGAAAGTAAGACGTGGTGGAGAAGACCTCGTAAATATCTCAGATGTTGGTCTTGGTGTTTCGCAAATACTGCCAGTAATTGTCGCACTTTTGGTTGCTAAGCCAGGACAACTCGTGTATATCGACCAACCAGAGTTGCATTTGCACCCGCGAGCGCAATATGCACTGGCAAAAATTTTGGCAGAAACTGCAAAGCGCGGCGTGAAGTTGATCGTAGAGACACACAGCGCGTTGTTGTTATTACAGGTGCAAACATTGGTGGCGAAGGGTGATCTCGATCCCAATTTGGTGAAGCTACACTGGTTCTCGCGTAGCGATGAAGATGGAATGACGTCAATCGAAAGTGCTGATCTGGATCAAAATGGTGCTTTTGGGGATTGGCCAGAGGACTTTGGCGATGTCGAGTGGAAGGCTGAGGGCGCATATCTGGATGCGGTGGAAGGGCGGAGCAAATAATGGCAAATCAAGATTCTCGGCGATTGGTGATTGATGCCGATGTGGTGCATTCTGCAGGTGAAACGGAGCATCCGATTTCAAGCGGGTGTCGAAGATTTTTGGAGACGGTATTAGATGCTGGACACCAGATTGTGATGACAGATGCTATAATGACAGAATGGCGTAACCACCTGTCCAGATATTCGAGAAGATGGCGCAAGCAAATGTACGGTCGTAGGCGAGTTTATCGAATTGAGAAAGAAAAGGAACGCGATAACAATTTGCGAAAGAGAATTGATAGGGCCGTGCATAAAAATCAGAAGGCGATTGTTGCCAAAGATGCTCATCTCATTGAAGCGGCGATTGCGACGGATCGGCTGGTTACTTCTAGGGATGAAAGCGTACGCGGTGTATTTAAGGGTGCATCGGACCAAGTAAGTGACTTGAAACAAATCGTGTGGGTAAATCCGACGCGAGATGAGGAAACGCCTATTGACTGGTTGAGGAACGGTGCGAAGGCTGAAGCACATCGTATGTTAGGCGAGTGATTCTATTGGTTTAAGGGGTAAGATATGTCAAAGAGAAAAGTGCTCATTACAGGGGGAACGGGTTATGTGGCTGGGCGGATGTTGCCCGTATTGCGCGAGCGATATGACCTGACGGTTTTAGATGTGAAGACGACCAATCGCGAAGGCGAGGAAGTGGGCGATGCGGTGATTGCGGATTTGACGAATCGAGATCGGGATGCTTATCGGGAGTATTTCAGGGGACAGGATGCGATTATCCACTGCGGATTTGTGCGGGCAAGAGACCAGGGAGATCGCTTCTGGGCAGAGATGACGAACATCGATATGGCGCACAATGTGTATCAGACGTGTGTGGAGGAAAATGTTCGACGCGCCGTGATCATCAGTTCCAATCACGCGGCAGATTATTACGAGAATCTGATCTGGGCTGGCAAGCAGGAATTTGTGACGCCAGAGATGTACCCGCTTTCCGACAATTATTACGGCTGGGCAAAGGCGCAATACGAGTTGTTGGGCTTTACCTTTGCAACGGGATTGATGAATGGTGGCAAAAAGCTGGAAAATGTGCAGATTCGGATAGGTGGCCCGCGCGAGACCGATATGGATCGCGCAAAATCCACAAATTTGAAAAGCATGCATCGGGGTTTGGGCGCGTATTTGAGCATCCGGGATCAGGTGCAGTTGATTGTGAAGAGCATCGAGGCTGAAAATATTGAAGATGAATATGGCATTCCATTTCAGATATTTTATGGTATCAGTGGCAATTCACACAATTTCTGGACGATCTCCAATGCGCGAAAGAAAATCGGCTATGAACCCGAGGACAATAGTCAGGTGAAATTTGCCGAACAATTGTCAAAAGTATTGTTAGAGGCTCGAGAAACATCGGGATGAATGATATGGGCGTACAAATCGGCAATGTAAATATTCCCGGGCGGACGGCGTTGGCGCCATTGGCTGGTATTACAGACCGGTCATTTCGCATGCTGTGCCGGCAACAGGGCGCGAGCTTTGCGGTCACGGAGATGGTCAGTGCCAAGGGACTGACAGAGGGCAGCGAGAAGTCGAATCAATATCTCGATTTTGAACCGGATGAGTTTCCGATTTCCGCGCAGTTGTTCGGATCAGAACCCGAAGTCATGGCCGAAGGCGCTCGGGTTGTGGCAGAGCGAAATCCGGATATTATCGACATCAATTGCGGGTGCCCGGTTAAAAAAATCGTGACAAAAAACGCGGGCGCGGCTCTGCTCAATACACCTGACCGACTGGGACAGATCATTGCGTCAATGGTGCGCGCGGTTGATATTCCCGTGACGCTAAAAATTAGAAGTGGATGGTCGCAAGCTAATCAGGCAGTTGCAGTTGCGCGGATTGCTGAAGATTCCGGTGCAGCGGCAATTGCCGTTCATGGGCGCACGCGCGAGGCGAAATTTGCGGGTAGAGCAGACTGGGATATTATCGCGGAAGTCAAAAACGCGGTTTCGATTCCCGTAATCGGCAATGGCGATGTGCGTGGGCCAGAGGCAGCAAAAGAGATGATGCAAAAAACGGGTTGCGATCTGGTGATGGTGGGGCGATGGGCCATTGGCAATCCCTGGCTTTTCAAGCGCATGGAAGTCTTTCTGAATACGGGAGAATTATTGCCCGGACCAACGGAGGGGGACCGCCTGGAAATGGCGGTTCACCATCTCAAGGCGTCCATCGCGTTTAAGGGCTTGCGCTATGGCGTCCTGGAAATGCGTCGGCATCTCGCGGCTTATGTCAAGGGTGTGCCCAGCGCAGCGCGTTATCGCCGCACATTGATGACAGAAGACGATCCGAATCATCTCATGGATTTATTGCACCATATCAAATCAGAGGTCTTATCATGACTTACCAATACGCTCAGTCTCCAGATGCAATCCGCCTCTGCCCTGGATTTTTTAGTGTAGATCAATTCAGAGGTCGCATTGTGGCGATCCGGTCACGACAAGCCACCGCATCAATCCGCGTCATCCATTTAATCCGCGATCCGGGGGGGGCGGCGTGACACCAGAACGCATACGCGCGTTGTTAGAGGCTGTTGCACAGGGGCAAACAGATGTGGATGAGGCGTTTGCAAACCTCGCACACTTGCCGTTTGAAGAGCTTGGTTTTGCGCGAATTGACCACCACCGCACGCTGAGGCAGGGGTTTCCCGA
>JAJEAX010000242.1 GCA_022822565.1 Candidatus Latescibacterota bacterium
ATGGCAGATCCAGTTGTTGGCATTATTATGGGCAGTTCATCGGATGAACCCACGATGCAAAAAGGCTGCGCTATTCTCGACGAACTCCAGATTCCCTACGATATGATCGTATGCTCCGCCCATCGCAATCCCGAGCGTACCGCTGAATACGCCAGTACGGCAAAGGCGCGTGGCCTGAAGGTGATTATTGCAGGTGCTGGTTTGGCCGCAGCGCTGCCCGGCGTGATTGCCGCGCATACGACTTTGCCGGTTGTTGGCGTTCCATGCGCTTCGGGCGCGCTCAACGGCGTTGATGCGTTATACGCTATTGTTCAGATGCCTCCGGGAGTTCCCGTTGCGACTGTGGGTATTGACAATGCGCGCAATGCCGCTGTGCTGGCAGCGCAAATTCTCGCGCTTTCAGACGAGGGCATACAAGAGCGCCTGCAAGCGTATAAAGATGCTCTGGGTGGATAATACACGGAGGTCTTTTTTGAAACGACATATATTTGTTTTTTTTGTTCTTCTTTTTGTAAGCTGCAACGCACCCAAAACAGATCGCGCATCGGGTAATGACCAGTATCTCATTCCCGCTACTGCGGAGGAGATTCTCAAGCATGTCAAAGATGCCGATGCCAGGGTCGTTCTCGTCAATGTCTGGGCAACGTGGTGTCCCCCATGTGTTGAAGAGTTTCCCGATTTGATGGCTGTTTATAATCAGTACAAAGATCAGGGTTTAAAGATCGTTTTTATTTCTGCTGATTCTGAAAGCCAGGCCGATGGCGCAATCGCCTTTCTCAAAGCGCATGGTGTTGACTTTCCGAGCTATATCAAATTGAAGAGCGATGGGGCATTTATCAATACATTAGACCCCGACTGGTGGGGCGCAATACCCGCTACCTGGCTATACGACAGCGAGGGCAATAAACGCCATTTTTGGCTGGGGAAGACCTCGCGCGAACAATTTGAAGCGAAAATACGCGATGTATTGATGGGAGGCGATCAGGGGGTACTTTAGGGCGCGTCTATTCGAGAATCCAGACTATAGATACTCTCATACCAACAAATATCAGGAGGATTCTATGCGTAAATTATTAGTCATTGCACTTGTCGCTACGATGGGTTTCAATGCCGAAGCGGCCAAGAGCGAAACCCTCGCATTGGGCGCAGAAGCACCGGTAACTGACCTGGAGATGAAAGGTACTGATGGTAAGATGTACACTCTGGATAGTGTGCAGGGCGAGAAGGGCACTCTGGTGATTTTTTCGTGCAATTCCTGTCCGTGGGCCGTCAAATGGGAAAGCCGCGTAGCCAGTATTGGCAATGCGTATCGCGGCAAGGGTTTTGGCGTTATTGTGATTAATCCCAATGATCCCAAACGCGCTGCCGAAGATGGTTTTGACGAGATGGTCGCCCGTGCCAAAGCGCTATCTTACGAGTTTCCCTATGTGGTCGATCCCGTATCCCAGGTCGCCCGCGCATTTGGTGCCAGTCGTACGCCGGAAATTTTTCTTTTTAATGATAAAGGCAAGCTGGCGTATCACGGCGCAATTGACGATAATGCTTCGGATGCCAATGCCGTGGAAGCGGCGTACCTCAAAGACGCGCTGGACGCATTGTTGGCGGGAGAAGCGATTTCAGTATCCGAGACCAAAGCTCTCGGGTGTAGCATTAAATTCAACGAAGACTCGTAGGACTGATTGTACCAAAATGCGGCAAAGCCTCTTCGTCTGGAAGGGGCTTTGGTGTTCATGTGCCTGTCGAAAGGAGTTCTCATTATGCCCATGCCGATTACCCCATCTCTGAGTGAGCAACAGATTGCGGATTACCACGAGGATGGTTATGTGATTATTCGCAATATGTTATCCGCGGCTGAAGCGAATGACCTTCATCGCGTTGTGCAAGAAAAGGTCAAACGCGGTGCGTATCCGCCAAAGCTTTCATATCCCGAGCCGGCGAAGTACACGGTGAGTGGCAATAGGCTGGCAGAACCGGGACTTACTTCGATTTCCGAACATCCGACGGTTATTGGGGCTGTAGAATCCGTGCTGGGGCAACCCGCGCATTTGACGGCTTTTGTGGCGTATTTGCGAACGCCGGGCGATAAGGGGGGCGGTGCCCACTGCGATTACAAGCGGTGGCGTCCCGTGGGTTCGTCGATGAACTGGGTGTTTGCCATTATTCCGCTGACTGATTTCGATCCGGTGTATGGCCCCTTTCTGGTGTCGCCGAAATCGCACAAACTGACGCGGATAATTGACGAGGAGGCACATATTTTAGATGTCAATCGTCCCGATAGGAGCCAGTTGCCGAATTTTATCGATCCAGAGCTTAAAGCGGGGGATTTGCTGATTGTCAACGAGCATGTCTGGCATGAAGCACCTGCGGGTACGAGTACAGAAGACCGTTGCGGTATTTTCAATAAGTATTGTGCGGTAAATGCGCCGCCTGCCGCGGGGTATTATCCGTATAATCCCGCCGCTTTTGAGGCTTTGAGCGATGAGGGAAAACGGCTTATTCCCGTGTGTTTTGATAAGCCGATTGAGACGACCCGTTTGCTTATCGAGTGTCCGAATGGTGGGGAACCGAGGTTCTTGCTGCGACGCGATGATGAGACGGATCGCTGGGCGTTGCCGGGTGGCGCGGGATGGGAAGAGGAAAAGTTGGTCGGCTGGGATGTCGGCGCGCGGGTCGGTTCTTTGCAAGAACTTACGAGGACGCAACTTGGGCTGGAGGTGCCGTGGATGTCCTATATTGAAGATGTGGAAGAGGAAGATGGTATTTGTCGGGTTTATGGCTTTTCGGATGAGAATATAGACGCCGATGCGCTGGCAAATGGACACTGCGACTGGTTCACCAGAGCACAGATACAACATCTCGGCGAGGGCGATGCGATTGGTCGCACTGTTGAGCTATGGCAGCGGGAAGATATTATTCGCGGTAAAGGCAAGGCGTGTAATCAGAGTAAAAAACAGTTTGAATGAGTTGGATATAGTAGGAAATGGATAGGAATGAAAGGCTATGGGAGGGACACATTTGAGGAGGTTTTACCCATGAAAAAGAAACAGATTATTTCGCGTAACCCAAATGTGATGAGTGGTGCCTTAGTTTTTGCTGGCACCCGCGTCCCGGTTGAGATTTTGATCCAGCATCTGACGGCAGGAGATTCACTCAACAAGTTTCTTGATGACTTTCCAACAGTCTCCCGTGAGCAAGCTGTAGCGTACTTGAAAATGACGCTCGAGGTCGCTGATGCGCGTGCTGCTTGATGAAAATTT
>JAJEAX010000186.1 GCA_022822565.1 Candidatus Latescibacterota bacterium
TAATTTTCACCTCTGATAATCGTGAAAGCGCGATAGAGTTGCTCCAGCAAAATCACACGCGCCAATTCGTGTGGGAAAGTCATAGGTGAAAGTGACAGATGCCAATCTGCACGCGACAAAACTCGAGATGCAAGCCCAAAAGGGCCGCCAATGAGAAAAACGAGGCGGCTTTTTCTTTGTACGCGCATAAAGTTCAAACGTTTGGCTAAGGCTTCAGAACGACACAATTTGCCAGAAGGCCCAAGAGCAACCACAGTGGCATCTGGATGCAGCGCACTTAAAAGGCGATGGCCTTCTTTCTCAATAATATCAGACACACGGGCGTTTTTACCCACGCGTTCTTCGCGCACTTCAATCTCGTCATAAGCGACGTAGTGTTGCAGCCGCTTGATATAATTTTGTGCGGCATCTCGATAACACGCGTCTTTGAACTTACCCACAGTGAGCAAAGTGATCTGCATATTTGTCATTATACACAGATTAGATATGTTTTACAAGAAACTTGTTCACCGCCCCAAAAAACGGTATAATATCAGAATGCAAAAATTTTCTCTTACTCCCTTCTACGCGGAAGTACACGCATGCTTTCTCGATTTTTGACATTTTTTACGATCTGCCTGCTATATGGATCGACCAGTGCTGAGTTGTACATGCCTGTAGATGATATCCAGCGCGGCATGAAAGGCGTGGGGCGCACGGTATTTCAAGGCACCCGCATCGATACATTTGGCGTTGAAGTATTAGGTGTCTTGCGCAATGTCTTTGGTCCAAAAAGCGATATGATTCTCGCTCGTCTGTCCGGCGGTCCCATGGCGCAAACGGGCGTCATCGCCGGCATGAGTGGCAGCCCGGTATATATCGAGGGCAAACTCGTCGGCGCAGTCGGCTACAGCATTGGTGCATTCGCCGAAGAGCCAATCGCGGGGATCACGCCAATTGGCGAGATGATGACGGTCCTCCAGCGCGCATCGCGGGATACCATGTCGAGCGCGACTTATGGATCTACACCCTGGGATGGACAAATAGCTGGTGTACACGGCGGTGTGCTAAAACCCGTGGCTGTACCTTTGATGCTTTCGGGATTTGCCCCGCAAGTAGTCGCGGAATTTCGCGAAGAACTGTCAAAATACGGCCTGTTGCCCATGCAGGGCGGCGGCGGAACAGACCCATCCCTGTCTGTCGGTCCATTTGAACCGGGCGCACCTCTGGGCGTGCAATTGGTTCGGGGCGATCTCAGTGTCACGGGTATTGGCACGCTGACACATCGCGTGGGTAATAAAGTCGTGGGATTTGGTCATCCCCTCTTATTTGGTGGTCGCACGGCGATGTCTATGACCGCAGCATTTATTCACGAAGTAATCTCCAGCCAGATGCTTTCGTTTAAGGTGGGCACTGCATCGCAACATATCGGTGTGATCTTGCAAGACCGCGCACCGGGTATTGCTGGCTTGATAGGATCTGAAGCAGAAATGATGCCCGTGCGTATCTCTGTCGTATCTCCCAATCACGACGCTTCGTTTAATATGGAGGTATTTCGCCACAGAGAATTGGGGCCGTTGCTGGTGAGGATGGCTGTCGCAACCTCCGTTATCTCCGCTGAAAAATTGACGGGTGAAACCACTGTCGCAGGGCAATTGACATTGCACATGCCCAAACGCGAACCCGTGATTCTAAAAAATAAATACGCAGGTGCTCAGGGGCTTGGACTGGCGGTGCTGGGCTTGACACAACCCCTTGCACAAGTGATTCAGAATCCTTTTGTCGAAGCCAATATTGACTCGGCTGTATTTCAATTATCCGTTGAGGAACGCGCCCAAAGTGCCCGTGTTGAGGGGCTGAGATTGGACCGTTTGAAATACGAACCGGGCGATACAGTACATGTCTCTGTTGCTCTGGCTCCATTGCTGGGCAAGCGAGAAATCGTAGATGTCGCCCTGCCAATCCCCGAGTTTATAACACCAGGGCGTTTGATATTGCAGGTTGTGAATGAGCAACAACAGCGATCACAAGATATAAAGCGCACCGCTTATCAACCCAAAACACTGGAAGAACTGATTGGTCTGATCCAGAAATCGGGACGCAATGATGTACTCGTTGCGCGATTTATAGCTTCCCGTCCCGGCGTGACAATGGGCGGACGCGAAATTTCTGGATTGCCCACGTCGGTTCTGTCGGCACTATCGCTGGCGCGTGGATCAGATGTCGTGCAAAAATCACAGCAGTCGGTATATAGCCAAAAACACGTACGGACTAACTATGTATTGACCGGCAGTCAAACGGTGCTTCTGGTCGTGGGCAAAGACGGTAGTGCAACTTTTTCAGGCAGGAGAGGTTCGGGTGAAGAAAAAAGATAGAATATTGAGATCGGGGATGACACATGTGCTGCTTTTTGTCCTCTTTGGAACAATCGCAAACGCAGTGTCGCCCAAAATTTGGCGAGAAGATTCACAGACGGCTTTCCTGAAAGGAGATCCCGATGGCGTGTCGCTCACGCGGGAAGGCACAGTGACATTGGCACCATCCTATAAACGGGTAGCGGACACAGGTGAAGACTTTGTATGGGCACTCTCTGTAGATAAAAACAAAACCCTGTACATCGGAACCGGCAAAGAAGGTCGAATCTATATGCTCAAGCCCGATAGCGATCGGGCAGAATTGTTATTTGATTCCCCTGAAGTTCACATATTTAGCCTGGCCATTGGTATAGATGGCGCGCTCTATGCGGGCACATCGCCAGACGGGCTGATTTATCGCATCGCACCAGGACGAGAACCCACGGAATTTTGTCAGACAGGTGATCGCCATGTATTTGCAATAGTCGCGCGTCCGGGCGGTGGATTATATGCGGGTACAGGTGGTGACCGCGGGCGCATTTTGAAAATTGACAAACAGGGCAAAGTCGTCGCGCTGTACGCGAGCAAGGACCCCAATGTGGTATCGCTCGCGTTGGGTGCTCAGGGCGAAATTTATGCGGGCACAGACAACAGCGGCCTGATTTATCGGGTGCGTAACCAGGGTGGTGCAGATGTGCTTTACGACGCCCGTGAAAAAGAGATTCATTCGCTAAGTGTAGCACCCAATGGCACAATTTACGCAACAGCGATGGCGCAAAGCGGTCGAACGGAAGGAAATGGGAGAGAGCAAAAAGGATCAGATCAATCCGGCGCAACACTGTATGCGATCCAACCTTCGGGATTGACAATGCGACTGTGGAATACGAACGATCCGATGTTGTTAGATTCTGTAATTAGTGCCAATGGAACAGTAACAGTAGTCACGGGGGAACACGGCCGCATACATCGCGTTTGGCCCGATGGCAACGCCACTTTGCTCACAGTATTAAAAGATGTAAATCCATGGGTTATGGCTGCCGCGCACAAAAATGCACTGTGGATTGGATGCAGTGGCTCCGGTGAAATTTATCGAATAGAAAAAGAATTTGCCAGAGAAGGGCAACTCACTTCTGACCCCTACGACTTTGATCGGGTATCGCATTGGGGGCGCGTATCATGGCAAAGCGAAACGCCAGCAAAAACATCAGTCGCTGTTCAAACGCGGTCCGGCAACAGCGAAGAACCCGATGATACGTGGAGTGCGTGGTCAGAGCCAATCACCACATCGGGAAAACCCATTACCAGTCGCCCTGGGCGTTTTTTGCAATATCGGTTGGTCTTAAAGACACAATCAGAAAATGCGACACCTCTGGTGCGTTTTATCAAACTCGCGGGCTTGCAGGAAAATGTTCATCCCAGAATATTAAGGGTTAAAGCCGAGGCCGACCTGTCTGGCAACGAAGGTGAAAATCCAGAATTTATAGAAAAAGGCGTGTGGAAAATTGGTTGGACTGCCGGTGATGCCAACGACGACGCCTTAATTTATACCCTGTATTTTAGAAGTATTGGCGAATCGCACTGGCGGCTGTTAAAAGACGATTTGAAGACTTCACATTATTTTTGGCACACCGAAGCTGTTCCCGATGGCACAGTCGAAGTTAAGGTCGTTGCATCAGACCGATTGGACAACCCCATCGAATTAACAGCCGAGGCGGTCAGTGCGCCCTTTGAAATTGATAATTCGGCACCAACTGTGCAGTTGCACGACATAAGGCAGATCGACAAAAAGATAAGCGTAACCGGTTCCATCCAGGACGCTGCCACTGCAATTCACAGGGCAGCGTACTCACTCAACTCCGACGATTGGAAGGTCGTCTTCCCCACTGACCAGATATTTGATTCGCCGACAGAGACACTGAATTTTTCTATTCAAAATCTGAAAACCGGCTCTTATACACTCGTAGTGAAAGCGGAAGATGCACTGGGCAACGTGGGGGTTGG
>JAJEAX010000263.1 GCA_022822565.1 Candidatus Latescibacterota bacterium
GCTATCCAAAGGGATCATTCCCACCGTCCCTCTTCGCGCGCTTATCCCTAAAGAGAGTCGCAATTTGCTGGTCGCCGGTCGCAGTGTGAGCAGTGATCGATTGGCGAATTCCGCTTTACGAGTACAGGCTTCATCCATGGCCATGGGACAGGCTGTGGGCGCTGCCGCCGCATTATCTGTACGTCTGGAAACCACACCTCGAGAAGTTCCAATTTCCGATTTACGCGAATTGCTTTTGTCACATGGCGCAGTTGTACCTGGTGTAGATGAATAGAGGATTATGATAAACGACAAACCTGATCTAAAAACGAGAGGACAATGGCGAAAACAGATTTGCCGGTAATTACACGAAGCAGATTGGTATCTGACTTATCAAAACTGGGACTTGCCCCGGGTGATACCCTGATGCTGCACGCTTCTGTCAAGGCCGTCGGCTGGATCGTCGGCGGACCTGATATGGTGATTCAGGCACTTTTGGACGTGATTGGACCTGCGGGCACCTTGATGATGTATATAAAATGCGAGGAACCTCTGAACGAAATTGAGGACTGGCCAGAGGACTGGCAAAAATCATACATGGCAGAATGCCCACCATTTGATCCCAATCGGACACGCGCCTTCCGCAAGTGGGGTATCCTCACCGAGTATCTGCGAACATGGCCCGGCGCGTATTGCAGCAACCATCCCGAGGCGAGAATGGCGGCAGTTGGTGCAAAAGCGAAGTGGATAACATCAGATCATCCCCTACAATTTGGTTATGGCGCAGGCTCCCCTCTCGCAAAGTTGTGCAAAGTCAGGGGGCGAATACTACTGCTTGGACCGCTTTTTGATAGCCTGACAATTCTACATCACGCAGAGCATATTGCCGACATGCCCAACAAAAAAACCGAGTGCTATCGGTGGCCCATCTTGCGCGATGGCAAGTGCGAATGGATAGAATTCGAGCAATTTGACACGTCTGGTGGCATTGTCGATTGGCCCGACGGCGACTATTTCCTTCGCATTGTAGAGGAATATATGACCCATGCAACCTATACAACGGGACGAGTTGGAGCCGCAGACTCTTATCTGTTCGACGCCAAAGATCTGACTGATTTCGCAGTTGCCTGGTTAGAGGAGCATTTCGGTTAGCTGGTCACGTTGTAGCGACCAGCAGGGCAATGGAGGTCTTATCGTGGAAGGGTTGAGCATTCGGAAGGCGGATGCGGTTGACAGCGACTTTGTCTTTGCTGTAAAAAAGGCCGCATTCCGCGAATATATGGAGCAGGTCTGGGGCTGGGACGATACACATCAGAGGGAATTACACAACAAGCGGTTTGATTCACAGGACTTTCGCATTATCCAATTTCAAGGGAACGATGTTGGATACTTCTCCACATCCTGTACTTCCGATTCTCTTAAGATCCATCAGCTCTTTATCCATCCAGAGTATCAAGGTAGAGGGATCGGGTCAGCGTGCATGACACGCATTCTCGCTGATGCTGCGGGAAAGGCTGTGAACCTGCAAGTACTAAAGATCAACATCCGTGGCATCGCCTTCTACCAAAGACTGGGATTTTCAATCATTGATGAAGATCCTACACATGTTCAGATGAAAAAACTGCTAGCATTTACAGCCCCGGTGCTTCAATAAAATGCGTCAGTTCACAGATTTTACCGTCCAAACAGATCGGTGGTCGATTCGGATTCATTCCCCAGGGATCGGACATTTTCTGTATCGTCTCCTCATCAACTTTGGACATATAAACACTCGCTTTGCCAATCCGCGGACGATCCGAGAAATTAGCAGAAGATCGGTGGATCAAATCCTGATGCCACACAATCACATCGCCGGGATCAGTCTCAATACGCACCACATCGTCCTCGGTAAATCCGTGCGAAAATGGATCCATCTCTCTCAAAATTTTACCCGTATGCTCGTGCTCCAAACGCCCCAGAGTATGCGATCCAGGAATCAGTTCCATACATCCATTTTCAGCATCTGACGCATCCAGCCCCAGCCAGAAATCAAAAAGCACAGGCACGGGTATATCCTCTGAACCATCGAAAGGACTCGCATCCTGGTGCCACGGCACCTCACCGCCACAACGAGGAGGCTTCATAAAGAACCCGCCGCCATTTAGTGGATAAATATCGGGACCCAACACTTCCATAGCCAATGCGATAAGCCTGGGATGTGCAGCAGAATATTGCCACAATACCCGATCGCGAAACGAAATCTCATTGATCCAATCAAATCGCAACAGAGGGTCAGGATGGTTTTGGTAAGCCTCGTCCTGCACATCTATAATCGCCCGAATCTTATCGCGGTAAAAATCAATACGGCGCGCAATCTCTCGCAATCGATCCTTACAAATCTCAATATCCGAATCGCTCAGGACGCCCTTTTCTACAAAATAACCGGTATCGAGCAAAACCTCCCGTTTCGATCTCACACCTGCATTTGCCATCTCATGCTCCATGTACTAAAACGCAATCTCCTCACAGATAATTGCATTATATTTATTTTTTGCAGATATTAAAGGATATGCTCCTCGCTTCTTGCTCATCCGCAACTCGAATATATCCCTTAAAATGGGCAAAGTCGAGTCTAAAGGAATCTCAGATATCATAAATACCAGAGTTTGATAGCAAAGCACTACAAGGCAGTTTTCGACTTCCGATTGATCATTAGGGAGACAAAACCGTGAACATACATCGCATCACTGCAATGGTTCCAATAACCGATTTGGATCAAGCTCTCACCTTCTACTCACAAGGCTTAGGACTCCAAGTCATCCAGCGTAAAGACGAGTGGGGCCATGCCCTGCTGGAAGGTGAACACGGTTGCCAGGTGATGATAGACCGTTCGATACGCACGGAATCGAACGCCTCAACCGTCGTTTACTACTATACGTCCGATATGGAAACGCTAAGAGACCGCGTGATCGCCGCCGGTTTCGAACCCGATCCCATCCGGATAACTTTCTACGGCATGACAGAATTTCGAGTTCGCGATCCCGATGGTAATCAGGTCTGGATCGGCGCACGTGAGGCTTCCACCACTTGACATATTGACATAGCATGGGTCCCTTGTTATGATGCGACTATGATTCAATCATTCCGGCGTACCGGCACTGAGGATATTTTCAATGGACGGGACACACGTGCCGCACGCGGTACTTGTCCATCGTCATTGTGGACTGTAGCCGCACGAAAGCTCGAACAACTGGACTCAGCCGATGAACTGCGCGACCTGCGCAGTCCACCTGGCAACCATCTCGAGGTCTTGCGGGGCAGGCGGTCTGGGCAACACAGTATTCGGATCAATGATCAATATCGGATTTGCTTTGTGTGGTCGGATGCTGGTCCCTGGAATGTCGAGATTATTGACTATCACTAATCACTGAATGAAAGGTATCGACCATGGTACGTATTCCAACAAATCGTGTTCCAACTCATCCGGGTGAGATGCTACTGGAGGAGTTTCTAAATCCTTTGGGTTTAACGCAACGCGAATTGGCTGACGCCATTCATGTTCCTTATCATCGGGTCAACGAATTGGTGAATGGTCACCGTGGTATGACGCCGAGCACAGCCCTGCGTTTGGCAAAATATTTCGATGTGTCACCCGGGTTTTGGATGAATCTCCAACTTCGCTGGGATCTGTATCAAACGATCCAATCTGAGGCTCAAGAATTAGAGACGATTGAACCACATGACATAGGACTTAAAGTGTGACTACTCCCAACGCTGAAGCAGTTGGGCTTCTTGATGGTTATTCCACCTGACGTTGTAGCCCCAACGTCAAAATGTTTATCGCGGCGTTGTGGTCTCTGTCGAGAGACACCCCACACGCACATTCATGCCATCGTTGGGAGAGTGGCTTTTTCTCTACAATACCACATCCAGAGCATGTCTGACTTGTGTATTTGGGGGTGACGGGTTTGAATCCAATACCAGCTTCTTCCGCTTTGTATTGGAGGCAATGCCGAAACATTGACCACGCTGCATCGCTTATGGATTTAGACAACCGACGGTTCTGTTGCATGTCTTGAACATCGAGTTTCTCTGCGGCAATGAACCCGTGGCGATTGACCATTTTTCTTGCTTCTTGATGCACAAAATTATGTCGTTTATTGCGGATACGCTCGTGCACTCTGGCAACAGTCTTACGA
>JAJEAX010000026.1 GCA_022822565.1 Candidatus Latescibacterota bacterium
CAAAGACACGGGTGAAGGTGCTGCCGCGCAATGAGCGCGTGTCACCATGCATATAACACACGCTAAATGCGCGTCGCGCAATATCTGTGGTATTCACGCCCGAACTGTGTAGCATCCAGTTGTGGAGCAAAACCGAGTCGCCGGCTTCTAATATTAAATCTATTGGTTCGTATTGGGATACAATGATCTCGATGTGTTCATCGGTCAAAAATCCGGACCCGTGCTCGGGATTTATCAACTTGTTATGCGATCCGGGAATAATTTTTACACAGCCATTTTCAACGGATGTGGGATCCAGAGCCGTCCATATCGTGATTTGTGGATCCAGAGTTAGATCGGTCCAGCGGTCCTGATGCCACACCAGCGGGGTGCCGTCGTGCGCGGGTTTGTTCATAAACATCGCCCGGAAACAATCTACTGGCGTATTTTTGCCATATATGTGTTCACAGATTTCTCGAAACTGCGGTTTTTGTAAAAATGAGAGGAAGAGGGGGTCCAATTCCAAATTTTGTATTTTGCGATACCCAAGTGTCGCGTATTTATGTCCCTTGCTCTGAGGACCGGGCTTTCCATCGTTTTCGGGATCGGAATCCAGTTGCATCATCACATGATCGTAGTCGATGGACGCGGTACCCAGCATGATTTCATCTATCCGGTGCTGTAACACCTCCAGTTCGCCATCGTCCATCACATTGCCGAGGTGAAGATATCCCTGCGCTTCATAAGTTGCCCACTGGGCTTGAGAAATATACTGCCCCATGCTAACTCCTTTGCGTTTTGTGATCTCTAAAGTCCTGTAAAAAAATAAAAACGCGCCGACGCGAGTACCCGCACTGCACGCACGCGATCTGTGCGATTGCCTTCAATGGCTTTGTAGCCGCCAATAACAGCGGCAAAATCCAGGGTTACAGCCTTTTCCAATTCGGTGCCAAAACCCAGTGTCCACGCATTGCGGTCTGTCTCAATTTGAATTTCCGGTACACCGCCACCTCCCACATAGCGAACCGGGTCGCGGTAGTAGCCACCTCTGAACGCGATTCCCCAATGCGGAATAGCATATTCACATCCCAAATGCAACCGCGCCTCGCTGCGATATTGCCGCCGGAAATCATCTACATTGGGTGCTATATTTACTGGCAAAATCTCGTAGGTTACTTCTTGCAAATCACCGTAATGCACGTCGCCGCTCACCGTCAATCCGCCCGCCGACCATCCGATTCCCATCCCAAAAGTCAGGGGTTGGCGAATTTCATATACGTCCGAAAAAGATTCGCGTGGATAGGTATCTGTGCGATCTTCAAATGCGTCTTCAAATTCATCTGCCAGTTCAGCCGATACGCGCAAAGGCGTGGCCGCTGTTGCCACAATGCCAAACCGGAAACCCGTGGGATGCCAATACCGAATGCCGCCCTGGATACCCCAGGCAGAATAGCGTTCCTCAGATTCAAAACGCTGGAATATGCGGACGGTGTCGGCGTGTACACGTTGCACATCCTCAAGAGTCAATTCCTGCATAAAGCGGTTTGTTCCACCCCAGCGAAACACCGAGATCCCTGCCGACAAACGCGGCATCAGATCAATTGCAGCCCCCAATGTCCACGCGCCCAGAGCACCTTTGTCTTCTGAAGATCCCGCTTTATCAAAATTGACGCTGGTATCATACGCATCGATCTGCAATCCCCCGTCAAAATTTCGATTGCGCCCAAAGCCTCCGGCAAAGACCAGGCTCCCGCGATACACGGGAACGGGATAGACAAATCCCAGGGATGCAATGCGCGTACTGCGCAATTCGAAGGTTGAAGAGCGGTCAAAAAATTGCGATATGTTGCGAAAACGGTCGTGTGAAACACCCCAGTTTACGGTTCCACGCTCGACCCGAGCCAATCCCGCGGGGTTCCAGAACAGGCCAGAAAAATCATCGGATACGGAAATATAAGCACCACCCATGCCCATGGCGCGGGCACCAATGCCAGAAAAGCTATCGAGGACGACTTCTTGTGCCTGGATAGACACTGCAAAGGCGCAAATCACAAATGTCGGGATACAGAGATGTTTTCGCATTATCTCATTCCCCCTCTGCGGCGCTGTGTTGAGCGTTTCTCTTCGCGCTTTTCAGACTGTTCTTCTTTTTTTTCTGATTTTTCTGCCGATTGTGTTTTGGTGCTGCGCGAGTTTCCCGTTTGCTGAGTGTTTTCCTTTTTGGTGCTGCGCGAGTTTCCCGTCTGTTGTGTGCTTTCCGTTGTGGTGTTGCCCGACCGAATTGCGCTGGCCGATGCGGGTTCGCCACGCACGCCTGTGTATCTGATACGGGGACGCGGGTTGACCTGTTCGCGTTCTATCTGAGGTCTTACTGCCGGCGCTGGCGCATATACAATATGAGGCACCAAAATCCTCGGCGACCACCCCCGCCACCACGGATCGTACACGCTTGCCCAGGACGAATATTTCCAGATGAGGCGGTGCCGGTTCCATAACGGGTATCTCCGATATGGTCTGTATGATCTGTATGGACTGTAAAACCCATCAGATGGATTGCAGTAATTGTAGTAGTAATCTTCAAACCGTTGCACAG
>JAJEAX010000027.1 GCA_022822565.1 Candidatus Latescibacterota bacterium
GAATTTGGTTTTGAAGTATCCGATGAAGATTTGCGTGCCGAGGTCTTTGAAAGTGTGCAGGCTATGGCAGACTATGTTCGTTCTGCGCTCGAGGGCGTTTCGACTGTTACTTGAACGTTGTATCTGAGGCTGATAGATGGCAAAAAAACGCATTGTTTTTTATAGCCAACATCTCGTAGGTGTTGGTCACCATTTCCGCAATCGACAGATTATTCGCGCATTGGCCGATGAATACGATGTCTATTTTGTTGACGGGGGGAGGCCGGTGCCGGGGGCGACGCTACCAGTTTCGGTTCAAATACACCATCTCACACCTGTCTTTAAAGATCTGGTTACCGGACACTTAACTTCAGAAACCGGATATGATATCCAGACAGTATTAAAGACGCGGAAACAGACTTTGAACAGTCTGATTACTCGTGTTTGTCCCGAAGTATTCATTATCGAATACTTCCCCTTTGCGCGTTGGGAACTGGCAGGCGAATTGCTTGAGGCTATCGATACAGGTCAAGCGATGAACCCCGATATTCGCATTATATGTTCGCTGCGCGATGTTCCCCGGCGCGTGCCGGATTCCGACCAGGTATGTTCGATTTTGAATCACCACTTCCACGCGCTGTTGATACACGCAGATCCCCAGTTGACCCGATTGGAAGATCATTTTTCAGATACAGACAATATTCACATACCGGTTCATTATACGGGATATGTCGTAGAACCATTGGATAGCGTTGGGTGTGAGTTACAGACACAGAACTACGTGCTGGTTAGTGCTGGCGGTGGGGCTGATGGCTACGATCTGATCAAACCGTGTATCAAAGCCTGGCAGCGATTATCTCAAAGGGGCGTTGTTGAGGACCGGAAGATGGTCATTTTTACAGGTCCTTTTATGCCACAGACGCAATACGATACGCTTGAAAACATGTGCAAGGGCGGTCCGTTTCATATAGATCGGTTTACATCCCACTTTCTCCACTGGATGCGGTGTGCTGATCTCTCCATTAGTCGTGCGGGATACAATACCTGTATGAATATCCTGACAACTCGCACGAGAGCTATTCTGGTTCCTGGATCGCTCGTTAGCGACCAGGAATTTCGCGCTCACAGACTGTCTGAGTTAGGGCTGGCCTATACACTTTTACCGCAAAATCTGACGAGTGATAAAATGGCGAAAGCTATTGTGGAAGCACTATCAAGTGCGCCGTCTGTTCACAATATTGCCCTGAACGGTGCGGTCAAAACTCGTGATATAATTAGAGTCATTTAGACAACATGAAAAAAATTCTTCCCATCACTACTATGCCTCCGATTATCGGCTATCTGCACCACGCCTATCCGCTGTCTATCCTGGCCAACGATGAGGCTTATCTGCCGTGGTTCCACAGCAATTACATCCAGCTATACTGCCCCCCAAATTTTCAGAACCCGAGCCGTAATCGAACTTTGAAATTCAATTTTTATCGCAGACCCGATCAGCGTGTCTCTTTTTCGCCCTATTTAAAGGTTCAACTTCTGAACAGAGACTTGATTTTCAAATCTCCGACAGACATTCTGCCCTTTATTGTCGCTTGTATTGATAAAGGCTACTACATCCAACCCACTGTGGATGAATATTTCTTACCCGACAGTGCCGCGTATCAGAAAAGACCTCTGGTTCACGAAACCCTCATCTATGGCTACGACAAACAGACCTTCGTTGGTATAGGTTACAACAAAAATGGCGATTATGCGTCATACCACATCAGGTTTTCTGAGTTGAAACAGGCGGTTGTACATGCCGACCTAACCGGTCATTACGACCCGGATGGATTGCGGTTGTTCAAATATGTCCCGCAGGCTGAGTATGATTTTGATATACACCTGGTACGGGAACATCTCGAAGATTTTCTTTTTGCGAAAAATACATCCCAACGCTTTCGCATGCTTGCAAATCCCACAGATGGCGCGTATGGCTTGGCAACTTATGAGTACTTGAAGCATTATATCAACTCCTTTTTATTTCCTCCATTCTCTTTTGACATTCGTCCGGCGCACATTTTGTGGGAGCACAAAAAATGCATGGCTTATAGACTCAATTACATGGAAGCGCAAGGCTATTTGAAGTCCGAAGATGGATTTTCCATCCAGTATGACGAAGTGGCTCGAAAGATTGGTGTGCTCAGAATGATGTTGCTTAAGTTCAGAAAAACGCGCAGTCCGGCACTCATCCACCGCGTGTGTTTACATTTGGATGCGATCGCAGAAGTGGAAAAAAGGCTCCTTCAAAATTTGTTGGACAAACTCGAGTCCAGTTTGGAGTGAATCCAGATGAAGTTGTGTTCAATACCAGTATCTGATTTAGCTGCGTTCTAAAATATCTCAAATTGTTTGACTTGCCGAGAAAGGCGATGATAATTATGTTTCTTTTGCAAAGTACTGAAAATGGTTATTATTTTAGTGTTCGGGGATATTTTGTAAGTTTCAGGTCATAACTCGAGTTTCTGATGGAGCTACAGGAGATTTTGCGGGAAAAGGTCGTGAGTGAAAATGCTCACGACCTTTTTTTGAGAGGAGGAGATTGTGAGCAAACAGACGGCAGGTTTGAGAGGGGTTAAGGCCGGGAGTACGTCGATTTGTACTGTGGGTGCAGAAGGCCACGGTTTGCACTATCGGGGCTATGCTATTGAAGATTTGGCACAATTTGCCTGTTTTGAGGAGGTCATGCATTTGCTGTTGTGGGGCGCGTTGCCCACTGAGAGAGAATTGGATGCTTTGAGGATGCAGTTGCGGGCGCACCGGCAGTTGCCGGATCTGGTTGTGCGGGTTCTGCGTTCGCTGCCTTCAGACGCGCATCCGATGGATGTTTTGCGAACCGGTGTATCGGTGCTTGGTATTGCCGAGCCAGAGCGGGATTTGGCAGATGGCGTAACTGTGGCTGTGCGGCTTTTGGGTGCATTGCCCTCTATGCTGGGGGTCTGGCTTATGGGGGCCGATGTTTTGGATGTGGATGTGGATGATCACGCGACTTATATTTTGTATATGCTCAAAGCAGAGACGCCTTCGGAGTTGGAGTGTCGGATGATGGATTCGTCGTTGATTTTATATGCCGAGCACGAGTTTAATGCCTCGACATTCACGGCGAGAGTCTGCGCTTCTACGCTTGCCGATTTTTATGGGTGTATTACCGGGGCAATTGGCACTTTGAGCGGGCCTTTGCACGGGGGTGCAAACGAGCGGGCAATGGAATTGATCGAGCAGTTTGAGACGCCCGAAGACGCGGCAAGGGGTGTGCGGGAGATGCTGGCGCGCAGAGAGTTGATTATGGGGTTTGGGCACGGGGTTTATCGCGTGCGGGATCCGCGCAATGCGATTATTAAAAATTGGGCGCGCCAGGTCAGTGAAGCAATGGGCGATATGAGCCTGTACGAGATTTCTGAAGCGATTGAGCGGGTTATGTGGGACGAAAAGAAGTTGTTCCCAAATCTGGATTTTTATTCGGCAACAGCGTATCATCTGGCCGGTATTGAGACGGCGCTTTTCACACCTGTATTTGTGCTCAGTCGTTGCAGCGGTTGGGCTGCTCATGTGGTGGAACAGCGGGCGGATAATAGACTGATTCGACCTCTGGCGGAATACACGGGAGTAGAGGCGCGAGATTATGTGCCGATAGAAGACAGGAGCTGAGAAGTGTGAAGTAGGAAGTGTGAACAACCGTAGGGGCGAGGCATGCCTCGCCCGTCATCGCGGCATGCTTAAAGCCGCGATCCAGGAATTTTTAGCTGATCGCTGATTGCTAATAGCTTGAGGAATGCCATGGATGATCGGGTGCCGGATAGAGAACTGGTGAGTATCGCACGGTACGTGCTGGATTGTGAAGTGAATTCCGCGGAGGCTTTTCAGGCGGCTCGATTGTGTCTGATGGATAGTTTGGGGTGTGCGGTGTTGGCATTGCGGTTTTCTGAGTGTGCGAAGATGCTCGGTCCCGTGGTGCCGGGAACGATTGTGCCGCACGGTGCGCGGGTGCCGGGTACTGGTTACGAACTCGATCCGGTGACTGCTGCATTTAATATTGGGACACTGGTGCGCTGGCTGGATTTTAACGATACGT
>JAJEAX010000238.1 GCA_022822565.1 Candidatus Latescibacterota bacterium
GCCCGCGCCATCCTCAACGACCCGCGCATCCTCATCCTGGACGAAGCCACATCCTCTGTTGACACCGAAACCGAAATGCTCATCCAAAACGCCCTCGAACGCCTCATGGAAGGCCGCACCACCTTTGCGATAGCCCATCGCTTATCCACCGTGCGCCGCGCCGACTGCCTCTACGTCATCGACCGCGGCAAAATCGTCGAATACGGCACACACACCCAGCTACTCGCCAGCGACGGCCTCTACGCCCGCCTGTGCGACATGCAATTTGCGTTGGAAGAAGCGTGAAAGGCACTGTCTGAATCAGGATTCGCAGGATTATAGGATGGACAGGATGAAAGGCAAAAACCACTGGATCGCGGCTAACACCCTGCCGCGATGACGGGCGACCACGGAGACCTCAATATGATCGCTATCACGGAAAATCAACTCATCCCAGAAACCATTGACTTATGTCAAAATGGCGACAGCCTGATCCTCTGTGCCAACGGAGAAGAACTGTATATCGATCACATCGTGCGATGCTTTCCCTTTTCCACGCCCGATCAATGGATCAGCCTCCGCGACCGGGACGGAACCGAACTCGGCCTCTTGCCCACACTCGACGGGTTAAACACACAATCGCGGACACTCGTTGAAGAACACCTCAGAGACCGCTACGACATCCCCCAAATCCAGACCATACTCAACATCGAAAGCAGCAAAGAGGGCGGCACGAACTGGGACATCGACACCAACGCAGGTCCTATGAGCTTCACAATCCGCGGCGACCAGAACCTCAACCTCAACGCATTTCCCGAAATCGTATTCACCGACGCCATAACGCGCAAACGCTACAAAATCCCCGACTATACCAAACTCGACCGCGCCAGTCAAAAAACCGCCCGCGCGTACCTGCCCATGAGCTCTCGCCACTACTCCGGGCGGCGCGGGGGAAGGGGTAGAAGGTAAAAAAAAGCCGCTGGACAATAATATCCAACGGCTAAAACCCTCTGGATCGCGGCTAACATCCTGCCGCGATGACGGGCGAGGCATGCCTCGCCCCTACTTTCCACGTCTCAACCCCATCATCTTCGACGCGATCTCGACCTCCTCGGCAAACGCCTCTGCCTCATCGTCATACGTATCAAACGGATCGCGGAAACTCAAATGGAATTCATTTTCCAAATACACCGAATCCCAATCCACAATATACCGCACCCGATTTTGCGACAACGTCTTCACCATTGCCGCCCGCGCCTTTGCCCGCGTATCAGCCGGCGGCGTCCCACAAGCCTCTTCAACGCGCTCATCCGTCAACACCCGCTTCATCTTCCCCTGTTTCTCCAGATCGAAATACAACCCGCGATTGGGATCGATATTGTGATACTCCAAATCCAAACTCTGCAACCACGGATCGTTCCAGCTCAAATTCTCCGACTCGCGAAACGCATCCAACAACCACTTCTTAGCCACCCAGTCCAAACGATCTGTCAACTGCATCGGATCGGACGCCAGATCATCAAGCGTGCGCTCCCACTCATTCAGCACCCAATCTGACTCCTCATCCAAACCCCTCAAATGGCGCTGCGCCAAATCCAAATACGTGCGCTGTATATCAATAGCCGAAATAGACCGCCCATTCTGCCGGTCCAGAACCCACTTATGTGTCGGATCCCGCGAAATCTCCTTCAATGCCCACACCGGATCCCCCAACTCTACATCCTGGGGAAAAATTTTGCGCTCTAAGAGATTCAGCACCATCGCAGTCGTACCAATCTTCAAAGCCGTCGCATACTCCGACATATTCGAATCGCCCACCAGAAGGTGCAAACGGCGGTACTTGCTGTGATCTGCCAGCGGTTCATCTCGCGTATTGATAATCGCGCGAGAAAACTGAATCCACTGATAAATCTCTGTAACAATATGATCGGCACGCTGAGAAATCTGGAAAGAAACCGCATCCTCTGTATCGGCGGCATCGCGCGCATTGTGCCCATAATAATAAAAACTGTCGTCATAACTGCCCACGCGACCTGCACCGCAAAAAATTTGGCGCGTCACCAAAAACGGCAACAACGCGGGAATAACAACCGTTGAAAACGGCACATTGCGCCTGACCAGATAATTTTCATGACAGCCAAACGTCGCACCCGTATAATGATCGATATTATTCTTCAAAAACGAAGCTTCTTTAGCCAACCCCAGCGCGTGCAATGCCCGATACAAAATACAATCGCCCGCCCGATCAAAAGCCACAATATCCCACAACCCCATACACTCCGGCGTGGCGTATTCCAGATGCCCCATATCGATATAAACCCGCCCCGCATTAAACAAAAAACCCCCATTGCCCGGGGGTTCATCCCGTCCGCGATAGTGAATATCTACAATCCCTATTCGGTCAACGTGAAAAATGTGATCCTTTACCTTCACCGAAATCGTATCTGGACTCACAAAACCCTCGTGCTCGGGTGCCAAACACCCATACTCGGTTTCTATGCCAAAAATGCGATCTCTCATGGGGCCTCTCAGTCTGCCTTGAACTGCGCCAGCGCGGGCGCAATTTCTTCTGCATCGACATTGCGGTACTTGTTCTTACCCAACTGCGACCGCTCGAGCACCACCGCCTCCACCTCCATATCTTTCAACGCCGTCACGAGCACATCCACCACATCCACCTCCCCAGCCACCTGCTCCAACTCCTCGGCATCGGTGGGCACCTCATCCATCTTCCCAATCCACCGCCCTATTGCCCAGGCGCGAAGCGCGGCACCCGCGGCATCCGATAGTGACAACGCCTCCGCATCCAAACCCGACAACTCGCGCACCATCATCACATCCGCCTCCACAACGCCCCCTACGGCAACACATCCCTCGTGCCGGTAAAACGCGCCATCGTAATCCACCGTATAAAAAATCTGCGCCCCCTCCTGCCCATCCAACTCCGCCAGAAGCACCCGCGCCAAAAACGGAGACCGCACCACATCGTCAAACCCCGCCTTCATCGCAGGACCCAGACCAAAATACACAATCTGGCGCAACGTCACATCGTCCTCAGAATAATTAAACCCAATCGAATGCGCCATATCAATCGCAGCCTGCCGCAGATTCTCGATATCCGTCGAATGCCCAATCCCCGCGAGCAAGAGGCGATCGTACACCTCAAACACCTTTTGCTGGCTCTGCGACAGCGTCAGCAACAAAATCCCATCCTCGTACCCAACCCCCACAACCGGACTCCCCGTCCGAATCTGATCCTCAATATAATCGCGCCGATTCGCAACAGCCTCTGCCCAGCGATACGGCTCATCTGACAACATCATGCGCGTCCCGCCTCCTCCCCATCCACGTATTGAACATAAAGCTCCCGCAACGCCTCGGTCTCGATCTCCGCCAGACCCGACGCCGTAATCGTCTTCACCGACGGAAAAATATCAGCCGACCGCTCGTATCGACCCGTCGCCGAATCGTATTCTGACGCCGTATCCAGAAGCTGAAGCGCGTGTCCGATAGCCGCATCGCGATCCATCTCTACAAACCGCCGACCGCCCCAGCGATTCAAATAATACATCGCCCCGCGAATCGCCGGCGACCCCGACCCCGTCGTCGTAAAATCGGCACTCTCGAACTGCGCCCCCAGCGCATCGTAAAAATAAATTTTACCCCGCGCATCTGCCTGATCATACGTCGCAAAAATCGGAATCACAGCACCGATACCCTGCATCGCCAGCGGCAAATTATCCTTAATCAGCAGCGACAACCGGCGCAATTTCGCCTGCAAACTCATCTCCTGAAGCAAACGACGGCGATAATACTGAAACGCATGCTCCAAAATTCGCGCAATCTCAAACGCAATCGAAGGCGATCCCGAAATTGCCATCACCGAATACGCATCCAGATCAATCACCTTATCCGCGCGATCGTAAAGCACCATATTGCCCGCTGTAGCGCGGCGATCACCTGCAACGAGCACCCCATCGGCATATTGAAATGCCAGAATCGTCGTCGCATCCGTCGGCTCAAAAGGCAAATCGCGCTCGGACTGAACATCGCCCAAATTCTCACCCGGGAACCGGTAGCCCGATTGCCGCAACAAATCGACAAAATCCCCACCCGATTGCATAAGCTACTCGCCTGTACGCTGGCGATAGCGCCGCGCCTGATTGGGATCAACGCGCCGCATGCGCCGCAGCAAATCGCGTGTATCTGGCCGCTCCACCTTCGGGCGCGCAGGGCCACCATCGCCATCATCACCCGGACCAGGACCTCCCGGATCGACTGGCTTCGTCCGTCGCTCAAACTGCAAGACCTTATCCATCTACGGCCTCCTTTATGAAAACAGGATGAAAAACAAAGCATGCCCCTGCATGATTTTGAGCAGGGGGCAAAACCTTCTGGATCGCGGCTACAACCCTGCCGCGATGACGGCGGTACCCTCTGCTTCTTTCCTCCTTCACACTTCCTCCTTCACACTTTTCTCCATCTCCCAATACAACTGTCCACACCCAGCCTCAATATCATCTCCCTTGCTATAGCGAACAGTCGCCGTCAATTTTGCCTGAGACAAAATATCGACAAATCGATTAATAGCCTTCTGGGGGGGGCGTTCATAGCGCGCATCGTCAATGGGATTCCACGGAATCACATTAATTTTACAGGGAATATCGCGCAAGAGAGCAATCAGTCTATATGCATCATCGGCTGTATCATTAAACCCGTGCAATAATACATATTCAAATGTCACCCATCGTCTGACCTGATCGTAATAGGCTCGCACTGCGGACAAAAGTTCTGCAATAGGCCACTTGCGATTGATCGGCATAATCTCTGACCGCTGTTCATCTGTCGTCGCATTGAGCGACACAGCC
>JAJEAX010000105.1 GCA_022822565.1 Candidatus Latescibacterota bacterium
CCACCATCTCGACTACACATATAACACACAGCCTGATGTAGCCCGCGCTGATCGCGGATACCTATGCTCTCGTAGAAATCCACCACAAGATGAATAACGCCATCAGCACCAATAGCCATACCCGTTTGAAACGCACCATAACCCGTATAATCCTCACGCCGCTTAATCAACTTCCCGCGTTCTCGCCAGGCTTCACCCTTATCTTTTGAATAAAAATCCACACCATCCCAGCGATTGGATGAACGCACCGTTAAAAAAAGCGCATCATCCAAACCGCACACAACAACCGGATAGGTCCCCGAACCAGCCGGTTCTCCGTCCGTCCATTCACTCGCATCATTTGGACGCACCGACCGCCGATACGTCACTGGCGAATTATGACCACTCATAATAGCCTGCAAATAGCCCTCGTGATCAACCGTTATAATCGGACGCGCGTGATTGTCGCGCCCCTGATTAAGCGTGAACGGTCCCGAACATTCGCCAGTATCGCGATCAAAAGTACAAACCCTGTTGAAATAGCCCTCACCTGTCACATCCTGCCAGACCACATGCGTTCTGCCATCGTGCGTAACAACCTTATTCCCCGCGCCAGAAGTCGCGCGTTCACTGCCAATTTGAGAGATTAATCTGGGCACATTGAACTCCCTTTAATTAGATCATATTCTAAACCGATCACGGATTAATCGGATGACGCGGAAATACGCGGATTAGAAACCAAAGCTACGGATCATATACTAAACCGCTCAAAAATTAGATACTGATACGAATGTTCCTCTCCCGCCTCATACAAACACCCAATATCCCCATCGGGTAGCAGAGTTAGACAGGAATACGCTGCCGGCCCCTCGTGCAACAGCTTTTCGCGGACCCACGTCTGCCCGCCATCCTCGCTCAAACGCACAGTCATATTCACGCGCTCGCCTCGTCCCTTACCCGGATAAAACCGCTCTCCGGCTTCGGGACTTTCTACCGGCGTGGGCGACACTGGATTTGAAAAAATCAATCGGTCGCCTTCGCCTATCAAACTCGCCTGACATTTCGGACACGGCAAATTCGCATCGTGTACAACCTCTGACCAATTGTGACCACCGTCCCCACTCACCGAAATCCCCCGCACCCCCTCACTATACGTCTGCATCCGAATATTCATCTTCAAAGACCCATCTGATAGCTCGACAACCTGACACTCATTCGCACCCGGCGCGATCAACGCGCTCAATTGCCACGTTGCCCCATGGTCATCGCTATAAATCGCATGCGAGCCATTGCCATAAGCCTCATCCTCGCGATGATCACACGGAATCACCAGCCGCCCCCTGTGCTCTCCCCGTTGCAATTGAATCCCAACCCCCGGACCCGTCGCATACCAATTCCACGAAGGCCTCTTCACAACCGCAGTAATCTCCTTCGGATCTGCCCACGTCTCGCCATCATCCGAACTATGCGTAATGAACACATCGTCATTCTCCCGACAAAACGGCAACCAGATCACACCCGTATCACCATCCACCACAGGACACGGATTGCCAATCGTCACCTCCCCAGGCTCTCCGTAAATCAACAACTGTTCAGACCACGTCTCCCCACCGTCCTCCGACCGCTTCACCAGCAAATCGAGATCCCCGTGATCCCCGCGCCCTGTGCGCCGCCCCTCGCAAAACGCCAGCAAAGTCCCCGCCTGTGTCACCAGCAACGCGGGAATGCGATACGTGTGATATTCATCTTCTCCACTAATAAATACATGTGTTTTCATTTTACCTCCCTTGTTTATGTCCTCTCCAAAGGAACCAGACGCAGTGCATTCTCGCAATAAATCTTCTCCCTGACATCCTGTGGCAAATCCAACCCATCTATATGCACCTGCAACGCATTCCCCGGAGCGTCGCGACCAAACAACAAACGATCCTGATATTCAATCAAAAAATCTCGCCCCCCATCCGCCATCCGCTGTAACGCATTCAAACCCGAACCCGCCGACAAATCCGCCCACAGATTCGCATATTGTGCAAACAAATCGAACAAACGGCCACCCGGCACAACCTCACCTGAAGGATATGTCTCTGGATCCGTCGCTTCATCTCCACTCACATGCCGCCAGAAACCCGGCGCGTGGCCGACAAATATCGTATCTGGACACGCCTGCAACGCCTGCTCCAACGCGCCAATCTCCCCGCCATACCAGTGCTCCTGATACACCCCATTCAAAAACGGTGTATCAATATGCAAAACCACTGGCGCACCCAACTCACCCGCCTTGCGAAACAACAGAATCGCACGCGGATCATTCAACAACATGCGATAGCTCCACTCTCCGCACACCCGAACACCATGCGAATAATACGCAGCCTCAAAAAGCCCTGCGGCATCGCCCTCAGAAGGACAGGGACAATATCCCGCAACAAACCGATCCGGATATTTCTCACACGCCCGCGAAAGATCATTCAACGTCGTCCCCGCGTGCGTACCATCGGGCCGTGCATTGACGGGATTAAACACCCGGTGGCTACTCGCAACATGCTCACCCGGCGGCAAATACCACGTAAGCAACCACGCCACATCATAGCCGAACTGATCCATCTCATTCAGCACACCCTCGGCATTCAAACCGTGATAATAAATGTGATTGTGCGCGTCAATAATCATATTTAAAACTCCAAGTATATTCTTTCGTATTTTCCCTTGACGAGATATCAACTCCTATCTATAATAGCTATGTTAGCTATTATAGGGATACCAGGAGGTGATATGAAAATACGAACAATTAATTCGACAGAAGCTCAGAACCATTTCGGACAAATCATAGATGCAGTGGTTCACGGGCAAACGCGCTACATCGTTAAGAGGCGCAATGTATCTCAAGCAATAATAATGAGTTTAGAAGATTTTGAGCAACTACTTTCTGATGCATCAGAAAGAAAAAAAATCAATGATGTCATTCGAGAGTTAACGCCTGTCTATAATTTAGGAGAAACCATAAATACATCAGATTGATAAATTTCGAGAAGGAGGTTTTAATGGCATTTCTATATCAGCAACAAGTCGAAGCACTAAATAACGGGATTGAACATTTTATTATTTTAACGGGCAATTGCAATGAAATTTTAGACCAATTACCCGATGAAAGTATTAATTGTGTCATTACTTCTCCTCCATATTGGCAGATGAGAGCATATCATGTCAAGGAAGAACATTCGGATTTAGTAATTGGTACAGAACGGAAACCTGAAGAATATGTAAAAAACTTAACTTTGATTTTTAATAAGATCAAGAGGGTATTAAAAGCCGATGGGTCGGTATGGTTAAACCTTGGTGATAAATATCACAATAAGAACCTAATGGGCATGCCTTGGCGTGTGGCATTAGCGATGCAAGACGACGGATGGATTTTAAGGAATGATGTAATCTGGCATCAAAGAAAGGGGACTCAAAGTGCAAAGGATAGGCTAAGAGATATGTATGAGCATATATTCCATTTTGTAAAAAATAAAAAGTACTACTATGACGACGACAGCATCCGAATTAAGCCAAAAAAACTCCCCATCATTAATGGAAAGCAAACTATTTCTGCAACGGGTGTAAGTGGAAAAAAATACAGGAAGCAAATTTCAGAATCGGAAGATTTAACCCAGGAGGAACGCAAAGAAGCTCTCAAAGCTCTCGACGAAACCTTAGAAAAGATCCGAAATGGCGAGTTGGTCGATTTTCGGATGACAATTCGAGGCACACAGCGCACCTACCATAGCAATAATTCAAAAGTAAGTGGTCGCGCAAAAGAACTGGAAACAAAAGGGTTTTTTATTTTAACAAGCAAAGCAAAGGGATTCTTGCCTTCTGACATCTGGGACATAGTTCCCGAAGATCAATGGAGAAAAGATGCACACTATGCTGTTTTTCCTGCTGAGCTATTAAGAATACCTATTTTAGCAACGAGCAGAGTCGGCAGTATTATATTGGATCCATTTATGGGGACAGGTAGTACGATAGTAGCTGCTAATAAATTTGGCAGATCGGGGCTCGGAATTGAATTAAGTGATCAATATGTGAAAATTGCAGAGGAGAGATTAAATACGAATCAACCGGCTCTACAAATCTAATGCCAGTCTGGCACTAATACTACTTTTGAACTCGTCAACCGTTGGAAATCTTTCTTCGGAAGCACCACCTAAAATTTTCCTAATCCCTTCTGTGTTGGTGCTCATTCTTTTATCAAATTCCAATTGCCAAGTATTTAACTCCTCATTCCAAACCGTTTTAAATGTACAAAAATGGATAGGATCATCATCAGAGGCTCTGCGTAAGTCACTTGCATCAGTAGCAGATTGGATGTAATGGAGACCTACGTCCTGAATGATAAAGACAATCTTCTTTTTTCAATGTTCAATAACCATCCCCTTCTTGTAAACTTGCTGCATCATTGTTTTCACGAATTCATTTGCCCAATTTATTCCATATTGATAGGTTTTTTGAGAGAAGGTACCTGTTTGCTTAAAATCCACAACTGCTTGCCATGGACTACCAGTAGTGCCAGCAGCCTGAAATTCAACGCATAAAAAATCCTCTACTGAATTTTGTCGCATTTTTGCAGCAACAAAGTCAATAGTTCCTGCTACTCCGCAAGAAACTTCGGATGCCCACTTTATCTCATAGCCACTGGGAATATTTCTAAAGTAAAGGTTTTCAATAGTCTCATAGACGATCTTTTCTTCAAATCGATGTGGACAAATAATAACGGAGTTCATTTTATTTGAGAAATTGCCTTTGTAGCCGACTGAGCATACTCCCACTTTAATATGTGGTTCACTTTTTCTTGGTTTTTTACATTCGCTATTTAGAAATGGACAGAATTGATTTTGTCTATCTCCTTGGGCCATAGGAGATAGATCGACAAATGAGTGACCAAATATTTCTGTTGGATGCTGCGTAAATTCAGGTTCTCTCACGGTTCCCTCACTCTGATTTTAAAAATGGGCAGATAGAGCCATTATAGTAATAGACGACCACAGTTCCTCTGCTCTTCGCAGGGTCTTACAAGAAGCACCCTAATTTTAATCAAATGTCCAATACTGTCAAACAATTAGATCTCTCGACAAAAATCGCCAAAAGGCTCACACTCAAAAACCCCGTCATCATGGCATCGGGCACTTTTGGACACGGCGCCGAATACGCGTCGCTCTTTGACCTGAGCAAAATCGGCGGCATCGTCACAAAAACCATCACCTATCACCCCCGGGCGGGCAACCCACCGCCGCGCACAGCCGAAACCCCATCTGGCATGCTCAACGCCATTGGACTGACCAACCCGGGCATAGACGCATTCATCGCCGAAAAAGTCCCTCCCCTTGCCGAACTCAACACGGGACGCATCGTCAGCATAGCGGGGACATCGGACCGGGAATTTGCCGACATGGCCGCCCAGTTCAACGACCTCGAAGGCATAGACGCACTCGAACTCAACATCTCATCGCCCAACATGAAAGACGGCGGCATGCTCTTTGGCTGTTCCGAGCGCGCCGCCCACAACGTAACCCGAGCCGTCAAAGCCGTA
>JAJEAX010000317.1 GCA_022822565.1 Candidatus Latescibacterota bacterium
TGCGGTGTGTCATGTGCCTTATGGATCGTATCCCGGGAATATGGCTGGGGAGTATTTCTCGGATGAGGTGCATCTCAAGGCGTGGTTGGACGCTGAGCAAGATGTGGAGGCATATCGCGCGTTTTTGGATAAGTATTTGTACGGTGTCGATTGTTTTGAGGACTATCTGGAAATTTGCGGTGGGGAAGAGCGGCTGGCGGAGTTGCGGAGGTTGGAGAATAGTAGTGAGTAGTCAATTATAGTACTACCAATCCTGTATTGGGGAGGGTAGAATAGATACGACCACATAGGAGTTTTCATGGAATACGATGAGCTTGAGTTTAAAATTCCACAGGAAAGTGAAGACTATTTAGGGTATTCAGAGTTTGTGACTTCTTCAGTAGAGTCAATCATTCAAGAGACAATTGAAAATGGCAAAAACAAAATTATCATCAATACGAACCTCAAGCTGGGATTACCCATGGAAAACATCAACAAAATTGCTGGGCCTTTTGTTGAAGCCTGGGCCATTGAGACATTCCAGGAGGTTTTGAAGAATCAGGACAACAAATACTATTTGATCCATGTCGAAGCGCAAGAACGTCTTCACAGAGCAGATATTATTCTTCAGTTTAGAAAGGAGGGGAAGATCGGATCGGGTGTTACGGCGGAAGTGGATGTTAAGGCTACATCCGAGGATATTGAATCCAGCGGCAAATCACCCAATATTATTTCCTTTGGTCGTATCCGTTCTGCATATGTTGAGGATCCAGACTGCATATTTGTGATCCTTTCGCTCAAACATCGAGTTTATTCAACGAGGAATCCGGATTCGGGGTTAATGGACGGAATAATGGAAGTTGTTGCCTATAACGCCTATGATCTCAAGCACCTTTCAGCAAAAGATTTCAATTACAACCCAGCCCTTGGAACTGGACAAATTCAGGTGAAAGACATTCATTATATTTCTTTGGAGAGGAGAACGACTTGGGAATTTTGTCAACTATTAGATCGCAAATATCTTAGTTCCAACAGAAAAACGCTCCAGGATTGGCTAAACCTTGCCATAAGATATGGTTGGATAAAGTATGACGGATGACTTTTATATTTTTCAATGGAGAAAAAACAATGAGTCATTTACAAATTATTGAAGGAAACGCGCTGGAAAAGCTGCCTGAGATCGCTGATGAATCGATGGATCTTATTATTGCTGATCCACCGTATAACCTAGGGAAAGAATATGGCAATAACTACGACTTGAAGGGATTTGAAGAATACCTCAAGTTCTCAAATCGTTGGCTAACGGAAGCCCATAGAGTTCTTAAGCCAACGGGAACCATTTATGTGTTTATGGGCTTTCGATTTATTTCTTATCTGTACGATATACTTGACCGCAAGCTTCAGATGTTTTTCAATAGTTGGATTTGCTGGCACTATACACAGGGAATGGGAAAGACAAAGGGTTTTTCTCCAAGGCATGATGATGTGCTCATGTTCACCAAAAGCAAAGTGTTCAAGTTCAACTTGGACAATATAAGAGTGCCTCAGAAATACTATCGAGAGCGCAACAACATGAGAGGAGCAAACCCGGGAGACGTATGGCAATTTTCTCATGTGCATTATTGCAATGAAAATAGACAAAATCATCCCACTCAGAAACCAGAAGGTTTAATAGAAAGGATGGTACTGGCATCGTCCGATGAAGGAGATGTAGTCTTGGATCTGTTCTCGGGTAGCGGCACGACCTTAAGAGTTTGTCAGCATTTAAACAGGAATTGCATCGGAATCGAATTAAATCCAAAATATGTTGAAATGATTGAGGAACGTCTAAACAGTGAATTTATCGGATTTGATAGCATAGATCCTCGAATGGAGCGCGTTCCTTTAGATTTGAATAGAAAAAAAATTAGGGAAAAATATCTTGAGAATCACAAAAAATGGTTTCTCAATCGTCAGCCATCTTATGATAGATTCGAGAAATCCGTTCAGAAATTGTACGGCAAGACACAAAACCAGAAAAGAGAAATACAAGAGGAATTGGAATTTGATAGACAAGCAACAAGGGGAAATAGAGTGGATGACTGACCACTATAGCAGTCCGTCTAATCCTTCAACGGGATTTAGGGAAGGACTCTGACTACTGAAGGTTGATGCTATGTACAATGCGATGGAACTGATGATTTGTGTGGCGTCCCGGTTGCTGGAGGATGGGGCGACCGTTGGGGTGGGTACGGGGGTGCCGTGTGCTGCGGCGATGCTGGCGCAAAAGACGCATGCGCCGGGGCTTTTGGTGGCTTTTGAAGCGGGTGGTTTAGCGCCGATGTTGCCCGCGATGCCTATTTCCGTGGGCGATTCGCGCACGACACATCGGGCACTTATGGCGACGAGTATGTGTGATATTATGGAGACCTGCCAGCGGGGTGTGATGGATTACGCGTTTTTGGGTGGTGCTCAGATCGATGCGTATGGGAATTTAAATTCTACGGTTATTGGCGATTACAAAGAACCGCGTGTGCGTTTTCCGGGTAGCGGGGGTGCCAATGATTTTGCGAGTTTTTGCTGGCGCACGTTGATTGTTACACAGCACGACCGCCGTCGGTTTGTAGAAGAGGTCGATTTTTTGACGACGCCGGGTTTTCTGACTGGACCGGGGGCGCGCGAGGCTGCGGGATTGCCCAGTGGTGGGGGACCTTATCGCGTGATTACGGATCTGACTGTGATGAGTTTTGATGAAGATACATGCCGCATGCAGGTCGAGAGTTTGCACCCTGGCGTGACGTTTGAACAGGTGCAGAGCAATACCGGGTTTGAATTGGGACAGGTGGCTGATGTCGAAGAGACTGTGCCGCCCTCAGAAGAAGAGTTGTGCATTTTACGCGATGAAGTCGATCCCGATGGGTTGATTATTGGGAGATGACTACATTGTAGCTTTTTCCTTTTTCGGTTTGGAACGCGATTTCGCCCCGGCCCTCCGCGATGACCTCCTGGTCATCATCGATAGCGCGCATAGATCCATTGTATAGTATGCGAATGGGATTGCCCAATAGGGATGTTATGTGCGCGGATTTTTCTCCGTTTTTCCATTGTAAATCTACGATAAATCCACCCCTTGCTCTCAGTCCTTCTGCGTTGCCTTCTGCCCATGCGTCTGGCAGTGCGGGAAATAGCTCAATAGCCTGATGATGGCTTTGCAATATCATTTCCACTATGCCTGCGGCGCCGCCCATGTTGCCGTCCATCTGAAATGGGGGATGGTTGTCGAATAGATTGGGCAGTGTCGAGCGTATGAGTAGTTGTCGCACGTCTTCCCAGGCGCGATCCGCGTCTTTGAGGCGCGCCCACACGTTGATCAGCCAGGCTCTGCTCCAGCCCGTGTGTCCGCCGCCATGCGCGAGGCGGTGTTCTATGCTTTTGCGCGTGGCAGATAGAAAGTCGGGTTGATCGACGAGTTGGAAACCGGGGTACACGCCGTAGATGTGTGAAATATGCCGGTGTCCCGGTTCTGGTTCTTCAAATTCTTCCGTCCATTCCATCAGGCGTCCGTCAGTGCCAATTTGCGGTTCTGCGAGACGGGATAATGCGCTTTTTATGTCGTCGATAATGGGGTCGTCGAGGGATAGGATCTCGGCACATCGCAGACAATTTGTAAATGTTTCCCAGATGATCTGCTGGTCCATGCTCGGTCCCATGACGAGGTTGCATACGTCCTGGGTGCCCGGCGCGAGGAAGCGGTTTTCCGGTGAAGAAGATGGACCGGATACGAGTTTGCCGGTTTTTGGATCTTCTACCAACCAGTCGAGGAAGAACAGGGCGGCATCCCGCACAACTGGCCAGGCCTGGTCGCGCAGAAATGTTTCTGATCCGTTAAAATCCCAATGTTCCATAAAGTGTCTGCTGTTCCATCCACAGCCCATGGGCCACATGCCGTATTGTACCTTTCCCAATGGGTCGGTGAATCGCCACGCATCTGTTGTGTGATGCGCCGCGGTTCCGCGACAGCCATAGACTTCTTTTGCGGTTTGGCGGGCTGTTTTGCGCAGGGCGTCTGAAAACTCCAAATACGGTTCATGGCATTCGGGCAGGCCGACGAGTTCACAGAGCCAGTAGATCATCTGGATATTGATGTTGATGTGGTAGTCGCTGTTCCACGGGGCTTCGTATTCCTGGTTCCAGATGCCCTGTAGATTGGCGCATAAACTGCCCGGGCGCGAGCAACAGATTGTGAGGTATCGGCCAAAGTTGAAGTAGAGTGCGACGAGTGCGGGGTCCGATGTGTGTTCGAATTCGGCGAGGCGGCGGTCTGTGGGGATGTTGTCATTTTTGTCTTCTCCGAGGGAGAAGGCGCATCGGTTAAAGTAGGTGCTGTGGTCGCGGGTATGATCGCGCTTTATGCGGGGATATGGACGCGCACTATCGATTGTGGATAGCACAGAGGTTTTCAGGTCGTGTGTCAAGGGCATGTAGGGGTCGTCAAAGTTGTAGTCGGTGTCGGCGCAGACGACGATTGTGACTGCGTCTGCATTTTCGACGATGAGGGCGTCGTTGGAACATTGGACGCGCCCGTTTTCGGCGATTGCTTTGATGCCCGCAGAGAATTTTACGCCGGGATGGGTTTCTCCGTGTCCTGCGCGGCCGGTTATGAGGAGTGTGTTTTCAGATATGCCCGACCACTGTGCGTTTTCTTCTCGGTGAAAGGATATCCGACACGATATTGCGCCTGCTTTGTCCGATGCGATGCGACAGATGATTGCCTGGTCGATTGCGGTGGCGAATACTTCTCGATGATATGCGATTCCATTTGTGACCCATTGGGTTGTGGCGATTGCGGAGTTTAGCGAGAGTTCGCGGCGGTAATCGGTGTGTTGTTCGACGCCGCTTTGCTCGATGAATAGGTCGCCCAGTGTTTGATAGCTGCGCGGTGCAATGCGTTCTCCCATGACGCCTTCTTGTACGAGGTTCTGTGCTTCGGTGTATTTTCCCTCGAAGAGCAGTTGACGCGCGCGTGCGACGATCTGTGGTGCGCCCGGTGGTGATTTGGGTACGGGTGGTCCCGCCCAGATCGAGTCTTCGTTCATTTGTATGCGTTCATGACTTACCCCACCAAATACCATGGCACCGAGTTTTCCGCCGCCCACTGGTAAGGCGTGATTCCAATCTTCCGCTGGTTCGTTATACCAGAGTCTCATTATGTCCTCCGTTGTTTGTCTCCACATGTGCTAAACCGCTGCAATCAATATAATATATACATTATAGTTGAAAAACTGCGAGAATTTGGCTATTATATATTATGAATATAAAAATTCACATAAAATGCGAATTTTTGCAGTTTAACTATATATTACCATGAACTTAGAGACTACCATACCTGAGGGACGGCGCAGGTTGTCTGCCGTTATTCGGGCAGCAGGCGATATTATTCATATCGCCGATGCTGAACATGTCCTTTGCGTTAGCCGTTCCGACGCCTCCAAGCTGCTCTCCCGTTGGAGAGGACAGGGCTGGCTGCGGCGTGTCGGTCCGGGTGCGTACGCTCCTGTTGGTCTTGATTCCCTTGATAGCGAACTGGTTCTTGATGATCCCTGGGTGCTGGTGCCCGCGCTTTTTGAACCAGCTTACATTGGCGGCCGAACCGCCGCCGAACACTGGGATCTGACGGAGCAGATTTTCCGCGATATTGTTGTGATGACAGCGCGGGCTGTGCGTGCGAAAAGCCAGCAACGCCATGGTACACACTTCACCTTAAAGCATGTTCGGCAGGGTATGATCTTCGGCACTAAGACCGTCTGGCGCGGAAGAAGCCGGATCGCCGTATCGGATGTTCACCGCACCATCATCGATATGCTCGACGATCCGGACCTCGGAGCTGGTATCCAGCATGTTGCCGATTGTCTTGAGAACTATTTCGACCGCAAGGACAGGGATGATGCTAAGCTGATTGCCTATGCAGACCGGGTCGGTAACGGCGCAGTGTTCAAGCGTCTGGGCTTTCTGGCAGAACGCGGACCCGATACTGCCACCCTTGTTGAGGCGTGCCGTGCGCGTTTGACCCAGGGCAATGCCAAACTTGACCCGAGGCTTTCATGCCGTCGCCTCATATCCCGATGGCGCCTCCTTATGCCTGAGAGTTGGACAAAGGTAGCGTCCGCATGATTGTGCGAGTTTGGAAGCAGAAATGAGAAAGCACGTTCCGTTTAGAACGTGCTTTTTTTAGGTTCGTTGACACCCTTTTGGCTTTCAGATATATTGTGGATGATTGAGGCAGAGAGGACACGCCAGCAGTAGATGGATCGTATTGGCTGAATATGGCCGAGAGTGAGTTGTCGGCTTTGGCCAGACAATGTTTATCCCGCCGCATACCCAATATAGAGGTGATGCGAAGCGAGGTGTTGGCTTGGGCTGCTCGTCGGAATCAGCAGCGTCGGGGGGTTAGGTGGACCTTTGCGAAAGCGGATGCGCGTGACAAGATGAAACGACACTATAATAATGTCAATAAACTTATTTGACAAACCACTAATATGTATTCTGGGATAACAGAATTTATGGCAAGATTGAGTATCAGTGTGTAAGAGTGAAAAAATTGGTCAATTGAAAATGAGATTATTGGAGAAAACAATGCAGACATGGAGTGTGACTGAATTTAAGGCTCAGGCACTGGAAGTTTTAGAACAGGTTGCTCAAACAGGCGAACCGGTGATCGTGACAAAAGCAGGAAAGGCGATTGTGAAGGTGATACCCTATGGGGCACAGGTTTCAGAAGATGCAGCAGTTCCAGTGCCGGGCAAGTTGAAAGGGACAGTGCTTGAGGAGATTGATATTGTATCCCCTCTATGAGCGGATGTTTCAGATGT
>JAJEAX010000069.1 GCA_022822565.1 Candidatus Latescibacterota bacterium
AACCTTATGTCTTTGACCTACTCCGCCTGCTCTTTTCGCTTTGCCTGTAATCCTGAAAATCCTAAAATCCTGTACATCCTGATTCAGACAGGGGTTACTCTTGACACCTTATGAAGCCATGCTCCTGGGACTGTTGCAAGGACTGACCGAATTTTTGCCCGTGAGCAGTTCGGGACATCTCGCATTGGGACAAGCGGCATGGGGTATTCAAACCGGTAATGTGACCTTTGAAGTAATCGTACACTTTGGAACATTACTGGCCATAGTGACCGCGTTGCGAACGCGAATCACCCTTTTGATCGTCGGGTGTTTAAAACGCGATGGCGCATCCTGGCACACAATCTACCTGTTGATAATCGGCTCTATTCCCGCTGGCGCCGTGGGAATTTTGTTCAAAGACATGCTCAAAGAGGCTTTTGCCAGTCCAGTCGCCGTATGCGGATTTTTAATCGCGACCGGTTGTATTTTGTGGAGCACGCGATTTGCGCGGGGGGACCGCATGAAAATTACATCTTTAGACGCCATTTTAATCGGCTTTGCACAGGCCCTCGCCGTATTGCCGGGAATTTCCAGATCGGGTTCAACCATTGGCATGGGCCTGTGGCGCGGGATAGACGGCCGCGAAGCCGCAACATTTTCTTTTTTATTATCCATCCCCATTATTTTGGGCGCAACCGCATTAGAAGTTGGCGATTTTCTCGCCCATCCACCGCAAATGAACGCGCTATGGCCGCTGCTGATTGGTGCTATTGTAGCTTATGTGTCCGGGGTATTTGCCATTCGATGGCTCCTCGGTTTGCTCAGTGGCGGGTATTTTGCACAATTTGCCTATTATTGCTGGCTTATCGGTCTGGTGGGCATGGCGTATTTTGGAGGCTAAATAATCCATGAGGTGGCTAATCGTATGCCTTTTGCTCGGTTGCGGCGGCGTTCCTATATCGCCCGAGAACGAACTTCTTTCGGATTTTATGTCCATTGCCAACGTGCGCCGCGAGCCAATCCAAAATGCGGATGGCGATATCGTGGGGGTCAATATCTCAGCCGATGTCGTCAATACGGGACCAGTACCGATAGTCAGTCCGTTTATCATGACCTGGAGATTGCGCGGCCCAAACCGAGCAGAAATTTCCCGTGCAACCCATCGGTTTTCCAGATTTGAGGCAGGACAGGTACGGGAAATTGCATTGACAATGGCATTTGCTCCGCGTTCGAATCTATCGGGCGTGCAGGATGCAGTGACGTTTGATTTTGAGGAAATCAACCAGTAGCCAACTCGCTACTGATCCCCCCTTGCCCGATACGGTTTTGGCGTGTATATTGTTGCGTCAAACGCGCCGTATCACACAACAGAGGACACTGCGATGAAATACATCATTAGTTTTTTATTTATCTTTTTTTTCTTTGGGTGTTCTAAAGACGACTCTGCTGGGTCGCGGGTTTTTGTGCCCGAAGATTTAACCGTTTTTAGCCTGACCTCCATTAGAGGTGAAACTGTTAATACGCCTGCAGGCGATGCCGGTTCGCCTACAGGCGTGAATATTATCCACATTGAGGGCACGGTTGACAGCCAATCGGGCCTGGACCTCACGGGTCTTAAAGTGCGCGTACGTGTGTTGGGTGAAAACGGTACGCTATTGGGGACGAATGAAGATGTATGTACACCCGCTGAAATAGCCCCCGGAGGATCGTGTACTTTTTCAACAACCGTTGTATTGGAAGGCCCGGATTACAAAACAAGTCAATCAATTGAGATCACGCCAGGTTGTGATCAAGGTACTGGCACACTGCGACTCATTCCAGTGACCTGGCCTGATTCATAGAAAGGAGTATTACTGTGGCAGAGGTGATTTTATCGGGTTTTGCCGACGAAGGACCGGTGAGCAAGCGCGCCGAAGAGCAATTTACCATGATGCGTGCGCTCGGCTTATCTTATTACACAATTCGGTTTATCGACATGGGCAATGGAGTAAAGAACGCAATGGAATTGACCGCGCAGGAGATTAAAAAACTCCAAAAATTGCACGGTGAATTTGGCATTTCGGTATCGAGCATTGGTTCCCCGCTTGGAAAAGTAAAATTGTTGGACATAGATGACGGTACAGACAATCGCTATGTGCCGTTTAAGGAATATCTGGAGACAGATGTCAAACGCGCCATCGAGCTCGCCCATGCGTTTGACACAAAGCTCATCCGCGGCTTTAGCTATTACCATCCGCATGGGACCGATCCCTGGGTGCATCTGAATCAAGCTGCAGATCAACTCTCAGAAATTGTAGCCCTGTGTGCAAGCGAAGGTCTGATCTACGGCTCTGAAGTGGAATCGCATTTAATCGGTGGTGATGGCGAGACATTGATCGCACTGCACGAAAAGATCGATAGTCCCAATACCTGTATCATCATGGATGTGGGCAATATGGAAAGCATGGGACACAGCCCGGACAGCGTTTTTGCCGAATACGAAAAAACAAAGCCCGGATTGGGATGGATCCACATTAAAGGATTTAACGCGCCAGCCAATCAGCCGATGCTGGACAGCGCAACAAAGCGAGGGTTGACGCGATTTATCCCCGTCGATCAGGGCGATGCCGGGCATGAAATGGTCCTGCGGGATTTTAAGACACTCGTGCCGAGTCTGCAAAGCCAGTTTCAGGAACTGGGCGTGCCGGGTGTATTTATCGATCTGGAACCGCACGTAAAAGGCGGTGGACAATTTGGCGGCTTTAGTGGTATTGATGGTTTTGGCGTGGCATTCCGCGCCCTGTGCAATTTGCTGGATTATCTGGGGTATGAATATCACCTGACGGGCTACGAAGATTTGACCATGCCGTGAAAGGCGAAGAGCAACCACAGATGGACACAGATGGACACAGATAAAGGCGAGAGGCTGGGACAGTGTCGCAGGTTACTCACCTCTCGCGTCTTACGTCTCCCCTTTCGGCGGTTGGGCAGGTGACCGCTGATAGCTTAAACTCTAAGTGAGGTAAAAAATGGCAGATATTCGCATTGGTATTATTGGTGCGGGCGGTATTTTTCGCACCCGCCACTTCCCGGGCCTGGCTCAAATTGACGATGCCGAGGTCGTGGCAATCTGCAACCGCAGTGAAGAGAGCGGCGGCAAAATCGCTGCTGAATTTGGCTTAAACCCCGACCTGATGACCGATCCATACGCGCTCATTGCACGGGATGATATCGATGCCGTGATGATTGGCACCTGGCCGTACAAGCACTGTGAGTTTGTGCTCGAATCCCTCAAGGCGGGCAAACATGCATTTGTGCAGGCGCGCATGGCAATGAATTTGCGCGAGGCAAAAATCATGTATGCCGCAGCAATGGAATCAGAACTCGCGCACCAGATATGTCAGCCACCGCACGCATTAAAAGGTGACTGGTTCATGCAGCGGTTGATCGCCGAAGGATATGTTGGCGATATTCGCAACATCGTCATCCGCTCAATGACGCCTGGAGGCATTGATCCCAATACCCCGCTACACTGGCGTCAAATCGGTCGCTTCTCCGGGTTAAACACCATGAGCGTGGGCATGCTGGTGGAATTTGTACACCGCTGGTGCGGCTACACAAAATCCGTATCCGCACACGCAGAAACTTATGTCACCGAGCGCGCCACAGAGGACGGCATGGGACCAGTGGATCGTCCAGACACCGTGAATATCCTGGCACAAATGGAAAGCGGCGCCACTGCGGTCTATCTCTTCTCCAGCACCGCGCATCACGCGCCAGGTGAATCCATTGAAATTTACGGCACGGACGGCACACTCATTTACGAAACCTCCCCCGTTTTGGATGAGCAGCGGATATTGGGCGCAAAGTCCGGCGATGGCGCATTACAGGAATTGGAGGTCCCCGCATCCGACATGCGCGAATGGACAGTTGAAGCGGATTTCATCGACATGATCAAAACCGGCAAACCCGCCGAATCGACCTTCTATCAGGGCGTGAAATACATGGAATTCACCGAAGCCGTATTCCGCTCCGTCGAACGCGGCGCAACAGTTCACTTGCCCATTGTTGATT
>JAJEAX010000047.1 GCA_022822565.1 Candidatus Latescibacterota bacterium
ATTGTTTTTATCACTGGCACTGGACAAAACCATGCCGGGCCCCAAAGCACTGCGCGTGGTGGTCGAAGATTTGCAAACTTTGGAACGCGCGATTTCAACGACGCAGTTTCGCGTGATGTGGTAGCCTCACCGCTAAAAGCTAAAACAAGGAGACGCAATATGGGCAAAGTTGCTGGTATTTGGTTCGCGTTAGTCGTTTCTGTTGGCGCGGCGGAAAAGCCGCAGGCGTTGCGCGTCTGGGCAGAGGACCGTTGGGCTGTGGTGACAGTGGGCGAAGTGACCGGAACTGTTGTGATTGTCAGCCCAGCCGTCGGGCGAGAAATTGATTTTGATGAGGGCAATCAATTGGGCGTTTTTCAGGGTGTGACAGAATACACAAAGCACCACAACATGCCCACGCTGACACAGCCGATAGCGGGATTTCAGTCTGCTGTATTTCTCAAATTGGCAGATGATCAATACGGCATCTGTGTTGCTTTTCGCGACGAGGTCGGCACGCGCTATCGGTTGCTACACATCCGAGATGCGGAGGAATTGAGTCGCATTCGAGATTATATCCACCGGATGGCCGTTGTGCATGACGCGCCAAATTATCCATTGGTGACAGATGAAAAAGTGACTTATGAAGTAATATCGCCTGTTTACCGCGCCCATGAGCGGTTACAAGTGAAAATGGCACTGGCAGATGGCGAGCAAATAAAAGGTGAACTCTTGCCAATGATGGAATATGGGCAAATGCTCATCAACACGCCCCTGGGATTTCGACGGATCAAAATAGATGCAATTGACCAGATTCGCATTGCATCGCGCGGAGGCAAAAGGGTCGTAACCAGGACAGTCAGGAACGGTCTGAAGTACGGCATTTTGGGGGGGCTTACGGGATTACTCGCGGGTTGGTCTTTTGAAGGCTTATCGGCCAAAGATGACATGATTTTTGGCGCTCTATTGGGCGGAACGGTTGGCGCTTCAGTCGGATTTTTAGATGGATTGCTGTCAATTGAACATGCACGAACATTTCGATTTGAACGCGGTGTAGCGAATAAAAAACCGAAGATCCGACTTTTGCTGCAGCAATTAAAGACACCCAAACCGATCTTTTTTTTATTTTCTTTCTCCATCTGATCGTAACCCAATCTTCACTCGCGCTTAATACGGAAGAAACAATGATACGTTATTTTTGTGTGTCATTATTCTGTGTCTCGTTCAGCAAGGAGTTGGATTATGGTCAACGCTTCACCCAAACAATCAGATACCAGCCTCGAATACTATCTCAAAGAACTCTCCCACTCTCACCCTATCTCAGCAGAAGAAGAATTTGACCTCGTCGTCAAAATGAAGCGCGGTGACCTCAAAGCGCGCAATCGCCTGATCAAAGCCAATCTGCGTTTTGTGGTCAACGTGGCTCTGAAATACCGCAATCAAGGCGTGGCTCTGGCCGATTTGATCAGTGCTGGCAATGTGGGACTCATCACAGCTACCGAACGCTTTGACGAAACGCGCGGTTTCAAATTTATCTCTTATGCCGTCTGGTGGATTCGCCAGTCTATTTTACAAACACTCGCCGAACAGGGGCGTATGATTCGTTTGCCCATCAACCGACTGGATCTGCTGCGTCGAATCAAAAACTTTAGCGATCAGTATCAACACAATAAAGGCCACATGCCCACAGAAAAAGAAATCGCCAATGAATTTCACATCACCGAAGACCAGGTCAGTGATACACTGTCTCACAGTCCAATCGTATTTTCTCTGGACAAACCGATTCAGGACGAAGATATAACCCTCATCGATTTGATGCACGACGAAGACCAGGAACTACCAGATGCTGCAATGTTTCACAATGCCCTGCGAGATGAAGTCAACGACCTGCTCCATACCCTGGATAATCGCGAAGCCGATGTCATTCGTCTATATTTCGGTCTCGAAGGCTCCAGTTGGACACTTCAGGCCATAGCCAACAAATATAGCCTCACGCGCGAGCGCGTACGCCAAATTAAAGAAAAAGCCCTGCGCAAATTGCGTCACCCCTCTCGAGGCCGCAAACTTATCGCGTATGCCGAAGCCGGCTAACGCATTATCTGATAAAAAATGAAAAGCCTCTGAAGACACGCGCTTCAGAGGCTTTTTTTATTTATCACCAAAACTTGATTTGTCTGAGGTTATTATGTACATTGCTGTACATAATTGTAAAGGAGGACAAATGAAAACTGTGACTTTCACTGAATTTCGTCAGCATGCGGCGGCGTGTTTAAATGCCGTTGAACAGGGCGAGACGTTTCGTATCTTGCGGCACGGCAAGCCCGTCGCTGATCTAACGCCAATAAAAACAAGCAACTCCGTGCCTTCCTGGAAACGGTGTATTGAACCAATCACGCTAAAAGGTATTTCTGTTTCGGATATGATAATGAAAGAAAGAGATGAGTACGGACGATGAATGCTTTTTTTGATTCTTCTGCCCTTGTCAAAAGATATGTTGAAGAAGATGGACGAGAAAGAGTCATCAATATCTTTGAAGAGGCAAGTGCTATAGGGGTAAGTGTTATCTGTTTTCCCGAGGTTATTTCGGCATTTTGCAGATTACAGCGAGAAGGGAATTTGGACAAACCTCAGTATGAGCGAATTAAAGGCGATATGATTGCCGATTTTGAAGACTTCTTTATTTCTTCGATTACCCCACAAGTAAGAGGGTGTGTTACACGTCTTTTAGAGACATATTCTTTGCGTGCTATGGATGCACTGCACCTCGGAAGTGCTATTGAATGGCAAGCTGATACCTTTGTTTCGGGAGATAAACGTCAGATTATTGCAGCTCAAAATGAAGGATTAGATGTACTGGATGTCCAAGATGAATGAGGTTTTTTCCCTACTCTTTTGACTTTGCTTTATTTTTCTTTTTTCACGTCACTTTTACCGAAACCCAACAGGAGGCAAGCGATGGACGTTTTGGAAGCCATTCACACGCGGCGCACAATTTTTAAGTTCAAACCGGGCGGTGTGCCCAAAGATGTGATTGAAAAAATTTATGAAGCCGGTCTATGGGCACCCAATCACCATTTGACAGAACCGTGGCGATTTGTCGTCTTAGGAGAAGATACCAAAGAAATACTGGCGCAACGCTACAGCGAAATTCAGGAGGAAAAAGCCGCTGAAGGTGCCAGCGACGAGGCCAGGCGAATATTAAAAGAAGCCGGTTATGCCAAGTTCATGTCAAAGCCCACAATTATTGCGGTGGCGTGTTTGCAAGATGGCGATGAAATCAAGAACAGAGAAGATTATGCAGCCGCGTGTTGCGCCATGCAAAATGTACAGTTAGCAGCCTGGGCAGAAGGGGTTGGCATGCAGTGGAGCACAGGGCCGATTACACTGGAAGAAAACACCTACAAATTGTTGGGTGTAGATACCGGCAGCGAATACATCATCGGATTTTTCTATACCGGGTATCCCGATGAAATTCCAGAACCGAGGCGGAAACCCCTCGAAGAAGTGCTGAGCTGGACGGATTGACTCCGCTAACCATGAATGGTTTTGAATTTTTCGTCCTCTATCGCCTGCCCTATCTCGCAGTCCCTTTCTATCTCATCATGTTGAGCGTGCGGATATGGGTATGGATGCGGTTTTACAACCCCGCGCTCAAGCTATTGCCACGAGCCAGAGGATCTGTGTATGGCGTATGGAAGCGGCAATACCGGCCAACCATTCACATTTTTCCCGGATCGCGCTCACAAAGGACAGAATGGAAGCGCGCGATAAAGGGCTTTGTTTTTTTTACTGGTCTCTACAAGCGTGACAAAGTGCTGTGGATGGGTTCCTGGTCGCTTCATTTGGGACTGTTGCTGGTAATTGTTGCCCATGCCCGCGTGATTTTGCCGCTTAATCTGGATCTGATCTGTTTGCGCATCGCATTGATCGGCAGTGGACTGATGACCGTGTCGGGCACTTATTTGTTGCTGCGTCGCATAATCATTCAGCGCGTGCGGGAAATTACGGACTTTCGGGACTATCTGGCGGAATTCATCCTCCTGTCTTTTTCTTTAACAGCATTTCTCGTGATGTTAGACGGTGGCGTGTCATCCGAAGCCCTGCGCCACTATGTATCTGGGCTGTTGATGAACACAGTGGAAGTTATTGAAGTGCCAGACATGTTTGTCTGGCACATGCTCGCCGCCCAGCTATTGTTGATTGTGATCCCATTTTCTCATCTGTTGCATCTGGGCGGAATTTTTTTCAGTCGCGAATTTCTGGGCACGTCCGATACATTTGCTGGAGAGTTTGGATCGGGATTAAAAGATAGACGGAATTAAACGAATGGAACGAGAAAAAAAATATATTCCACCAGGTCTGGCGGGCACGTATATGCGGCGCATTGCCGAATCGGATCCGTTTGTCCGCGAGATTCAGGATGAACCATCTGCATTGCGCCTGTACATGGATACGTGTACCAAATGCGGGGTGTGCGCGCAGGAATGCCCGGTGTATTACGGGCAGCCCGATAAGCGTATGCATCCGGTGGAACGCTCCCGGCAAGTGATTCGTTTATACAAAAAGTACACGACATTTTGGGGGCGATTTTGGAATGCCATTTTTCCAAAGCCCGATTTTGAAAATAACGATGCCGAGTTATTTGCCGAGCGCATGTATGAGTGTTTGACATGCCGGCGATGTGCGGCATTTTGTCCTGTGGGAATCGATCATTCGGTGATCTCGCGCGTTGGACGTTCGCTTGTCGATTTAATGGGTTTGACGCCGCCATCCCTGGCGCAGGGTACGCACAATTCATTTGAAACAGGCAATTTGGAAGGCGCGTCAGTTGAGGCATTTTTGGATGCGATTCAATTTATCGAAGAAGAACTCAAAGAAGAAACGGGACGAGATATTGCCATTCCCTTAGACCGCGAAGGCGCGGAAATTTTCTTTTTGCCACCTTCGGGCGATGTGCTGGTTTATGCTGAAAACTTAATGGGTATGGCAAAAATTTTTCACGCCATCGGTGCCGATTGGACGATGAGCTCGCGGGCTTATGACGGATCGAATTTCGGATTTACGACCGGCAATAACTTTTCGATGAAGTACGAGAACAAGCACTACATTGACGCATGCGAAAAATTGGGATGTAAACTCATGGTGATGGGCGAATGCGGACATGCGTATCGGGTAATGAAGTTCATGGCCAGCGAAGGGCAGTGGTGGGGCACATTGCCTTTTGAGATTACCAGTGGGTTTGAATATACGGCACAACTTATTCGCACGGGCAAACTAAAATTGGACCCGGGCAAAAATCCAGATGTCGTGACCTATCACGACGCTTGCCAATTTGCTGCCGGCTGTGGGATTGTTGAGGAACCCAGAGAGATTTTGAAAGCAACCTGCGCCGATTATCGCGAAATGCCCGATGGCGGGTACACACAGTGGTGTTGTGGTGGCGGCGGCGGATTATCGGCACTGCGCTCGGTGCGCGCGTTTCGGATGGAAATCTCGGGTAAAAAGAAAGCAGAGCAAATGCGCGAGACCGATGCGAAGATCGTATCAACTTCGTGTTTGCAGTGCCGCACACAATTAAAAGAAATCGCGCGCCATCACAAAATGCCCTTGCAAATTACAGGTGTACACGAGTTGGTAAACAATGCGATTGTACTGGAATAGCCAATAGCTCATGTCTGATTTAATTTACATGGACAACGCGGCGACGACGTTTCCAAAACCTCCCAATGTGCTGGAAGACGCGCTGGCATTTTATCGAAAATACGGGGTAAATCCCGGACGTAGTGGCACGGACCTCGCGCGAGAGGCCGAGGCGATGGTTGCCGAAGCGCGTGCATCGCTCGCGGCGTTTTTTGGAGCTACGGACAATCCCGACCGGCTTGTGTTTACACACAATGCCTCGGATGCGTTGAATATTGCGATTCAGGGTACATTAAAATCCGGCGATCACGTCATTACAACGCTTCTGGATCACAATTCGGTTTTGCGCCCGATTTATCACCTCTCAAAATACGAGGGAATTGAAGCTACTTATGTAGGCTTTGGGGCAGATGGTTTTATAGACCCCGAGGATATTGATAGGGCGATCCGACCAAATACAAAACTCGTGGTGATGACCCATGCATCCAATGTACTCGGCACAGTGCAGCCCGTAGCAGCAGTTGGCTCAGTCTGCCGCGCACGCGGTATCATTTTCTGCGTTGATGTGGCGCAAACAGCGGGCATGTTGCCCATCGATATGGAGGCGATGCAGGCCGATATTCTGTGTTTTACCGGACACAAGTCACTCATGGGACCAACGGGTACTGGTGGGATGTACGTGCGCGAAGGGGTGACAATTGCACCGTTGCGATACGGTGGGACGGGCGTGCGGTCGGAGTATCCCGATCACCTGAGCGAGTATCCCTGGCGATTGGAGTGTGGCACGGGCAATCTGATGGGCATTGCAGGCCTGCTGTACGCGCAGAAATGGATGCAACGCGAAGGCGTGGAAAATATTCATGCACGCGAGATGGCTTTATTCAAACAACTGGTCAATGGCCTGCGCGAAGTCGATGGCACCATTTTGTATTGCGCTGAAAATCACGATCAACACGTACCTGTACTATCGGTCAATATCGAAGGGATGACGGCGAATAACGTGGGTACATTGCTGGATGTAAAGTTCAATGTAGCAACACGCACGGGACTGCAATGCGCGCCAAAGGTACATGAAACCCTGGGTACGAAAGCCATAAAGGGTACGGTACGTATTTCACTGGGACCCTTCAATACCGAAGCGCAAATTGAGACTGTGATCGAGGGATTGAGCGATATTTCCAAACGGCACGGGCGAATAAAAGGTCAGGTGCGGAATGGCGTATGAAATTGTGACGCTGGGTGGCAAAGAAATTGAGGTGGATGAAGATGGATTTATCCAGCAACCCGCGCTCTGGGACGAAGACGTGGCACGCGATCTGGCCCAACAAGATGGCATTGAAGAGATGACCGCAGATCACTGGCAGGTGGTATATTACATCCGCAATTACTGGTTGAAATTTGAAATTGCCCCTTTGATCCGCCGCTTGTGCAAAGAGACAGAGAAAGATATCGATACAATTTACGATCTGTTTTCTGCAGGTCCCGCAGATGGCGCGTGTAAAATCGCGGGATTGCCAACGCCTACGGGGTGTACGTGACCTATTGTCCCGTACGCGCCTGGATATTCGACATATCTTCAACAACCGTGAGCAAACCCGAGTGGTCAAGCTCTCCGCGGTCTTTGACCATTGCGGTCTTGAAAAGCTCAAAAACCTCGCTGGTAACGGGCAAAGGCACGCCGAAATCATTGCTCGTTTTCTGGATGATATTGAGGTCTTTGTAGTGCAGGCGAATGCGAAAACCGGGATCAAAATCGCCGTTGACCATGCGCTCGCCCCTGTTTTCAAGCACGCCACAACGCGCGAGGCCCCCGCTGAGCACCTGAACGATTTTGATTGGATCAACGCCTGCTTTGGTGCCCATTGTGAGGGCTTCGGATACGCCAGCAATAGTGACGGCAACGAGAATTTGGTTGCACGCTTTCACGGTTTGTCCCGCACCGAGAGGTCCACACAAAATCGCACTTTGGCCCATAATGTCAAAGAGCGGTTTGACCGCGTTGAACGTATCTTCATCGCCGCCAACCATAATGGAAAGGGTGGCGTTTTGAGCGCCGATATCGCCGCCGCTGACGGGAGCATCGAGACTTTGAACGCCTTTTTCCGCGAGCACCTCCCCCACCTGTGTGGTGACACTGGGCGCAATCGTACTCATATCGACAAAAATCAGGCCATCGTGCGCGCCTTCAATAATGCCGCCCTCGCCCAAAGCGACCTCCTCAACATCGGGTGAATCGGGCAACATGGTGATAACAATATCGCTTTGTTCAGCCACCTCTTTGCCAGAATGCGCTTCTGCCGCTCCTCTTCCGACGAGTTCATCAACTGCATCTCGATTGCGGTTGTGTACTGCAAGTTCATATCCAGCATCTATTAAATGACCGGCCATCGGTTTGCCCATGATTCCGAGACCGATAAATCCAATTTTTGGTTTCGACATGTAGTGAACTCCTTTCAACGAAAAATATAATTTGTCAAAACGATAATTTCTACAACTTCCTTAACTCTGCAAGCGAGGGAAAGGCATGGCGATCCCACACCCGCACGATCACCCCATCCACGATATAAGCCAGTCGCGGATAGCCATGCCCCCGGGTCAACCGCTTGAAATCGGCAATAGAAATGGTGGCGATGGCAAAGCGCGGTTGGAACTGAATTTTGAACTGCATGGTATCGGGATGGTCTTTGGGGAACTGGCTCAAAGCAATCAATTTGGGCACCTCTGGATCGGCAGCCCATGCATTGAGCTTGGGCACGGCGACCTGGCAATAGTGGCAACCTGGACTGAACAACTCGATTAGATAAGCTCCCCGCGTCAAATCGACATCCGCATCCAGCAGAGAGACACCTTTCAGATAATCACCCACCTGCAGGTCTGACTCGACGATGCGATCGCGCTCGGGCAAATATCGAAACCCCAGCACCGTTAGGGAAACCAATCCACCGACCAGAACCACCCATCTTCCCCATGCCCACAGTGACACAGACCGCCGGCGCAGACCCCACCAGGAAAAGACCAGCAACCCCAGCATAAGAAAATTTTCCACCATCGCCTCAACCGGCGAGCGTTCGATCAGCGTGCCAAAACACCCGCAACTCTCCCCCATCCCCCGTTTCCATGCCTGAGCGGTAATCACAAGAAAAAAAACCATCATTACCGCACCGATGGGCAAAAAGAGACGCGGCTTCCAATCGACCAAAAGCGCGATACCCACCAAACATTCCAGCGGGCCGAGCAACAGTGCGAACCTGGCGACCGTTTCCACTGTCTCGCGTTCAACAAAAATCTGGACGGGCACCACAGCCTCCCAAAAAAAGAGCACGGGATCCCATATCTTAGTCAGACCAGCCACCAGAAAAACCACCCCCATAATCCGCTGGCTTACCCACAGGCTCTTTTCTAATCCACTCATAGATGTTTCCTCTTTCAGTTAATAAATAACGGCTGATTGGATCGCGGTACAATACCCGCTTCTTCTGCCCGCGCAAAAAGATCGACCAGTGCAGCCTCGCCATCTGCACCGTAATCCAACGTGTACTCATTGACGTAGAGATCGATGTGCTGCTGCATCACGGCTTCGTCCATCTCCTGTGCGTGCTGGCGAATATAATTTTTAACTGCATCGGGATTCGAATGTGCATATTCCACACTGGCACAAAGAGATACATCAATCTTTTGAGTTTTTTCTACGCCCAGATCGCGTCGCGCAAGAATACCGCCGAGCGGAATGGGATGTCCCGTAGATCCCTCCCACCACTCGCCCAGATCAATGACTTTGTGCAAACCGTAATCGGGATAGGTAAAACGCGATTCGTGGATGATCACACCCGCATCGACATCGCCTTTTTGCGTAGCCTCCATTATCTCGTGAAAAGGCATCGCGACGAGGTTGTCAAGCTCAGGATTAAAGAGACGCAGCAAGAGCGCAGCCGTGGTGAGCTCGCCTGGAATAGCGATGCGTTTTCCCAAAAGATTGCGCGGATCAAGGGAGTCGGACGCGATAACGAGCGGGCCACACCCGCGCCCCAATGCTCCCCCTGAATGCAACAGGCAATAGTGGTCGCGCATAAGTGCAAACGCATGGAATGATATCTTGGTCATATCCAATTTACCAGCCATAGCCATGCGATTCAAGGTCTCGATATCTTCGAGAACCTCGCGGCATCTGGGCGCGCCATCTATCTTCCCGTGAACCAGACCGTAAAAAATATACGTATCATTGGGACAAGGAGAATAACCAAGAGAAATGCGGGACATGGTGAACCTCGTGTCATAGAGCCTCAATGAATTTTCGCGCTGCAATTTGCACCCTCTGGACAGCGCGTGGAATATCCCAGACATCTTTGTTGCGGTCTTCCACATGGTTGCTTATAGCGCGTAATTCAAGAAATGGAACCGCATAAAGGGTGCTAATATGCGCCGCAGCCGCGCCCTCCATGTTTTCGCATATCGCATTGAAACGCGCTGCCAGTTCATTGCCAATATCCTCGCGCCCCGTACATTGTTGCACCGTAATAAAAGGCCCTTGCACAACGCATTCACCCGATTGTTCGAGTATGTGTTGCGCTCTGGCGACAAGCGCGGGATCAACAGGATACGTATTGTAATAATCGCGGCCTGCTGACAGGACGGGAATACCGATCTCATCGGCAGGAGACCATCCAGCAGGTGTGATAACGCCTAAATCGCCATAATTTTCCTCGGTCGCCAGTGCGAGATCGCCCTTGTCCAGGCCACTGCCGAGATAAGCACCACCAATGCCGATTTGCAGGACGAGTTCGGGATCAATTTCTTGCAGTGCAACAGTCAGAGCCTGCGCCGTATTGACCGCGCCAATACCCGTTTCAACCAGAACAACGGACCTGGTACCAATCATACCGCGAACCCAGGTGCGATGTCCCCTGTATTGCGTTGTCACCTGTTGAAGGCTGTCGCGCAAACACTGTTGCTCATAAGCCGTAGCTGTCAGAATGAGCAGAGGATCGGGCATGGTCGGGCACCTAAAAAGCAAAGGGCATCTTCAGAGACACGGTTCGCCGTGCGGATTCGTACCATCCCTGAGGCGCGAAATGATCGGAATGCAAATAGCATTTTACATCTACCTGATCGCACCCTTCCGTAAAGGTCAAAACACGACTCATTGGCACGTTCTTTTGCCCGTGAAATTTTGAAATTGCAGCGACATTGATAAATGTCGTGCCCCACTTCTGTTCCACATGCGAACGCCCGCCGGTCGTATCTTCGGGATTTGTATGTGTATGCCCGCCCAGCCAAATATCACAAACACCGGGATTATCTGTCAGAATACCTTCAAATTGTCCGCTATCTGGCTTGCCACCCACCCAGTAGAGATACGAAGCCCCAATAGGCGCGCCATCGTCAAAACGACCGTGATAGCCTTCATCCACCCCCACCCAATCGAGCGAAGCAACCGTCGTCTCTTTTAACATATGGTGATGTGCAGAAATGATAATTCTATCCCGATTGGAAAGCACCATATCGCGCCACCATTCATAAGTCTCCTGCGTGACTGCTCCTGCGGGATAACCGCCCCTTTTACCTCGCCCCACAGGCGGTCCACCGTCATTGCGATCTCCCATACACAAAAACAGAATATTGCCCACCTCAAAAGAATACCGATCCCACTGTCCGGTTACGGGATACGGTCGTTGGTCGGCATAAACACCCGAATATTCGGAACTCGCACCCATCGGATCCACCCACTTTTGAAACCACCACTGCGTCTCTTCATCGGGACCACTCGCATCGTGATTGCCCACGATATTATAAAAATGCGACCGCGGATGTCTGGTCGATACACTGTATTGCCGAACCACCTCCTCGCCTTCTTCATCATCCGGCGGTTCCTGTGCCCCGGATAGATCGCCAATATCGAGCATCACATCCCATTCAAAATCTCGCTCTGCCTGCAAAATGGCTGTTTCCAAACTCTTTCGCCCATGCCGCAGATCCGTTCCCACATGTGCATCTCCACCAGCCCAGAGTGTGAATGCGCTCATTGCGACCCCCGCCAACCGATGTCAATACTCGTGTATCCATCCGTATATCGCTTCAAATGGTCCGGTATATTTTTCAAAAACCACTGGCCCGATTCCGGTATCTCCCAAGGAATATCGATCCTGTGATTGCGATCTCTAAACCCAATCGCGCACGAAAGGCGCGTATCCTCCAACCGATTGGGAAATGCGCCGTGGTACGTGCGGTGGGCAAACACAATCATATCTCCCCCATTTGTGAACAGAGGCACCAACCCCGGAATATCAAATCCCGCGTAGCGATGTTCTTCCTCACCTTCGGGATAAAACGAGCGTCGATCTGTCGTCATCTTAAATCCTTCGGGACCTTCCCATCCCTTCACATGGGAATCTTCAATCACACACAGACCGCCGTGAACCGGACGCGATCCCGTCAGGTAAAACCACTTGCCCGACGGCCAGAGTCCGCGATTCAACACATCGCCCGAGTTCAAAATTTTATCGGAATATCCACACCAATCCGTATGCCACCCCACGGGCTGAGACTCCGACATGCGGATAATCGCAGCAGAGCGATGGACGGTCAGATCATCTGAACCAATTAAATGCCGGTGAATATCCATAAATGGCTCGTATTCCAAAAGCTCCCATGCACCCGGTCCAGATTCGATCCACGCATGTCGCGTGCGACTCTGCCCGCCCTCTAACGTACCGTCTGGATCTGTACCGTCATACACTGCCTGTTTGAGCTTCTCCACAATCTCATCCGGCAACACATCTTTAATAATCGCAAACCCGTGCGCTTCCAGGCATTCGGACATTGCATCGAGTTCATCTGTCTCAAACTCATAACAATAGCCCAAATCGGGCTTTTTAATATGTGAGTAGTCTGCTTTTAATGCCATTAAAAACTCCTTTTCTATTTCAACTCAAAATCACTTGTGCCAACCGCGTGTCGTTCTACATCCCCATCTCGAATGGTCACAAACGCCGATGTCCGAATCTGCAATTGCACTGTGCCCTCAATCTCCCGAAGCGGAAAAAAGCAATGCACCGCCCCCGTATTTGTAATGCGAAAACCGGGATCGTCTTCGAGAATGACATGCTCACCCTCCATGCGTTGAACGCGCAATCCGCGCGTTGTGCCATCGCCAAATGTCACTACGGCAACAGCACCATCTATATTACCCATTTCAGGCGTACCATTCACGACCAGTGCATGATACGGCGCACCATCCTGTATTCGCAACACATCTGTAACCTGCCCCGTATAAATACCTCCGCCTGTTAATTGAGCGGTCTGCCATTGCACCTTCTCTCCACCCCATAAACCCATAATTCGCGCCTCACCATCCTGTTCGCGCACAAAACCGACTTCACCTTGAAAAGTGAGATCGCCCCTGTGCAAGACTTCTGTCCCAGGTTGTAGAACAATATGGTCTGTAACCCCCCGGTGGCGCACTTTCATATACACACCGCGCTCGCCAATATCCTCTACCTCAACAGAATCGACAAATGCCTGGCCTTGAAACGGTTCGTGAATAGCGAGAAACCGACTCGGCGCTCTACCTTTTTGCCGAACCATCAACATGGGCATGCGAAAGTGATCGAGCAGCGGTTCATCTTCGTCTGCGCGTCGCACAGAAGGCGCGTCACCCACAAAAAGTTCGCTATCCATTAACCCCATAAGATGAATACGCACGGCAACAGCATCATTTCCCTGAAAGGTGACACGCGCATCCTCTGCACGATCGCTATGCAACACATTCTGGAAAAATGCAAGCGCGACATTCCGTCCCTCTGCATCCCCCCGGTCGCGTTCGTGTTCTGGAAACCGCACCTTCACACCCGGCAAAAGGTTTTCGCCATAGTCCTGCAAAGGCACACTGACCTCTGCCCGCATATCACCATCCGCGCTTCCGTGCATCACCCAATCACGCTGATCGCCGCCCCGCACGCGAAATACGTCAACCACATAGTGATCTTCTCCCCCCGCATTTACAAGCATAACGAATCGTCGATATTCTTCGGCAAGTCCGGGATATACACCCTCCCCACTCGCTTCCACCCATTGCACCGCGTCATAAGCGGCTTCAAAAGCCAGTAGAGAACCGTCTGTTATGTCCCTCCTATCGATGTGCTGCTCTTTTTCATTGATCAATACGGTATTGTGACACAAGGTGCTCGCTGCCCAGCTTCGGTATCGGGTATGGGTATAGCCCACATCGGAGAGCAATTCCTGCCCTTTGGCAAAAAGCATCAGATTCAAATTGTCCGCATGGGCATGCCCATAAGCCCCCGAAAAATGCAGATGTACCTGTATTTGATGTTCGCCCTTTCCCTTCCCTAACCATGCATGCCCAACACCCGGCAGCAATGTCGGATACGACTGTTCAAGCGGTTTGACATTGGGATCGACCCGTCGGCTATCCAACCGCGCCCAAGCATCGTGCATGGGAATCCATCGCCCATCTGGATATCTGCAAATATCCAGAAGCCGATTTGCCTTTTTCACAATATCAATATCTCGTTCCAAATCGAGATTGTCGTATCGCACGCCATCGTCCGACACATAGCCCAACGGATCGGAATACCCTTTCAGCGCGTCAAATACGCCCTGCATACCGGCCATTGTCATCCGGTGGTACCCCAAACTGCCTTCATGCCAGAATCCATCCGCATAAAATTGACGCTCAAACAGCCCCATACTACGTCGAACCGCTTCATGCACAAGTTCTGGATCGCCCAAAACGCGACCAATCACCGCATATCCGACGTAAATTCGGGGGCTTGCATTGCCATAAGTAATCTCTTGAAAACCTTCCTGGCGAATGGTCCCACGAAAAAAATCGTCCTCAATCCGCTGCTTGACATCGGTCCCACTCGCATCGGACAACCGCTCCAATTCACCACTCGTATAAATCGCATCATAAGCCATAGCCAGATTGGTCGGCATTTCATCAGCACGCCACCGACCCCACTTTCCCCCAAAATTTGGATAGGGCGGTTCAAACACAAAACCCTTTTGTTCGTGTGCCCGATCATAACTCACCAGAAAACCCGGATAATACTGCGCGAATGCGTCCAGAATCAATACCGCACGCCGCGCATACGTCGCATCGCCAGTTGCCTGGTATAATTGCCCCAAATCTTCCGCAATCGCCGCAAAATACACGCGCGCTTCCCGCCACGCCTTTGCTCGAAAATAATATCTAAAGCCCGTCTCATCTTCCCAAAATGGATATGTCACCGTCTCCCCCACCGGGTTGACGACCGTCAGCACCTGGTCATCGGGATACGTCTCATTGGGAAATACCATCTCGCAATACCGACACTGCACGCGATGAGGATCTTTAATCGACCAGCGCAACTGCCCTTCCTGAGCACCCGCATCACAATCGGGACATCCCACAAAACGAAATCCCGTCTTATTGGGGATCAACGCCACCATTTCCGCTTCGGAAAGCGCCATCACCGCTCGCACGCGCCGTTTCAAACGCGCGATTTCCTTCTCCGTTAAATTCACCTGATAAACCGGGCGTTTACTGGCTTGCATAGCCAACACTCCTGTGAAAATTTGTATTATAATTAAAAAAAGAATACGTATTGACATTTTAATTTTCACTCTCATCCAAACGCGCGCGAAACCCGGGCAAAAGAGCTGTTACCAGAGCCGTTGCAACCATGGCGATACTGGTGTGTAAACCGAGGGCAAAAGGCGCGCCATAGACTTCGGTGAGTTTGCCAATTTGCAGGCTACCAAGCGGTCCTGCGCCAATGGCGAGGACAAGTGTACCCATTGCGCGATCTCTCATATCATCTCGGGCAGCGATAAGCATAATTGAGCTTTGCATCACAGTAAAAAATGCATGCCCCAGGCCAGCAAGTATGAGGAGAAAGATGGCGAGTGGAAAGGCAACCGACGTGCCGAACAGGGTGAGTGCACCAACCCAGGACGTGCTAAAGGCAAAGACAAACAGCGCAAGAGACTGGAAAAGCGATCCAGCGGAAAATATCCAGCCGCGACTGAGGCGCGAGCGCAATATATTAACCGCGTAAAGGCCAAAAAACGCCCCAATACCATTGCACGCGCCCAGCACACCGTATTCAAGTGGCCCCTTGTGAAGAATATCGTGTGTAAAAATGGGCAGGATGGTCTGGTAGGGAAACGCCAGAAAATTCATGATCACAGTAATGAGTAGCGTACCCATAATCGGCTGGCTGGTACGTATGTATTGCAAGCCTTCGCGCATCAGCGTCCACGGAGAGGTTTTGAGAATCGCGGGATGACGCGGCACTTTGACGCGCAGCATGATCAGGAATGAAATAAGGGAAATAAAAAAAATAGTGATATAACAGTCCAGTACGCCAAATAAAGCGTAAATATATCCGCTTAAAAAAGGCCCAATCATGCGAGCGATATTTTGGGTAACGCTTTCGAGCATCATCGCTTCAACCGTGCGCTGCTTGCCGACCAGATCGGGTACCAGGGCGCGACGAGCAGTCCAGTTGAGAGACCACGAGATGCCAAATAACACTGCGCCAACCGCAAGATGCCAGAATGCCAGCCGGTTGGTCCAAATCAGTAGGCCAATCATTGCGAGGACCAGTACGCTGAGCCACTGCGAGAAAATCACGATACGAATGCGCCCAACGCTATTGATCAATGGGCCAGCGATAAAACCGATGAGCAACAGGGGAATAGATCGGTAAAAGCCAATCAGTGCGACGTCAAACGCAGAGTGGGTAATCTCAAAAACGAGCCATCCCACGACAATCATTTCCATCCACATGGCCTGCCACCAGAGCATATTGCTCAGGATCAGGTAGCGAAAGCCGCGATTGCCCAGGGGAGCAAGGGACCCTCGAAAGGAGATGACAAATTTTCCCGTTCTTCTAATGCGCATGGCCGAGTTTCAAATCCACCCTTCAGAACATGGAGAATATAACCCGTTGCGATGACCTCTGCTCTTTTACCGCCCAATCTCAAAATTACGCGCCACGGCCCGTGCCATGGTCACGAGAACATCGCTGTCGATGCGCTCGCGATAATTGGGATTAATATATTGAAATTGGATCTTGCGATTGGGTGCTATCACAAAGACCGATGGCACGGGCAAAGCACGTCTTCTGTTATTCATAAACGCAACACCATAAGCCTTTGCCGCTTCAAATTCCACATCCGATAATAGCGTAAACTCGAGGCCCACTCGATCGCGCACCTCAGCCAATTTTTCAGGTGGGTCGGGCGCAATAGCAATAATTTCAAAACCCACCTCCTCCAACTGTGACTTCAGTTCTTGCAGTTGTCCCAACTGCCGTCGGCAGTGCGGTCACCAGTATCCGCGATAAAAAACCAAAACCGTCGGCTTTTTGTGCGCACCCAGGTCAAAATCCCGCCCATTCGCATCGACGAGCGTCAGCGCGGGAACTTCATCGCCAACCATCAGGGGATGCACTTTATTGGGCGCATCGGGCAATTGCGCGTGCCCCCATCCAAAAGTACCAAACACCACCAGCAATGCGATCCAGATTGTTTTCTTCATAAAAATCTCCTCTGTATTAAATGACAAACATTACAATGAGAGAATCTTCTTGATCTTTCCCGGCTGCGCCCAGTTGCATTTCCCCTCTCCGTTGAGTTGTCTCAACAAAGTGGGAATACCAGGATGTTGAAGTGCAGAGCAAATCCGTTCTGCATCGGCTCTGTTCCAACAAGGGATAAACGCCTGCATCGCTTGATTCGCCTGCCACACCTGTCCTTCCACACTGTTTAAGATCACCGGATGAAAGTTACTCTTACCATACGCCTCCCAAATAACCTTATAAGGTGCAAAAGAATACGGACCAACGCCGAGCAGTGACCACCAGACGCCTTTGGCAATGGCAGATCGGATCAAGGTACCTCTCCGATCTTCAAGTTTGTCTCTAACCGCAATGAGATATTGTCTCAGTTCAGCATATTGCTCAATACTGGCCCACGAAAGCGGTCGTCCTGTATTTCTATTGTATGGAAGCAAAATCCATTTATGCGGGACCAGATCCCCATTCTTCCATATCTCCTTTGTCGCAAGCGGAAAGAGAAATTCCTCAGGCAGATGAGTTGGTTTATCCTCGAACATAAAAATCGCATTCGCGCCACAAGTATTTACGCCCTGACGCGGTTTCTGGTCAGGATATAATTCAACATTTATGGTGCTATCGAGATCAGCAGTATCTCCACGTTGAAGAACGCGCCATTGATCGTCAGATGCCTTGAGAGGAACCGCACGGTGTTCGATCCACTCATCACTGCGCTCTTTGAAATATCTGACGGGGAATTTATGCGGCACATCCATGCGAAACCTGGCGCAGCAATAAGATGTACCTACCCCCCCGAACACCTCTGTCGCGGTAAACTCACAGACCTCATCCACCGCAAATCTCCGATGGTTCGCAATATAGTCTCTGAATCCCCTGTGAGCATCACCTGAGAAGAGAGAAAGTGGTACATAGAAACACCCTATCCCATTCTTCCGCAGTAAATTACCCAGTACGACCTTCAAAACCAGAGCCGCTATATCGGTGCGCGAAGTGCCGAGAAGAACCTGTTTTTTATCGGGAACCAGGCCTTCTGCCACAAAATAAGGTTTGAGTCTCTCCTTATATGAATCGGACAAATCCGTAAAATTTGCCCATGGTGGGTTGCCAAACAAGATGTCGTACTCGGCATTTGGAGGATCTGTAATCACATCTAATGCGAGAAGTTGCGATGAGGGAAAATCAATCGCGAATTTCCGATACGCTTTAAGTTGAAATGCCTGAAGATGTGACGCACGGACCTCGATCAAAGTCAGCCGAGAAAGAAGCTCTGGCGACACCCGAACACCTCTCGACCTGGCGAGACGGAATAGCGCGAGCGCGAAAGCACCCTGTCCTGCAGTCGGGTCACAAACAGACGCCCCATCAATCCACGCATCGAAAATACCCCACCGCTTGATAAGCCATTCTGCCCATTTAATCGGAGTAAAGACCTGCCAGACCTCAACATTCTGGAAATCATCCATAAAATTCTTCTCAATTCATTCCAGTGCAATTAGTTATGCCAATCATCTGACGATTTTTCTTCAACGCAACCAGATACTGATTTCGGATCCATTTCTCCTTTGATATTACATATCGCATTTATACACATATGTTTGTCAAAATTCAATCCGATTATACCCGCCTGACAATCACCTGTCAACCGATTTGTGTCAATGAGGCGCGGGAATATCCCATTCCATTGGTTATTTTTAATCCGTTCAATTAAAAAAGACAGCACTGGGAAAATTGCCAGTGCTGTCTTTTTCATTTTTTATTTTAGATTATATTTCGTCTTTTAGTTTAACAATGGTTCGGACAGAATTAAGCGGCAATATTGCCATAGGACGTCCAGCACCACACCTGCCATCTACCGCCTGCCTGTTCGAAACATCCGATCCCTAGGAAGTTCTAAGCCTCTGTACTTCTCGTAATGCATGAATTCGATCCGTATCGCCGGGATCGCTGGCTTCTTCCATCAGTTCGCGCATCTTCGCCTCCAGGCTCTCCCGCAGGGCAGCATGTTCGGGATCATCAACTAGGTTTTTCATCTGATAGGGATCCACTTGGTTGTCATACAGCAGCCAAGGGCCGTGGTCGAAGAGATAGGCGTAGGTGTGACGCATCGTGCGGACGCCTCGCCACGGGGTGATGGCATTCTCGTGAACTCCACCGTGCACCAGCTTCATGAGGAGCAACGCATCCCGGTTATCGGAAGATTCACCCCGCATCGCGTTGGACATATCCTCTCCATCCGTCTCTGGACACTCGATGCCCGCAAGCGCCAGAAGCGACGGCATCAGGTCAATGGGGGCGATCAGAGCGTCACTGCGTCCTCCGGCTGGCACCTTTCCCGGGTATTCGACCAGGAACGGAACCCGAATCGATTCCTCGAAGGGGCTGTTCTTCTGAATCATCCAATGGCTTCCGATCATATCCCCATGGTCTGAGGTGAACACCAGGATCGTATCATCAGCAAGGTTTGCCTTCCTGAGTGACTCACGTATCCTGCCGACATAATCATCCAACGCTGCCGTGTGTGCGTAGTATCCCTGAAGAGCTTCCTTCAGCCGATCATTATTGTCGAGGATGGCACGGCGCATCTCTCGTTTGACCGCCGTTTCCTCGTCCGGTTCATCCCGCTCCATTAGATGATCAATCACCTCTCTCTCAGCCACATTCTCTCGCAGCTCGATGCGGTCCAGCGAGATCCTTTCCCTGTACTCCTCGGGAACCTGGTCATACGGGTCGTGAGGCGGTCCCCAGGAAACAAACAAGCAGAACGGCCGATTCTGGTTCTCTTCGATGAAGTCGATTGCCAGATTGGTCTGGATCGCTGCATCATAGCCTTCGAAGTGGATTTCCTCGGGCGTCTCCGTGCAGTAGAAGTGATCCATGTATTGGTGGGTACAGTTGTTTACAGCCCAGTATTCGAACCCCTGGCGCCGTTCCCTCGGAACGAATGGGTCCCGATTCGATTCCAGGTGCCACTTGCCAATGTACCCAGTGTAGTAACCTTGGGATTTGAACGCTGTCGCAATGGTCGGGAGATCATCCCGCATGCCCGTGTCGTTGCTCACCGTTCCATTCGCCATTGGATACCTTCCGGTGAGCAGCATGGCACGATACGGCGAACAGAGGGGATAGATACTGATCATGTTGTCCAGCACCACTCCCGAAGCTGCCATTTCGTCCAGATGTGGCGTATGTACGAATGTATTGCCGTAGCAACCCAGGACGTGCGCACGCATCTGGTCCGCAAAGATAAAAACGATGTTGGGAAGTCTTCCCTCATTCTGGCTGTTCATGCGATCCCCCTGTTGTATTGACTCATAGAAATCCCGATTATGAAACAGTACATATGCTGTCTAGCCGGGAATTCGAGTGCAGCTAAATGGGGCGGCGGGCAATGCTGAAAGATTGCGCAATAGGCCCATGCGAAGGCTGGGTAGCGAGGAAGAGGGCGACGGGGACGACGTCCTCGGTGGCCTTGACCCGCTCGCTGGGATTCGTAACATGGGTAGAGCCGACCCGGCTGGAATCCCGGGAAGCCACAGGGCCGGGGACGAGTTCGTTGACGTTTATGCCGTGTTCCCAGACTTCTTCGGCCAGGCAGCGGGTGAACATCCACTGGCCAGCTTTGCCCACATGATAGGCGGAGTTTTTGGGCCCGGAAGTGTGGCCCATGCCCGAGCCCATATTGATGATATGGCCGCCGCCAGCCTGGATCATCAAGGGCAAGAGGGCGTGCGTGACGAGGTAGGCACTGATGAGGTTGGTGGTAACGTCTTTGATCCAGCGTTCAGGATCGCTGTTGAGGAACGGATTACTTTCAATGACGCCACCGGCGTTATTAACGAGGAGATCGATTTTGCCGTAGATCTCTTTGATCCGATCGGCCATGCCCTGAACCTGAGCGTTGACAGTGACGTCGGTGGGGATGACCAGGGCATTGGGTCCGATGCTCTGGATCTCACTTGCGACTTCTTCTAATCGCTCTCTGGTACGAGCGACGAGGCAGATGTCAGCACCTTCACGGGCAAATGCGATGGCGATGGCTTTGCCGATGCCCTGTCCGCCACCGGTGACGACGGCGATTTTTCCTTCGAGCTGCCTCAACATCGGGGACTCCTTGTCTATCAGGGAGAGTATCTGGACCCGGGTCAGGATCTACCCGCGTCGCTGTAGGGGATCGTGTGCACGGACCTCCAGGTGTGGCCCGAATCCCTCGATACCCAGACGAACGGTGAAGCCGTCATAGATGTTTGACAGGGCTTCGTGATGAGTTCCGGTACCAATTACATCCCCCGGTTCCAGTGTGACGACGTTTGTGAATTCCGCCACCAGTTCCGGAATGTGGCGGGCCATTTGGGAAGTCGAAAAATCATGCTTGAGAGTGTCGTTGACCCACAGCTTCATCAAAAGCTCATTCGGTGTGGATATCTCATCGGCCGTCACCAGGGCTGGCCCCAGGGGGGAGAATGTGTCCCAGCTTTTCACCAAGAAGCCGCCGCCGTACAACCCGCGAGCCGAAACATCCATGAACTGGGTGTACCCGAAAACGTGATCAAGCACTTCTGCTTCCGAGAGGCGAGAGGCGCGCTTGCCAATGACCACAGCCAACTCAGGCTCAAACTCGAATCTGCTGGCCTCGACGGTTGGGAGCTCAACGGTACTGCCGGTTGGAACCACGCTGGAGCTAGCCTTGAAATAAGCGTCGAACGGTTCACGCTCCGGCTGTCTCGGCTCCAAGTAATTGCCAGCAGCGCAATACAGGCTCCGAGGACGGGGGAGCGGCGGCCGCAAGGTGACCGAATCAAGCGGTGTACGCGTTCCACTGCTTACGGTGCGCGCGATTCTGGATTGCATCGCATCCCAGTCGCAGATGATCATTTCCATCATCTCTTGTGGACTGTGATGGCCCAGGTCGGCTACAGCATCGCCAGCATCAACAACCGTATCACCCTGCAGAACACCCAGTTGAAAGTCATCATAAAGCACAAGTTTCATGGCCTTCTCCTCAATAGAACTGCTTCGTGGTCTCGTCGAATGGCCTTCAGGCCCTCCACAACTTCGGGATGGTCTCCGGCCAGATCATTCAATTGTGTAGAAATTTCGTCTGCCGTTCGAAGAGCAGCAAACGAAGATATCAGGCTGGAAAGAGCTGGGCCCCGCCATCAACGCGCAGCACCTGTCCTGATACGTACGAGGAATCACTTGTAACGAAAAATTCTACGACCCTGGCACCGAGGCTTGCGAGATGCGCAGCAACGACTCGACCAATGCCACGCGAAGAACCCGTCACCCAGGCCATTTTGTCCTCCAAACGCTTCACGTATATCTCCTAACTACGAGGTGAACAAAAACGGGATAGCCATACGGGATAGCCATAGTAGACTTGATCCGGTTGTGTTGCCCAGCAAAGGGCACATGGATGAAACTGCACCATCTCAATGGGGAGTATGACTTGTGAAACCATTGGCATTGTAGTGTACGCCAGGTCTGCATTGAATTCACAGTCCTGATTTCTCCACACGATGATATGCTGAAGCAGATAGGTGAGCACATCGTGAAGCCGTTTCTCAATTGTGTCTACGTCCCCTTTCGCCCCTACTCGACCCAGATATCAGGCTGTGTATCCACCCCGTGGGCGGCGAACACGCCGTCCAGTTCTTCACGGTCCGTTTCATTCAGCGTAATCTTGAGTGCGCCCATATTCGCTTCGACTTCTTCGGGCGTTCGTGCACCGACAAGCGCCACGCTTATGGCCGGGTTGGAGAGGACCCACGCAAGGGCCAGGTGATACAGCTCGACGCCGAGACCAGTCGCAATCTTTTTAAGGTCTGCAACGACCTTCAGGTTTCGAGGGAAATTCTCTTTGGTGAACAGAGGCATGTTGAATGCACCGCCCTGCGCGCGCCAGTCCTTGCCTTCTTCGAACGTCGTCGTTTCGTCAAACGTGCCCGTGAGAAGCCCATGTGCGAGGGATCCGTATCCCATCATGCCGATGCCCTGTTCCCAGCAGTAGGGAAACACGTCTTTCTCCATTCGTCGGTCGAACATGTGATACCCGTATTGACCGACGTCGACACGTCTCGTCTTCATGCACTGAGCGATTTCTTCCGCCTTAAAGTTGGAAAGGCCGACGAATCTCGCCTTTCCCTGCTGCACGATGTCTTCCAGAGCCCGCATCGTCTCATCAAAGGGAACCTCACGGTCCGGCCAGTGGTTCAGGTAGACGTCCACGTAGTCCGTGTCAAGGAACTTCAAGGACGCCTCGATCGAGGCCATGGCTCGCTCTCGACTGCCATCTCTCCGATTTTCTTTTTCCATGTATCCGACCCCGAACTTCGTCACCAAGATAATATCCTTCCGCCTCGATCCCAGGCTCTTTGCCAAGATCTCTTCGGACCGTCCCATGCCATATCCCTGAGCCGTGTCGAAACAGTTGATCCCCAAGTCCAGTGCCTTGTGAATCGCTTTCACGACCTGGTTCTCATCGAAGTGCCCGTACTGGCCTCCTATCTCCCAGCACCCGAATCCGATGGCGGAAACTTCCATCCCTGTTTTGCCAAATGGCCGATAGTCCATCGTCGCTCCTCCTCTCAATTGTAATGAATGTAGACTTACCTATGGGTATGCCAACGCAGGCTTCTTGACGAGCCCAAGTCAGCCACACTTGTCTTTAAGGAGTCGGCGGTCCCACCCAGGTATTCGCGCAAAGACACGTCAAGCGCGTTGTTCTTCCAGATCCCTGGAGATCTCGGCTGCCTTCTCTTCATCGATCGGATAGGTCTTCAGTAGAAAAATGCCACCGACCGCAAGAATGCTCGGCAAACCGGCGAACAAAATTCGCATCCATTCGACGACCCCCGGATCCTGCACGGCTCCTTTCGTTGCATCGAATCCGATAATGGACAATACATACCCGGACCCAAACGCGAACGTAAGCGATTGAGTAAGTTTCTGAACCCATCCTGCGGCTGCCCCGTACATTCCTTCTCTGCGGTATCCCGTCTTCCACTCATCCCAGTCACAGACGTCGGCCTTCATCGATCCAATCAGCAGCCAGAAACCCGTTTCTCCAATTCGGAGAAAGGGTTGCACAACCAACTGTAGATAGGGCATGGATGGCGTATACGTAAACCACTTCAGAATCGATCCGATCAGGATGAACCAGAGGCAGATGTTCACCGTTCTGATTTTTCCAAATCGCATAGAAAACCAGGTGAGGAGTGGGATGGACGCAAATGCTGTGGCGGTTCCTACGACTCCGCCAATTCCCTGTAATTCCGCCCCAAACTTCGTGTCACCAGCTGCGACGTGGTAGATGTTCACATAAGGTCCCAAAGCCAGGTGAAAGTTCGAGCCAAAAATGGCGACGATAACCAGCCCCGCAAGCACGAGGAACGGCTGGGTCTTCATGGTTGTCTTTATCGCCCATCCGATCGGTATCTTTTCCTGCTTTGCAGCTTTCTCGGCGTGCCCCTCGCGAACAAATAATACGCTTGGCATCGCTAAGAGGAAAATGAGAATCCCCAATCCAAGTCCGACCCATCTGACTCCGGTCATTGTGTCTACAAAAACATCCAACTGGCAGAAAAAGTACAAATATAACAACAGGACCTTCGATAGCTGAGCAAACGCAGCGCGGTACGCGAAGATAACTGTGCGCTCGTGGTAGTCAGGGCTCATCTCAAATCCCAGGGCGTTGTAGGAAACTGACAGAACCGTGACACACGTATACAGACCCACACTTCCGAGAACGAAATAGGTGAACAAACTGCCATTCGGGCTCAGGCCATTGGGAACGTGAAAGATAAGAGCATAGGCAACGGCACACAGGGCCGAGCCCAAGAAAACATAAGGCCGGCGACGTCCCCATCGCGATTTTGTATTGTCGCTCAGCCACCCCATTAATGGATCGGTAAACGCATCCCACATGCGCATGATTACGAGTGCATGTCCCACAAGCGTCGTGCTCATGCCAAGCGTAATATTGAAGATGGGGCCTGCGAGCGTCTTCATGCCATTGATCGCCATATCAAATGCCGCTACCCCGCTTCCGTACGCCAGCAATTCGGACCTTGGAATAGGTTCGTGACTGGCCTCTATTCTCTCGCCTCGCGGCCCGGTCTCGTTCGATTCAACATTTTCTGGTTTATCCAAATGAACCTCCCGAATATTCCTTTCTACGTCTTTGACAATGGGCAACCGAACGCGAACCAACGCAGACCCAGATTCTCCTGCAAAATGTCTGATCACCCGTTTCAAAACCCATTCACCAACGATAGTATCTCGCAGAGCGCGGCATGTGTTTTGCGGGCAACGCACTCAAATCGGGTTCATTAGCACTCAGGAGATTACGAATGAGCGTATCCAATTGGGGAAAGATTCACAGAAACGCCACTCCCCGACCAGGGCCGCTTATTTATTCACCCACCAACCGCTATAACGGCTGGTACTGGATACGAGCCAATCATCCAGAGCTCGCTCTAGACGGCGGCGTGTTTCCCCATGGCCGGGGTCATCCCACAGATCCACCTGTTCATTCGGATCCGATTCGAGATCGAACAGCTGTCCCTCGCCCTTCCCCCGATAATCAACCAGCTTGTAGCGTTCTCCTCGCACCATATAGAGGTAGCCGATATCCTGAAGCATTGGGTCCGGTGCGTGTTCCGAGAAGACATACTGACGTTGATCCGTTTCTCCATCACCTTCCATGAAGGGTAGCAGGCTCTTTGCCTCCATAGGGTAAGCCTGCTTCGCACCAGCCAACTCCAAGACCGTCGGACCGATATCAAACCATTGTGTCAGGGCCTCGACAACCCGGTTTCCCTGATATCGTTCAGGTGCCCACACCACCAGCGGCACACGCACGGAGGAATCGTACATATTCCACTTCTCTACCAGGCCGTGGTCGCCCAGGCAGTCTCCATGGTCGGAAGTGAAGATCACCACAGAATTGTCCAACATGCCGCGCTGTTCCAGCGCAGCCAGAATCCGACCGACCTGCTCATCAATCATCGTCACATTGGCCAGATAGTAAGCCCGCTGCCGCTGCCGCTGTTCGTCCGAGGCCAGCGGATCAAAGTCGATCGAGTCGGCTTTGCGTTCCTCAATGCGAGCCCGGAGGGATTTTAGCGTTTCCGGTTGTCCGTCCATCTCTGCTTCAGTTACTGGCATGATGTTCAGATCGCGCTCCAGATAGGAATCGGCATAGTGCTCAATTGGATCGAAAGGAGGGTGAGGCCCCGGGAATCCGATCTGCAGGAAAAGCGGATCTTCCATCTCATCGGGAGCCTTCTTGATCCAGCGGAGTGCCAAATCGCCGACATAGACATCGGGGTGTAAGTCTTCGGGCAGTTTCCATTCAAAGCAACCCTGCCGCTCTCGAGAATCAGGCCAAGCGATGTAGTCCGGTTTCTCCGGACGTTCAAACCCCCGTGCGGCTAGGGCCTTGTCCCATTCGTCGTCGAAAACGTGCGGGTTGCCGGTCCAGAACGGCTCGGCTAAACGGCGTTGTTTGTTCTCCACCACAAACCGTTCGTGGAACCCGTGCATGTGACTGTAGGGATCGGCATGCATTTTGCCGACGTTGACGCAATAGTAGCCCGCCTCTCGGAGGTCCTGGACCCAGAGCCGCGGCCAAGGGTCATTGTTGCGCTGAACTCCGCTGTTGTGCGGGAAGTGGCCCGTGAACAAACTGGCTCGCGATGGTCCACAAGACGGTGCGGTCACATGACACTGGGAGAAGGCGACGCCTTCGGTGACCAGGCGATCGAGATGAGGTGTATCCACATGCGGGTACCCAAGCGCCCCGATCGTTTCGTAGCGCTGCTGGTCGGTGATGATCAGAACTATGTTGGGTTGATCATTCATAATAAGAGATCAATTCCTCAATTTATTGGGTTGAAGTGCTACCTTAACGTAGCTGGAGCACTAAATCTTCAATCGTGATTTTCGAGGCGAAGCAGGTCTTCTATATCAACCTATTTTACCAGTGTCGCTTCAGGGAATCGTGGACGCTGACCTCGAGATGTGGCCCGAATCCCTCGATACCCAGTCGAACCTTGAAGCCGTCTTGAATGGGTGGCAGGGCTTCGTGAAGGGTGCCGGTGCCAACCACGTCCCCCGGTTCCAGAGTCATTACATTTGTGATTTCCTCCAGTAATTCCGCAATGTGGCGGGCCAATTCGCCTGTCGAATAATCATACTTGAGGGTGCCGTTGACCCACAGCTTCACCGGTAGGTCATCCGGAGCTGATACCTCATCGGCCGTCACCAGGGCCGGACCCAAGGGCGCGAATGTGCGCCAGCTCTTTACCATGATCGAAAATGTGAGCACTTCCCCGTCGTAGCCACCAGGTACTTCGAGAGCCGAAACATCAATGAACTGGGTATACCCGAAGACGTAGTCGAGTGCCTCTGCCTGCGAGAGGCGGGAGGCTCGCCTGCCGATGACCACAGCCAGCTCAGGCTCAAAGTCGAACTTTCTGGCTTCAACAGGAGGGAGTTCAACGGTACTGCCGGTTGGAACGATGCTGGAGCTGGCCTTGAAATAGCCATCGAACGGCGCATTTTCGGGCGTCCTCGGCTCCAAGTCGGGGTTGCGGCCAGGTCGAAAGCCATACGTGAAAGAATCTGTGCAGAAGAACTTACCGGGGCGGGGCAGCGGTGGCTGCAAGGTGACCGAATCGAGCGGTGTACCCGTTCCACTGCTTATGACACCTTCAATTTTGGGCTGCATCGCATCCCAGGCGCAGATGATCATTTCCATCATCTCTTGTGGACTGTGATGACCCAAGTCGGCTACGGCATCGCCAGCATCAACAACCGTATCGCCCCGCAAAACACCCAGTTGATAGTCATCATAGAGCACGAGTTTCATGACAATCTCCTTGGAGAATACTGCTTTTAGTGTGTCGATTACGCCAGTTCAATAAGGGTTCGAACAGAATCGATGCCTGCATAGGCTCCCTCCCTTTGCTTGAAGTCCTAGTAATCGTGTACCGTGTGTCCCTGACCAAAGAAAAAGAAGTGGTCAATCACAGTCGAAATAAAAACGGCAATCGCATTGCCAATCAGCATGCCGATGAAGAACGGCTGACCGCTCCGGTACATCTGTACACCACCGATCTTCAGAATGACCGTCTTGTAGAGCCACACGGCAAATACGGGAAGCGGCAAGTGTCTGGACATCGTCATGCCTTGAATGGCAAGTCCCACGGCCGGTAAAGGCCACCAAATGAAGTGATACCGCAGCGTTGTCAGAACGGCAACGACTGCCATCCCGACACCTACAAACGTCAGGCGATCCCAGTCCGTGGGATACGGATTTCGGATCCATGTCACAGCGCGTTGAAAGTTTTGCTGCGTAAACTGAAAGGTTGTGATATAGTTGTAGCCGCCGAGACGGTATCCTTTGTAAATCGTATCCGCACAGGCGAAGGTCATCCCCACCAGCATCGCCAGAATGATTGCCTTCACCAGGCGGCTTCTGTGGAAGGACACTCCGCTGGTCAGTTTCAGCGTTTGTGCAAGAGGAGGGCCGAGAAAGCCTCTCGTGGTCGCGAAGAGCGCATTGAGGTAACCCTGTGTGACCATGGAAGGAGCGGTTAAATCTCGAGATCCCAAAACGTAGAAGGGTGCCCAGTTTAGGGCTGTGTCCGAAATGTTCGCGTAGGGCAATCCCACTTCCGCAACAATACGAGTCAGTCCTATGTACGCGATCAGTGCGAAGGTAACGTAAAGTGCAAGTACTGATAACTGCATTCCGGCCATATGGAACCATCCGCTCATGTAGAGCAAACCGATGAAGAATCCGATAACGGCGGTCCGGTAGGACAGGACTTCCCCGGAATCATCTAACGAGGGATCACCTTTGATGGCTTTTCGAAATACATCTTTCAGATGACTTCGGGACATCCACAGACTGAGCAGAACGATCATGATCAGCGCACCAAAGCTTTGGGACCGAACCGCTTCCAGCCCTCCTTCACCAATCGAAGAGCCCACACCCAACCGGTCGAATACGGCCACTTCGATCCCGGTGATGACAAAAAACAGCCAAACGCTGAACAGCGCTTCCACCCTCGCGAAGTAGGCGAATCCCACAATGTACACGCTGAATCGCACCCAGAAGGTCGGGGCTCCGTCCAGCCAGTTGAACCAACCCGTAGCCGTAGGGGTAGTGGGTAGCTGCGGCACAAGTGGGAAGAAGAAGGATACCACGTTCCAGAGAACGGCGATCGCACCAATACCAAATCCGATCCGAAAACCACGGTTCCGCATCATCTGCGAGATTCCGTAAGGATCGTCTGCTTCAGAAGCCATCTGGATCCCTACGTTCATGAGTGGGTATTCGAGTCGTTCGTTCTCCACCCACTGCTTTCGCAAGATGACCATCATGCACAAAGTCATCCATCCGATGGCGAAGATGAGGGTTGACCACCAGAACATGGGGATAGCCCATGCACCCCAGGGAATCGATTCACCCGGTAAAAGCCCTTCAAAGAACAGAGTCGCCGCGCGATCTTCGTTGTGCAGCGCAATCCACGAGGGAATGTGTTCGTGCAGGAGGTCACGCCACGCATTCTCCGCCGTATCCATATAGAATGGTGTGGCAATGACCGCTACCAAGAAGGAAGCAAGACCGAAGAAGGGAAAAAACGCGCCGATCAGTCCCATTGCGAGGACAACCTGCAACTCTTCTTTTCTGAGCACCCAATTCGACTTCGAGCGAGCGAGAAATGCATTGAGCATCACCAACAGGGCGTAGACGAAAAACAGCCCCATGGGCCAATAGGACTTGTTGAGCTTGGAAGCTTGAAGGCTCAAAGCCCAAGTGATGTAGGCCACCGACAGGACAACAACGATCAGGCCAATGGCAATCGACCGAATGGTTACGGCTTCACTGACGATTCCACCCTGTTGGGTAGGATCCGTTTGAATACGGGATTCGGTCACGTTAGTCCTCTGGCTTTTGCTTCAGTTTGATGAATCTTCATTCAGTGTTGGTAGGGAACCTGCCATTGCCTGACGAATTCGGGTTAGATTCCCAGGCCTCAACTGATGCAAATAGCAGGATGAAACAGGAAGCTTCCAACCCATAAAGCACGAGTCATATGGAAACTTCGAGTAATGAATGATGTCGAGATCCCACGGCCCTGGAGCAGGGCAAAAAACCATTGAGTGAACACGATACGAATTTCTTCTTGATTTTTTTGTTATCTATGAGTTATCATGATAAAAGCAAAATAAATATGAACTAGTGATAAACAAAATTGATAATTTAAATAGAATAAATGCGCCAATCGAATAGGTCAAAATTCAAGCTGGAAACCGACTTGATCTGTCTCCGCTCCCTGGTCGCAGTAGTGGAAGAAGGTGGTTTCTCGGCAGCGGCGAAACGGATCCATCGCACACAATCCGCAATCAGCCTTCACGCCAAGCTGGAGGAGCGGTTGAACACAAAGCTCCTGGAGCGGACCAGTTGATCCATAGCTGTTACCCTATCTGGTGAAACTTTTTTGAGCTATGCTCGCCGGATTCTCGAACTGGCCGACGAGGCGGTCCTATCCGTTACTGCACCGACAGTGGGGCGAAGTATAAGCCGTATAGAGGAAAAGCGGAACTCAGAACTTGGAAACCTTGAGTTCCTTTCCGGTTATGAATTCCAGTAGTGCCGGAACGCCTTCTTTCGTCTGCGCGATTCCTCTCCTGATGGCTGGAATAATATCCTCCGGTTTCTCCACCCGTTCACCATATCCTCCAAATGCTTTTGCCATATCCGCGTAGTTGCCGGAGATATCCGTGCATCCGAATTTCTCCTGAGAGACCTGCATAATGGGGATCTCACAGGCCATTGAAAAGTTATTAAACAGAATCGAGAGGATGGGTATCTCCTCTCTCACCGCCGTCTCGAAGTCCATTCCCGTGAAGCCGATCGCGGCATCTCCCCACACGTTGATACAAAGCTTATCCGGTTTGACCAGCTTCGCGCCCATCGCAAGTCCCAGACCGTAGCCCAGTTGCGTGGTTTTGCCCCATCCAATGTAAGAGAGCGGCTCTGTTGCCTGCCAGAAAGGAGACAGTTGGTCGCGGGGGCTACCGGCATCATGGGTAATAATCGTGTTCGCGACGTCCACGGTGTGCAAGAGATCCCAAATGACTCGGTAGGGTGTGAGAGGGACTTCGTTTGAGGTCAACTTTGAGGTCCATTCCGCCATCCACCCCTCCCGGATCTCTCTGATCTGTCCGGAGACCTTGTCAGCAAGTCCTCGAGGTTTTCCATTCAGACGATCCGAGACAGCTTCAAGCAGCGCTTCAAGCGTTAGCCGGGCATCACCAATCAGCGGGACCTCCGTTTCCACATCCTTGTTGATATCGGCGGGATCAACTGTTGCATGTACGAAGGTTTTCCCTGCTGGCATGGCAAGGCCGTATTGGGTCCGCGTAAAGCTACAGCCAATTCCGAATATCACATCCGCGTTCTGAAGAAAATCGTGAACGGCTTTGGGCACCGTGCGGCCACCGGACCCGAGCGAGAGCGGATGGTTCTCCGGGAAAGAACTCTTGCCCCCCAAACTGGTTGTAACCGGCACCTCCAGCAGTTCTGCAAGCTCTTTCAGCGCATCCCAGGCCTTAGCGTAATGCACTCCTTGGCCCACGTAGAGCAAGGGTCGCTCAGCGTTGATCAAAATCTCTGCCGCCTTGTCCACAGCTTTCGGGTCTGGACCGTACTTCGCCGATGTAGCAGGTCGATAGTCTATCGGTTCGGGGACCTCATCCGGTCCTGTGAGCAGATCTTCCGGGGTTTCCACAAGCGCAGGTTGGGGACGTCCGTTTTTGACGGCGGAAAACGCCCTCCGCAGAACTTCGGGCACCGTTTCGGCCTGGTTGATCTGTTCGCACATTTTCGTTACGTGCTGAAAGTTGAGAAGAGCGCTAAAATTGGGCTTGGTGTTGGTCAACTGGCGAGTGTATCCCCTCGGTAGAACGATAATGGGAGAGGACTCCCCGTACGCCTGCGCGACGCCGCCAAAGGCGTTTTCCACCCCTGGACCGCTTTGCATACAAAAAACGCCGATTTTCTCGCCGGATGTAATGCGACTGACCGCATCGGCCATGTGCAGCCCGATCCGTTCCTGGCGGCAAATGATGGGGCGAATTCCAACCTTCGCGGCCGCGTCAATAAGCGGATTTACAGGGTAGGCGAATAGAATCTCGGAGCCCTCTTCTTTCAGAATGTGTGCAATTGCATCAACTACTAACATTGGGTGCTCCTTCTGTTTGCTGGGGTGAATCCAAGAGTTATGCAGATCCATTGCGTCCATTTTTCTGCCACAACCCCTTCAGCGCCTGTACGGGTGACATTGGCAGATCGCGCAACTACACCCCGACCGCCTTGTAAATGGCATTGGCAACCGCAGCAGCAGGCGGCACAATGGGCACTTCACCAACGCCGCTAAACCCGATGCACAAATGCCGCACTGCAATGCCGCATGCTCTAAGAATTACACCTTCTTCTGGTTTCGCCACAGGACGACCTCTCCGCTCAGATCGACCATCAAAACACGATGAGTCCACGAGCGACCTCTCCCGCAGCCAGAGATCGGAAAGCCTCGTTCGCCTCTTCCAGAGAATAGCGATTGGTAATCAGCTCATTGATCTTCAGCCGACCTGCCAGGTACAGTTCCACCATTCTGGGAAAATCGTCCCGCACCTTTGCACTTCCGTACTTACATCCCCTGAGGACCCGTTCGTTGGCTTGCAGTTCTCCTGTGTCAAACGTAACGGTTGAACCTGTCGGGGGAAGACCGATCATCACGGCGACGCCTCCAGGGGCGAGGCATTTCCACGCCTGATTGATCACGCTCGCCTCACCGACTGCAATAAAGGCGTAATCCGCGCCTCTACCCGTAATATCCCAGATCGCTTCGACCGGGTCGTCCTGTGACGCATCGATACCGTGCGAAGCCCCTAACGACTGCGCGTACTCCAGCTTCTTCTCATTTATATCCACCGCAATTATCGGGTGTGCAGCGACAAGTGACCCTCCTTGAACGACATTGAGCCCAATCCCGCCTACGCCGAAAACCGCCATACTGGCACCCGGAGGAACGGAGGCCGTATTCATCACGGCACCTACGCCTGTCATCACCGAACAACCGATGAGCGCCGCTTCTTCCAGTGGCATATCATTGCGAATTGGAATGGCACAACCTGACGGAACGACGGAATAGGACGCATAAGACGCCACATGACCGTAGTGATAAACAGGCTTTCCTTTGAGCGTCATTCGGGTCGTCCCGTCCAGAAGCGTGCCGCGTTCGGGTGCCACGCGCTCACAAAGCTGCGATCTGCCCGTTACGCAGTAGTGACACTCGCCGCAGGTAGGGGCCCAGGAGAGAACCACGTGATCACCCGGTTTCAGATTTCGAACTCCGGATCCGACTTCCTCCACGACGCCCGCCCCCTCATCCCCTAACACGATTGGCATGGGAAATCCCCTCCAACTCCCGTCAGCCGTGTGGAGACAGCTGTGGCACACGCCGCTCGCGGCCATTCTCACAACCACCTCGTCTTCCTTTGGAGGAGCAAGTTCCACATCCTCGACCTCAAGAGGATGTCCGGGTTCGAACAGAATCGATGCCTGCATAGGTTCCCTCCCTTCGCTTAATGAGTGGTATGGGATGCGACCCGTCATAAAGCCCAGCGTAAGCGCGAAAAGATGCGCCGACAGGGCTTTGCCGGTCCGGCGATGTTGCCTATTCAAGAGTTGGAATACAGCGATTTCCGCGAATCGTTGGCAGCATTGGAAGAAGAATTCAAAGTACACGGAGAGGAATAGATGCTCGTCCAGTCGGACAACGGATCATAGCAAGGCTCAAGCATGTCTGGGCCCTCTCGACACCAAACAGAAAACAGGCGTCGACCGGTTGTGGGAGATCACACGTCCGTCGCCCGTTTTCACATTTTTCCGATCCCAAATCCAACCGTCACCATATGAACATCACCCAATCGGTTGAAGTCAATATACGAGTAATCGACTGAAATCGACATCTTGTCCCGAGCGAGTCGAAGGCCGCCACCCGCCGTCAGGCCTTCTTCGTCATAGTTGAAGCGGTAGCCGCCCCGGATGTAGGCGAGTTTCTGGAATGCATACTCGGCACCGAAATTGAGCTTCTGATCCCCATCGTTCGGATGAGTGAACTCGGCGGCGAGCGTAAACAGATGCGGATTGCCACCAACCTGCTCCAGAATATCCATGGCCACGCCCAGCTTGAACACCATGGGCATACGAACCGAGGACGGTGTGATCTGGATTTGCTCGTCGTACTTGGTAAACTCGGTATCCGGACCGAAGTTCTGTCCCAGCATCGCGATTCGCAGGCTCTTGATACCTGTGTGATAGTAGGTACCGATATCAATCGCCCAATTGCTGGTGCTGGCTCCGTCGAGCGTTTCCTGGAAATACTTCACGGTCCCACCAACCTGCAGGCGATCCGTGATCCTTTTTGCGTAGTTCACACCAATGCCGAAATCGCTGGCACTGAATGTGCCGAGGCCCGAAATCACGGGAGCGGTTCTTCCAAGAGTCTCTCCGCCTGGACCAAACTGCTCTACGTTTTCCGTCCTCTCCATGTCACCATAGTCGAGCGTGATCAGAGAGATGGCAAAGGTACCCCAACCTTCAACGTTCAGGGCCGCAGCACCGGAGTAGTAGTTAATGTCAGCGATCCAACTCATGTGGCTTCCGGAAACGCTGATGTTCTCGATGTCTGAAATCACGGCGGGATTGGAGAGTGCACCATTTGCATCGGCACCGCCGATCACTGTTGAGATGCCTCCCATTGACGCCACTCGTGCGGATGTTGGTAGCTTGAAAAACTGCCACCCCGATCGTCCCACGCGGCTGTAGGGCAGGGCTTTGATTCCACGGCCCACTTCCGCTTCATAGATCCGATCCTGCGCAAGAATTTCACTTGTAGACCCGGTCACAAGCAATAGGATCAGTACAGGCGACCATTTGAATCTCATTGTACGCCTCCTTGTGTATCTGGATGCTTATCGAAGAATCACGAATTTCCCTATGTGGGACTCACCTTCGTGACCCGCCACATGGGAGGTAAGGTGATAGATATAGACCCCAGCAGCGGGAATCGCCGAAAAGTCAGTCCGCAGATAAGTGCCTGTTGATTGGCTGCCCCAGGTCGCTTCCCCAAAGGCATCGTGATGGATGGTCTTCACGAGATCCCCCGCCATCGTGTAGATACGAATGGTACACTGTGCGGGGATATTTACAAACGCCAGCCGATTGTTCTGCGAAGCATCCAGGAAGCCGCTCCGCTGTCGAAATGGATTTGGAACAACTCGGATCGCTGCAAAATCATTGCTTGGTGCTCGTGGCGCCTCGATAGCAAAAAAACTGTAAGCTGTCAGTCCACTTTCGAGTCCGTGTGTATCGTAAGAAGTCACTCCGTACCGGTAGGGGATTCCAGCTTCTGCCGTAAACCGATAGGCAATCTTGTCCCCACTCCGGAACGCTTCAGCCTCGGCCTTGGTGAGGTCCTCCACGAGGACCCATGGCCCCGTGATGTGAATCTGGGATTGGTAGACTCTGTATCCGGCGAAATCATCTTCTCCGGTGCCAGGATCCCGATAACTGTCCGGTACGGCCTGCCAAGTGAGATCGACCCCCTGAGACCTCGATGCGGCATCGGCGAACGGTTCAACCTCCAGCTTGGGTTCACCGTCGATAACAAATGGGGGTGTGCCCACAGTCGGCGGCGGATACGCATCCTTCGGCAGCTTGAAGTCGTTTGCAATCAGCTCCAATGCAGCATCATAGTTGGCTTTGAAGGCAGCGATGCCCTGCTCCTGGAACACCTGGGTGGCATTAAGACCACCCAACTGGCTGATATTCCTGTCCATTTCCCCGAAGCAATAGATGGCGATCCACTCAATCTCATCGCCAGGCTGCAGGTCGAATGGGCCAATGTAGGAATAGAGCATTGGAGAGCGCTCAAAAAGACTCCCATCCACGGACCCATCCTTGGGACGGCTCGGATCATTCCACAGATCGCGCCAATTCGCCCGTTCCTGATCGTGGGAAAGAGCCCTTTGCCGTTGTTCAAGGCTGCCGCCGCCTCTCAGTAGACCAAATTCGTGGGGAGGGATGGTAATATCGCTGTTGCGCCCTCGATTGGAATTGTTCAAGACTTCAACAGCAGACAAGATGTTGTAATGCACCTTATCCGGAACCGGCATCCCATTGTAGGTCAGGTTTTCAACCCCCCACCCTCTGACCTCGGGGTCATAGAGCCTGCGATCAAGCGAACCGGCCTCGGTGATGTTCCCCGGATCGCCCGCATCGCCCGTCGTATTCCCCGGGGGCTGGTAGATGTCAAACGCAGTTGGTGCTGCCTCGCCTCTCAGCCACTGGACATCGTCATAGAACATGAAGACTTCGCGATCCGGATCCCACTGATACTCCATATCGTTCAAAAACTTAAAAATATTGTTTTCCAGCTCTCCATATTGGACCTGGGCAGGCATGTTGTAGTAGAAATCGGTAAAAGGGACGTCATCCACATTCTTCAACTTTATCTTGTGAATGACGAAATCGTCATACTTTGGGACGCTCCAAGCCATGGACTTGGTGGTAATCAGAACCGCGCCTTGTGGCAGATCCGGTGCTGTACTCTGCTGCTTGAACGTCTGGAAGACACCTTCTCCCCATTGCTCAGCTTCGTTAATCCCGCCGTCACCAGCGAAATTGTAGTTATTATGCAGGGTAAAAGGAATCTGCGCTCCACCATACGACCCGATATTTCTCTCCTCGAGGTTGATATAGGCGTTCTCCCCCTGGTTTACAAACATGATGAAAGGGGCGATCATATCAATTTGATCGGGTGCCTCGTAGTAGCCCGGATAGGACATCACGTTGGGTATGTAGGTTTCCGCATAGTTGGCGCCGCAGCTCGTGCCGTACCACAGCCGACCAACTGTGATCGGAAAGGAAGAATTCGGGACTAGCTGGCCTTCCGGTACTGCGTTCGTGGGCAATTGAGCACTTCCCTTTCCAGGCAGGAGGAGAATCATGCACAGCGTCCAGAGAAGGATATGTGCGCGAATTGGTATCATCTTTCACTCCTTTGTCGAATTTTTCAAAGTCATCGATCCAGGTCAGAGGATGGAGCAAGGTGCCGATTCAGCATTGCGCCTGACTTTCCATCCGCATCTTCCCTGACCCCTGATCCCTGTCTCTAATACTCGAACGACAGCGAGAAGAAGATCTCCCGCGGCTGCAGATCCGGCCTCCAGGACAACCACTTATCTTCTTCCGAGAACTCAGCTGAATTGCCGTTCGCATCGAAATACGTCGCTTTGGCCACAGGGAGCTGACCGTCTTTCTCCATGTAGTTGACCAAGTCCTGCCCGGTGAACAGTCTCAACTGCCTGTTGTTGAACAGATTGTGGATATCCATCGCGAACTCGCTTCTTATTCCATTAGGAAGACCAAAGCGTTTTAAGAGCCTCATGTTCGTACGATGGTAAGGCTTCCACGTTCGGTTTAATGGCTCCGTGCTGGTGTCTTCTGGAGGATGGTAGGTGAAGCGTTCCCCAGACGCAAAGGTGTAGTGAATATTCGCATACCAGTCACCAAACGGCCTAAAATTGCCCACCGGGGGACCAAAATCCGGAGGTGTACTAAGCAGCAAGTTGAGCTTGAGCGTGTTATGCGGGTTCCATGTCTCCAGGTTGCTTTCACTCGCGCCAACTCTAAAATTCGACGGCTCCGGATCTGGCACATCGGTATTATAGTATGTGTCTCTTCCAAGCTGCGTGGCATTGGCGGGTACGGGCAACCGGGTGATTGTTCCTCCGGTCGTTGGATCGATCGGGATATACAGTCTTGTTGGCCCATACGCTCCAGTGTTAGAGTAGGAAAGGTCATACTTGATCTGAGCCTGGATATTTCTCCACGCTTTGGTGCTCAGCGTCAACTCGAGCCCCCGGGCATCGAGAAACCCGCCCGCGAGAGACCATGTGCCCCGATTGGTGAAGTCCTTCTGAGGCGACTGCTTCTGGGGATTCACAGGATCCATAAACAGCATGACCTGAGTGGTCTCGTTTGCACCATAGGCATTTTCACGTCCCAACTGGAAGCCGCGCTTTGTCAGGTCCTTTGCGTCCTTGTAAAACATCGTGACGTCCAGACCAAACATGCCCTTGATGTCCTGGTCGAATCCGACCTCATACTGGATCATCTTCTCGTAGCCGATTTCGATGTTGCCACCTTTTCCGATCCAGTGGACGTAATTGTAGTCCTCCTCCGGGTGGTAGTCGTAATTCCGGGGCGGCAAATCGCTGCCCGGAAACGAGGTCCCCCGGTTCCAGATCGTCTTGTTTCCAGCGATCTGCGACCAGCCCGGTCGTTGGTTGAAGTGACCATACATAAAGTGCAGGACGGTGCTCGCCGTGATTGGGTGAGCAATGCCAACTCGTGGCGAAAGAGCCACCTGAATAGGCGAATCAACCAAGTCGGCCCCTAGATCGGTGATGGAAATGATCCCTCCCACGGTGTTTCCATCTGTCCACTTGGACAACGCATAGGGATCCCAAATCGTGTAGTTCACTTTCTTGTTCGCACTGAATGCGTCCAGGCGAAGGCCAAGATTCACGACCATACCCTCGGCTTCGATCTGGTCCTGCAGATACGCATTGAAGTCCCAGGGATTGTGGTCTCGCATCGGCACTTTATTGAAAATCTCCCAATCAGGCCTGAATTGTCCTCCGTGCCATTGGTCGACGTATTGCGGCTCGAATGAGAAGCCCGCCTTTAACAGGTTTTTCTCGTTCACCTGGCTGGTTACGTCCAGCTTGAACGTCGTCTTCCAGTTGAAGGCGTGCATACGCGCTCTGTCCACGGGATGCTGTCGCCTGCTGATCACCGTGGACACCGGGCTCGTAGAGAACCACAAAGGTTCCAGCGGTACTGTGTTTCGGTTCAAAAAGTCTTCATACGTATAGTCAAAGAGTCCTAAATAATGCATGTCATATCGGACCTGGTGGTACTGAACCCGAAACTCCAGGAAGGTCCTCGCACTGAAAGTGTGTGTCAGCTTCGACATCGCCGTGTGTGTGCGAATGTACTGTGGGGGACGCGACCAGCGATTTCCTCCGTGCAGCACATTCGCCGAATTCATATGCCACTTTTCGCGATCGTACGGCGTTTTGACTTCACCGAGCTTGTGATTTCCGGTAACGTGACCGATGTCGTCTGACGACCAGTAAGACATCTTCGGGTAACCGCTGTTGTCGGTTCCCTGATGGGTATACGATGCCGTGATCTTGGTATTGTCCGTCAGATGGAAGTTGACTTTCCCCAGTAAGCTCCACTCTGGACTGTAGTTCAATATAGACGGCCACCGGGTGACCCCACGCAGGTACTTGCCGCTGACCAGAAAGTCAGTATTGTTCGTGAGGGGACCAAAGACAGCCGATTCGCCTTCCCACTGATCCAGGTCGGCGTAATTCCCCATCGTTGGTATGGGGGTTGTCCATTCCTGGTACTTTTGCCAGTTGAATTCGGCGTCAGGCGTGATTCCCTGGTCTGCCCAGTACTCGAGAGCCGCCGCATTCCATAGATCGGTTCTGTTTTCGAAGAGCTCTCTTGTAACCAGTCGGTGCTCGACGTTTTCCTCGCTAAAGATATGCCTGCCCCAATGGTATTTGCCACGCGGGCGCACACGCGCCTTAGCGCTCATATGCCAGCGATCGCGAGCCGAACGCGTCACGATGTTGATAATCGCGTCGTTCGCCTGACCGTATTCCGCGTTGTATCCACCGGAAAGGACTTCCATTTCCTGGATCGCAGAGGCGTTTGTTACGACAAAGCTGGATTGGGTGAAACTGTCGCGCATGTCCACGCCGTCGACCATATAAGCGGCGTTGATGCCAAATCCACCGCGAATCGAGTTTCGGATTCCAACGCCGGATTTCAGCTCTAACGCTTCTTCCACGGTGTTCGCCCAGCTCAGCTTCATCTCTTCCGTCGTCAAGGTCTGCTTACTGGCGGTCAGGTCACGCTCAACCGGCGGACGCTCGGCTACAACCACAATTTCCGACGCCTGCAGAGCCTCTTCGCGGAGATCGAAATTTACTGTCGACGTCTGGTCGATCTTGACGCGTACTTCAGTCTTGGTGATCGTGCCGTACCCAACCATCGAAGCCTCGACTTCAAACACACCGGGAGGGACGTTGAGGATGAAGTACCTTCCATCCGGATCCGTTGTAGCACCCAGTCTGAGATTGCCCTGAAGCACGACATTCGCACCGGGGAGAGGCTGACCAGAGTCGGCATCCATCACTGTTCCGCTCAGCTTGCCTGTCGTACCTGCGAAAGCCTGGATCGGTAGAAAAACCCAGAGACTAAGCAAGACTAAATATCTCTTCATTGTGGTTCTCCTCCATCTTGAACTCTGTTGCGAGACCCGATTATCCAGGGTCCCAGTGGAAACGGCTGACTCTTTAGTTCTGCAGTCTTCTCTCAGTCCGAACAAAGGCAGCCTCCTTTCTTCCCTCTTGATCTGCAGTTAGCGAATCATAGTGAAATGCAGATGAATTTGTCAAAAGATGGTTTCTCGACGGTGGCGATCGAATCCTTACTTGATCTTTAATTATCAATAAGTTTTTATGATAATTAAATTATACCGCTAAATCTTCGATATAAAAAATTGATAATTAAAATAGATTAGATGAGAAAAAATAATAGATCAAAATTCAAGCTGGAGACCGGCTTGATCTGCCTCCGCTCGCTGATCGCAGTAGTGGAAGAAGGTGGTTTCTCGGCAGCGGCGAAACGGATCCATCGCACACAATCCGCAATCAGCCTTCATAATCGCCAAGCTGGAGGAACGACTGAACAAAAGCTCCTGGTGCGGACCAGTTGATCCATAGCTGTTACCCCTTCTGGTGAAACATTTTTGAGCTATGCTCGCCGGATTCTCGAACTGGCCGACGAGATTGAGAGGATATGATTTTCTACTTGATTTTTTACTATCTATGAGTTATCATAATAAAAGAAGACAATTTTGGAGTATTGATGACATAATTAATATTAATAATTTAAATAAAATAGATGAATAAATTAAATAAATCAAAGTTCAAGTTGGAGACCGACTTGATCTGTCTCCGCTCCCTGGTCGCAGTAGTGGAAGAAGGTGGTTTCTCGGCAGCGGCGAAACGGATCCATCGCACACAATCCGCAATCAGCCTTCAAATCGCCAAGCTGGAGGAGCGGTTGAACACAAAGCTCCTGGAGCGGACCAGTCGATCCATAGCTGTTACCCCTTCTGGTGAAACATTTTTGAGCTATGCTCGCCGGATTCTCGAACTGGCCGACGAGGCGGTCCTATCCGTTACTGCACCAAAGGAAGCAACTCGGCTTCGGATAGGGTTCATGCAATACCTTGCCTCGCAGCATCTACACATCCTGCTTGCCCGTTTTCGGCGGGCGCATCCAAATTGTGACTTGAGCTTGGCATTCGGTGGGGCGGAGGGGGCGGCGTTGCTCGAGAGAATGGATCGCGGTGAACTGGATGTCGTTTTTGCTGGTCCAATTACCGAGCGTGGTGGGGCGGCTACCGCTCTGGCGGGCCCCAGAGCAGACAGGAGCAGGGTGCTTTGGGAGGAACCATTGGTTTGGGCGGGAAATATGAATCGCTCGAATGATCCAGCCGCTCCGATTGATCTGATCCTGTTGTCCCCACCCTGTAGTTTCAGGCAGATCGCTTTTGAAGCACTCACAAAGATCGGAACGCCGTGGAGGCTCTCGATTGACGCCAACTCTGTACTGGGGATACAATCCGCGATTCGCGCCGGATTGGGCATCAGCGTGTTGCCACTCTCAGCTATTGTGGAGGGAATGCCGATTAATGAAGGTGACTTGCCTGAACTCCCGAGAACGTCAGTGATAAGCTACACCAGCGCAGATCAGTCACACCCCTATGTGCACCGGTTCATTGACTTCCTCCTCGAACGTATGAAGGACAGCTTTAAGGTGAACAAGGATGTTTCATTTGGCGAAAGAAATGCAGTGCCGGAATTGTAAATCGGCTACTCAAATAGGGGGTAGGTACTGATTGTCGAGTACCGTTCCTGATGACGCCATTTCATCCAAGTTTGGAGTGGACACGCACATGTTGCCGTAGCAACCCAACACATGTGCATCTGGTCCGCAAAGATGAAGACAATATTGGGAAGTCTTCCCGCATCTGGCTGTTCATGCTGGTCTATCCCCCTGTATAATTCGCCCATATAAACAACGTACTCACCGCTTCAACACCTCTGGATTCACAGGAGCGGGAGGCATCTTCCCTTCGAGAGCCGTTAGAACATTCTCCACCGTCAATTCACGCATCGTCCTCCGGGTCTCTTCGGTCGCGCTACCGATATGAGGAAAGCAAAGGGCGTTCGGCAGGTCGATAATGGGGTCATTCGGATCCGGGGGCTCCTTTTCGAACACATCGAGCGCTGCGCCAGCGATTTCTTCAGTTTGCAGTGCACGAACCAGAGCGGCCTGATCCACCAGACCCCCGCGGGCTGTATTGATGAGAAAAGCCGACGGTTTCATCCGTTTTAATTCCGGTTCTCCGATCAGGTACCGGGAGGATTCACTCAGATTGGAGTGGAGCGTGACGAAGTCCGATTCCTCAAGGAGATCGTCCATCTTCCTGTACTCGCTGTCCGGCCCCCCCTCCGGGACAGTGTCGAAAATGTCATACCAGATTGTGCGCATTCGCAGTGCCTGCATTCTCCGGGTCACTTCCTGTCCGATCCTCCCGAACCCGACTACACCAAGGGTTTTCCCGTGAATATCCATCCCAAGATCCGGCGCATTCTTTCCGGCGGACCAGTTTCCGCTTCGCACATGGATCGCGTTTGGGAAAAGTCGCAAAGCGAGTGCAAAAATCATCGACATCGTGAGATTGGCGACGGCATCTGTAAGCACGCCGGGGGTGTGGCAAACCAGAACACCTCGGCGGGAGGCTTCCTCGATGTCAATCGAATCATAACCGACGCTGCACGTGCAGAGAACACGAAGATTTTGAGCGGCGTCGAAGAATTCACTATCCGCCTTGATTCGTGTGTTACCTATAACGGCATCGACATCACGTACGATTTCCAGAAGTTCATCCCTGCCCGGGAACAGCTCCAGGACCTGCAATTCGCATGCCTCTCTCAACTGGTCAGTAAGATCGTCTTCCATCACCTTCGGTAATATGAGAACTACCTTTGGACGATTGTTCATTCTCATTTCCATCCTATCAGGTGCAGGGATTTGATGTCTAATCCCTGAGGCAGGACACAGCGACCGGCAAATGACTACCTTTGCCTGATCTTGAAGCCTTTGAAGGTCTTGACTGCATTCATAACTGCCTTTTCGATGTGGATATTCAGTCGCCGGTTGGCCTCGATAGTGACTTTGCCAGGTCCAACAATTTCCCGTAATTACGCTCATCCAGCAGTGGTGGATCTGCCGTGTGATAGCCCTCTTGAACCCTCGAACTGTTTGGCCTCCTAGAGATCGGGTTTGAGATTATAAAGGGCGACGGGCAATACTGAAGGTTTGCCCGGTGGGCCCGTGGGACGGCTGGGTGGCCAGGAAGAGGGCGAGGGGAACGATGTCGTCGGGGCCTTTGACGTATTCGCTGGGAGCGAAGGGGGGCGGGCCTCCGACCGTCATCTGGTTCCGGGTGAGGTAGGTGGCCACGGGGCCGGGGATGAGTTCGTTGACGTTTATGCCGTGTTCCCAGACTTCTTCGGCCAGGCATCGGGTGAACATCCACAGGCCGGCTTTGCCCACGTGGTAGGCGGAGTTGGTAGGGGTGGATTGGTGGCCCATGCCGGAGCCAGTGTTGATGATGTGCCCGCCGCCGGCCTGGATCATTAAAGGCAGGAGGGCGTGCGTGACCAGATAGACGCTAATGAGATTGGTAGCGACGTCTTTGATCCATACTTCAGGATCGCTGTCGAGGATCTGATTTCTTTCGATGCCGCCGCCTGCGTTGTTGACAAGGATATTAATTTTTCCATGCGCTTCCTTGATTTGTCCCGCCATGGCCTGGACTTGAGCTCTGTCGGTAACGTCGGTGGGAATGGTCAGCACGTTGCGGCTGAGGTCTTGGATTTCACCGGCGACTTCATCCAGTTGTTCTTTGGTGCGTGCGACGAGGCAGAGGTCGGCGCCTTCACGGGCATAGGCGATGGCGATGGATTTGCCGATCCCGCGGCCACCGCCGGTAACGACGGCGATTTTTCCTGCGAGTTGATTCGTCATCGGGGACTCCTTTTGCTAGAATACTGAAATGAGGCGCAATTTCTGGTTCCAAGTTTCCGCCACTGGGTCAACCCTATTTTTAGTTGAAATAGCTAAGAGTTGTCAGTCAGTCTATTCGGATCTTTCAATTTTGTCAGGGGGGATCTCGACCGGATGCCGATAGCCCCTACGTGCAATGATATTATCCCAGGGCTGGACCTCGCACCGTTTCTCCCAGGCCTGAAAAATGGCCTCCAATTCCTCGACCACTTCAGGATGGACTGCGGCCAGGTCGCTCAATTCAGTGCGGTCGGCTTCAATATCATACAGTTCCCACTCGTGGAGGTAGTCGCGAACCAGCTTCCACTTTCCTTTCCGCACGGCGCAGTTGCCTTCGTGTTCCCAAATGAGGTGATCCTTCCCATTGTCCCAGTCATGGAAAATGGGGACCAGACTGGTACCTTCCATCGGAAGAATTTCATTCCCATTGTAGGTGTCCGGATAGTCGGCGCTTGCGACCTCCACGCACGTGGCCATAATATCGGTCAGTTGGCCGGGCTGGTGGCGCAAAACACCCTTATCGGCAATGTGATCGGGCCAGTGTACAATCAAAGGCGTGGAAATGCCTCCTTCATGGACCCAGTGTTTGTACCGGCGAAAAGGCGTGTTGGACACATTGGCCCAGGGCACGCCGTAGCTCTGAAAGGTATCTTCCGGGCCTGGCATAACCCAAGGATCGTTTACGCTCGCGACAAAACGACCCTCTCTTGTAGTCTGCTGCTTGATTTCTACCTTTCCGCCGAGTTCTTCGGCGCATCCCCCGTTGTCGGCCAGAAAAAGAATAAGCGTATTCTCCAACTGACCCGTTTCTTCCAGTGCCTGGACAATACGGCCAATGCCCTGGTCCATCCGGTCAATCTGAGCCGCGTACACTTCCATCCGCCGTTGTTGCCAGACCTTATGCTCCGCTTCTTCCCAGGGAACCTGTGAAGGGTCACGTTCGCTCAATGCCCACGCGTCTTTGATAATGCCCATCTTGCGCATGCGCTGCAATCGCTCATCACGCAACTGATCCCACCCGGCCGCAAAACGCCCTTCGTATTTTTGAATATCCTCACGGTGTGCATGAAGGGGCCAGTGGGGCGCAGTATAAGCCGTATAGATGAAAAAAGGCCTATCGGGTTGTACCCCGGCATGGGACCGAATATAGTCGGCTGCCTGATCGCTGATGGCGTCCGTCAAAAAGAAATCTTCCGGGAACTGATCCAGTGAAATCTGCGTGTTATCGCGGGTCAGAGATGGATTCCAGTAATGGGCAAAGCCCCCCAGAATGCCAAAATAGTGATCGAAACCACGCCCGCAGGGCCAGCTGTGTTTGGGACCGTCCGGTTCAAGATGCCGTGTAACATGCCACTTCCCGCTCATGTAAGTGGAATATCCGGAAGACTTCAAAACTTCTGCAATCGTAACGCTACGCAAGTTGAGATCCCCTCGATAGCCGTCGTAATCAAAATCGTCCGTCATATGTCCCACACTGGCCTGGTGGGGATGGAGGCCAGTCAGTAGAGAGGCGCGGGTAGGACAGCATCGGGCGGTATTGTAAAACTGTGTGAACCGAAGGCCGTTTGCAGCCAGCCGGTCCAGATTGGGCGTCTGGACTTCGCCGCCATAGCAGCCCAGGTCAGAATAGCCCATATCGTCGTCTAAAATGATCAGAATATTAGGTCTGGACATACCATCTCCCTTATTCAATCTTCTAATCCCGAAAACCAGGTCCCCCTTCCCGATTCGCTCAGCACCCGCAGCGTCACCAGGGAAGTCGCCTGACGGCAGGGGCGCCGTTACGAATGACGTCTTTGATCTGGGCACAGAAGGGATCCGGGATCCGCACTGGCTTCTAGTTTCCGCTGCGAGCCACCCAAAAGGCGTTGCGAAGGTTTCAGATGTACTTGACGTCGGCTCTGGGGATTTGCTAGAGTTATATCGCCGCAATCCGTCAGGAAAAGCATTGAGTGAACACGATACAGATTTCTTCTTGGTTTCTAACCATCTATAAAATATCATGGTAGAAGAAAGATAATTCTGGACAATTGATAAAAAAAATAGAAAATTTAAATAGAAAAAATGAGAAAATAAAATAGATCAGATTCAAGCTGGAGACCGATTTGATCTGTCTCCGCTCCCTGGTCGCAAATGATGGTGACTTGCCTGAACTCCCGAGAACGTCAGTGATGAGCTACACCAGCGCAGATCAGTCACACCCCTATGCGCACCGGTTCATTGACTTCATCCTCGAACGTATGAAGGACAGCTTTAAGGTGAACAAGGATGTTTCATTTGGTGAAAGAAACGGAGTGCCGGAATCGCTAATACCGCGTGGCGGGATCTCATTTCAAGCAACAAGCAAAAGGTCGTGCGAAATAAAATCGCACGACCTTCTTATTTTGTTCTTTGTGCTCGGCCGGAAAGGACTAGCATCGGGGCGATGACGAAAAATTCTGGTGGCTGTGTCTGTCATCATCCTTCCCACAGTTCTCTCTCCCACTTCGGGTAGATATCGAGTACAGGCCCCTGTACTGGTTGAGCAATCGAGGCATTCCCGCCGTTTCACCCCTGCTGACAGCAAACGGGTCAACGCATGTGAAACACAGACCAAAATCTACGCTCTCCTCCGACTTCGAAGCAGGAGGCCTTGGATCGCTTCATGCACTGATCTCGACATAGTGCCGCTTGCACTTCTCCAGCACCAGTTTATTCACGGAGACTACACGGAGTCCAATTGCAAATGTTTATCCTATTGAGTATCTTTTCTGCCAGTTCCATTGTGCCGTCTCACTTTTTTGGGTTGTCAGTGATTTGGAATATCTTTGACATCCAATTTGCGTGAACGGCACTTTTTTGTCTATCTTTTTTTCAAAACTATCCGAAGTATTGGTTTAACAAAATCTCAAGAGAAAAGGAGGTATTGGGATGCAGCAGAAATTCATGGGCAGAGCCATAGAACTCTCCCGGATTCATATGAGGGCGGGAGCAGGAGGCCCATTCGGTGCGGTCATCGTCAAGGAAGGAAAAATTATTTCGGAGGGATATAATGAGGTGATCTCCAGCAAAGACCCCACAGCCCACGCGGAAATCATGGCCATCAGAAAGGCGACATTCAAGCTCGACACCTTCCACCTCGCGGGATGCGAAATCTACACCAGTTGCGAACCCTGTCCCATGTGTCTCGCCGCCATCTACTGGGCCAGAATCGAAAAAATTTATTTCGCCAATACCGCTGAAGACGCCAGGGATATTGGATTCGACGACAACGCCTTTTACCAGGAATTACAACGGCCATGGGACAAACGCCAAATCCCCTCCCAGCAATTGCTGCGCGATCAGGCATTAGCGGTCTTCAAGGAGTGGCAAAAAAAGGTGGATCGCATTGAATACTAAGGCGACTTGAGGACTTTACACTTTGCACTTCCCTTCAAAAGCGATACTTTAAGCGAGAAAAGGATGGGATGATAGGACTGACCATTGACAATTCACCTCATGAACGACCTTGCAATCTATTTCACCACAAGCCTTTGCGTTGTGTACATCACGCTGATCGCCGTTTTTTTATTCGGTCTTTTTCGCAGATCTCGGCGAGTAAATGGACGGCGTCTATCTGTTTCAGTTATTGTGCCCGCTCGCAATGAAGCCACCAACATCGATGCGTGTTTGCGGGCACTGTCCGCACAGACCTACCCTGCCAACCATCTGGAAATTATCGTTGTAGATGACCGCTCCACCGATGATACCGCCGCTCGAATTGATCAATGGACGCGCTGTTTACCCAACCTGAGCCGCATATCTGTCACACAGCAGAACTATATCTGTCCCAAAAAAAATGCCCTGTGGCAGGGCATCAAACACGCGCGTGGAGATATTATTTTCACAACAGACGCCGATTGTCGGCCAAGTCCCAATTGGATAACCTCAAACCTCGCGCACTTTGTACCCGATGTCGGCATGGTCATCGGCCACGCTCCCCTCTTGAAAAGCGAGAAGACCATATCGGGCCTGCTATCTCTCCAGGCACTCATTGTCTCAACTGTCGCAGCCGGTAGCGCGGGCATTGGATTTCCGCTCACCTGTTCGGGACGCAACATGGCCTATCGCAGAAAAGCCTTTGATGAGGTCAACGGCTTTAGGGGCATCGGACATATCATCGGCGGCGACGATGTATTGCTCATGCGGCAGGTCGCACAAAAAAGCGAGTGGAAAATTCGATTCAACGCAGACGCCGATGCGTTCGTCCCTTCAGCGTCACACCCTGACAATCTCATCAATCGGCAGGTGCGCTACCAATCCAAAACCATCCACTACGGCATTCCCATCTTGATTCTGGCTCTTGCGGTATATATATTCCATGTCATTCTGGCGACATTGCCCGTTTTGTTCTGGACCAACGCAGAATTATTTTATGCAGTCGGCTCTTGCCTGGCGATAAAAATAATCGCCGATGCCGTTTTTTTGCTCTTCGGCAGTATCCGATTCAAAAGCCTGAAATTGCTCCTGTGGTTTCCAGTTCTCGAAATCCTGATCATACCCTATATTGTCATCATCTGCGCGCTCGGCACATTTTCACCATTCAAATGGAAATAATATGTTGTCAATCAAACTGCTGCCCGAAACCTTCATGCGATACCATCGCGCAATCACGCTCCAGCGGATATGGAATGCCTCAAAAGTGGTCGCGTCCTACGCCCTCTCCAATCTGTTTCGGCGAGATATTCGCATGGGAAAACCCTTTGTGCTCATGGTCGAACCCACCAATTTCTGCAACCTCAAATGTCCGCTCTGCCCCTCTGGCAATGGCGACATGACCCGCGAGCGCGGCATTATGCCGTTTGAACACTTCAAGCAAGTCTTTGAGCAACAGGCCGATCATCTCCTGCTCCTCATGTTGTGGAATCAGGGCGAACCCTTTATCAACAAGCACCTCACCGACATGATCCGATTGGCATCCGCGCACAATGTCCCCACACTGACCAGCACCAATGTCCACTACATCAAAAACCGGGAAACCGCTCGAGACATTGTGGATTCCGGCCTTTCCGAACTCGTGGTCTCTCTGGACGGCGTCACATCCAAAAGCTATGTCAAATACCGCGTGGGGGGCAATTTTGACCGCGTGCTCGAGGGCATCCGTCTCCTCGTCCAGGCAAAACGCGATCTACAAAGCAGCCATCCCCTGATCCACCTGCAATTTATCATCATGAAACACAACGAACACGAAATTGCAGCCGCGCGGAAATTCGCTCGGGAGTTAGGCGTGGATCGCCTCTCGCTCAAAACCGCCCAGGTTTATACCGAATCCGATGCAGAGACCTTCCTGCCTTCTGACGAGAAATTCAGCCGCTACGATTACACTGCCGACCACCTCTCGACCAAAAGCAAAATCAGCAACACCTGTCGCCACCTGTGGTACAGCACCGTCATCAATTGGGATGGCGCTGTATCGCCCTGCTGCTTTGACAAAGACGTTCACTACGGCCTCGGCGACGCCCTCAATGAGTCGGACTTCGACCAGATCTGGACCGGTCAAAAATACACGGACTTCCGCAACGCCATCCTCAAAGACCGCAAGTCTGTACCGATATGCAACAACTGCTCAGAAGGCGTAAAAGGCATGTTTTACGATATAGAAAAAGTTGAGCAATGAATTAAAAATGTAAGAATTGGTGGTTGGGACTGACAATTGACAACTGACAACTAAATGGATATCATCCTTCACTTATTGCTGCTCTCTACAGTCCTCTACGCCCTCGTTGCACTGTGTTTTTTTTTCGGATTATTCCGCCTGAACAATCAGCCGCGCACTGATGAAAAGCCATTTATATCCATCGTTATTGCCGCGCGCAATGAAGCGGATTATATCGGCAAATGCCTGAATTCCCTGAAACAACAGACCTATCCATCCGACAGATTTGAAATCCTCATCGTTGACGACGACTCGACAGATAATACATCCCAAATAGTCGCCTCCACGCGCCTGGACAATCTCCGCCTTTTGTCTGTCAATAACAGCTTTCCAGAAATGGCGGCAAAAAAACGCCCGATGTCCGTTGGTATTCAATCCGCCCGGGGCGAATGGATCCTCACCACCGATGCCGACTGCACAGTGCCACCCACCTGGATCGCCAGTATGGCGTCTTATATGGCGGCTGATATTGGCGTTGTCATTGGTTTTTCGCAACTTACATCGCGCTCATTTTTCGACCGCTTGCAGGCTTATGATTTTCTCACCCTCATGACTGCTGCTGCCGGCACTGTCGGGATAGGCATCCCCCTGGCTGCATCGGGACAAAATTTTGCCTATCGCAAATGTCTCTTTGATAAAGTGGGCGGTTTTCGCGACATCGCACACCGCCCGTCTGGAGACGACGTGCTATTGCTCCAATTGCTGCGCCAGGCATGGGATGGGCGCATCGCGTTTGCCGCTGATCCCGGCGCATTCGCAACCACCCATCGCCCAGAAACCCCATCATCGCTGTGGCAGCAACGCAAGCGGTGGGCATCTAACGCCGCGTATCAACTGTGTCTCAACCCCATTTTTTTTTCCTATATAGCAGTGGTCTTTTTCATCAACGTGCTCATCCCCGCTGCTTTTGTCATCTCAATGATAGATGGCACATATACACTGCCCCTGATCTGCTGGGGCGCGAAAATACTGGTAGATCTGCTTGTAGCGGGAAAAGGTGTTCATACCTTCAAACGCGCGGATCTACTCATCATGTTTCCTTTCTGGGAGATCGTGCAAATCCCCTACACCATTCTCATTGGCCTCGCGGGAACCCTGCGTGGATTTACATGGAAAGACCGAGATCATTGAAGTGTGAAGGAAGAAGTGTGAAGCGTGAAACTGTGTATAACTGGTTGCTGCCCAAAGACTATTTTACCCTATGAGGTACTCCATGACCGCTAAAATCCTTTTCTTTTTCCTCAGTCTGCTGCTCGCCATACCGTCCCATGCACAACGCCCGCGTGCCCGTGATCTGGGCATTGAAATTGGCACATTGCCAACGGGTACATACAACGCCATCACCGATGTCAAAGGCGTTCTCGTCGGTCACGTCACATTAATCGAAGGCAGCGGCGAACTCGTCGTGGGCAAAGGACCCGTGCGAACGGGTGTTACCGCTATTGTCCCGCACAGCGAGGACATCTATCGAAATAATGTATTCTCTGCAGCCGAAGCCCTCAATGGCAACGGTGAAATGACGGGTATGGAATGGATTAATGAACGTGGACAACTCGAAGTGCCCGTTGTACTTACGAATACACTCTCTGTGGGTGAAGGCTATAGTGGTGTGGTTGCATACATGCTCAAACAGGGCACGGGACGGGTTCCCCTGCCCGTAGTCGCCGAATGTTACGACGGTGGCCTCAACGATATTGCCGGGCGACACGTCACAGTCGATCACGTTGTCGAAGCCGTTGAAATCGCCACAGGCGACGCAGTGCCCGAAGGCTCGGTTGGCGCGGGCACGGGAATGCGCTCGTATGGATTTAAAGCGGGCATCGGCACAGCCTCGCGCGTTGTACCAGATGGACACACTGTAGGCGTGCTCGTCAATGCCAACTGTGGGCGCAGGCGGGAACTCCTCATTGCCGGCGTTCCCGTCGGACGCGAAATACCCGTTCAGGCTTCGCCAACGCGCGATGGCTCGATCATAGTGGTCATTGCCACCGACGCGCCCCTCGTGCCACATCAATTGCGCCGCCTGTGCAAACGCGCCGCCATAGGCATTGGTCGCACGGGCACTGTTTCCCGCACCAGCAGCGGAGATTTTGCCCTTGCCTTTTCAACCGCCTATCGCCTACCTCGCACCCGCGCAGACCGCGATACAATTACCACACTGCGCGATAACCGGCTAAACGCCATTTTTCAGGCCACTATCGAAGCTACTGAAGAAGCCATCATCAATGCCATGTGCGTGGCAGAACCCATGACCGGACGAGACAATCGCACAATGCCCGCGTTACCACATGACAAATTGATCGAGGTGATGAAAAAATACGGTCACATAAAATAAACGAGGTCCTCTATGTCTCAACTACCCATCATCACTGCCCTTTGTGCCTATGTTTTTATCACCCTGTTAGTTGGCGTCTATGCTGGTAGGCGCGTCAAAGATTCCGCCGATTTTGTCGTTGCGGGTCGGCGTCTGGGCATCTTACTGGCAACGGGCACGCTTTCCGCCACCTGGTTTGGCACAGGCACTGTGCTCGGCGCGGCAGGCGCGGCTTATGAAGGTGGTTTTTTAGCCGTTATAGCCGATCCCTTTGGCGCAGCCCTGTGTTTATTTCTCGCGGGCCTATTTTAC
>JAJEAX010000221.1 GCA_022822565.1 Candidatus Latescibacterota bacterium
TCACCGCGCGGGACGGCTTGAAGATGCGGTTCGCTATTACGAGGATGCGATCCGCCATCATCCGGATAATGCGCTGTCGCAAAATGGTATTGCTATGGCGCTTCACAGGCTGGGACGCTTTGACGAGGCGATTCAGCACTACAAGGATGCGATTCGTTTGCATCCGGATAGGCCCGATACGTATGCCGATCTGGGTATGGCGTTGGCTCAGGTGGGGCGATTGCGAGAGGCTGTTACCTATTTGGAGAAGGCACTCGCTCTGCGGCCGAATTTTACAAGGGTGCAGCGCGCCCTCACGCAGATACGAAGAGAAATGGAATCCGCAGATGAACGCAGATGAACGCAGATGTGTAGGGGCGAGGCATGCCTCGCCCGTCATTGCGGCATGGTGTTAGCCGCAATTCAGTCTATCGGAAAAATATGTCAGCTAATTGTTTAAGGAATTGAGTTCCAGCAATTATTTTGTTCAAAGCCACAAGTCTCAAAAAGGGAGGTTTCTATGTCCAAATTTATCTGTTTTCTGTTCGTTGTTTTGCTGTTTCAATCTGTTGGCGCTCAGCAACCACAACAACCACAACAACAAAACCGACGTCAGCAACGCACAGTTACCGTGGAGCAAATTATGCAACAATTACCCGAAGGTGTGACTTTTATTCCCGATATCGCGTATCGCGGGGGCAACGAGGCGTGGAAACTCGATCTCGCGATGCCCACAGCGCGCGGAGAGGCGCCCCGTCCAGCCCTTGTTTTTATTCACGGGGGTGGGTGGAGAGGTGGGGATAAACGCCGGGGAGGTTTTCTTCGGCCTACTATCAGCTATGCAGCCAAGGACTATGTTTGTGTGACGGTCAACTATCGGATGCTCGATGAAGCGCCTATTACCGCGTGTGTTGAGGATGTGAAGAATGCGGTGCGCTGGTTGCGCGCCCATGCCGAGGAGTACAATATCGATCCGGAACGCATTGGCGCGAGTGGAAATTCCGCTGGCGCGCATTTGGCTGTTATGCTCGGTTTGTGTCCTCCTTCAGCAGGACTTGAGGGCGATGGTCCCTATCAAGAGTATTCCAGTATGGTACAGGCGGTTGTCGCGAGTGCCACACCTACTGACTTCCTGTCTGCTATGAGTGATCGCCAACGCAATCGCAGCAATGCGCAAGCAGCACGTCCGCCTCGCAAAAATGAGCTTAGACTGGAATCTGAAGAGGTTCGCGCCAAAACTTCTCCTGTGACTTATGCCTCAGCCGATGCACCGCCTATTTTGCTCGTGCATGCAATATCTGATCGCACGGTTGGTGTCTATCATTCGGATAAGCTGGTCAGAGCACTGCGAGATGCCGGTGCCAAAAATGTCAGTTATATTCTTCTGGGTGACGACAGTGGGCACGGTGCTTTTCAGCGCAATATCGCGTTTACGGAACCCGCCCGTGAAGCTTTTTTTAATCGTGTGTTAAAGGCGAAATAAGATGACTCTATCTGAACTCGAAGCGCAGGTGGCTGAGGCGCAGCCGGGCGATGTGATTGCGCTGGCTGATGGCGTGTATGATGGTGAGAGGTGCAAGCTGGAGGCGAGGGGGACCGCAGATCAGCCGATTGTTGTTCGGGCGGAGCATAAGGGGCGGGCGGTTATAAAGGCGCCGTTGTTGGTGGTGGGAGATTATATCAGTTTTGTGGGGCTGCATTTTGTGGAGAAGGGGAGTGTAGAAATTCGGGGACGGGGTTGTCGCATAAGTCGCTGTGTGATGACGGATGTGCAGGCTGGCAAGTGGATACGGGTGAGGGCAGAGAGCCGAGAGGTTGAGATCGATCGCTGCCGGTTTGAGAATAAGACCAATAATCTCGCGGAGATGCGCGGCTGCCAGTTGATGCAGATTTACGTTCAGAATCAGGGCGAGAGGCACCATGTTCACCACAATTATTTTGTCGATGTTCCGGATGGCAAGGGGAGCAATGGGTACGAGACGCTTCAGCTTATTACAGAGGGGAATCCTTACGATCCGGAGCCGGGCGATTGTGAGACGGTGATTGAGTACAATCTTTTTGTGCGTTGTAGTGGGGAGGCGGAGATTATTTCTGTGAAGTCCAATGGCAATACGCTTCGCAGGAATACGTTTCGCGATTGCCGGGGGGCGCTGGTGCTTCGGCATGGGGATGGCAATGTGGTGTCTGAGAATTTCTTTTTTGGCGAGGGTGAACGCCGGGCGGGCGGCGTGCGCTTGCAGGGGACGGATCAGGTTGTGGTGAATAATTTGTTCCATTCGCTCAATGCGTTTGGCGTGGGTATGATGGATGGGACGACGGATAAGCTCTATGTGCGGGTGGCGCGCGCGCTGGTTGCGTTTAATACGTTTGTGGGGTGTAGCCCGGCGATGGATGTGGGGCTAAATCACAGCAGGTATCCCAATGGTACGGCGCCTAAGGATTGCGTGATTGCGAATAATGCTTTTGTGAGATCCGATAGGACTGTGCGGCTGGTGCAGGACGATGAGCCAGTGAATTGGAGGTGGGAGGGGAATGTGACGGATGGCGATTTGGGTATGCCCGACCGGGATGGGATAAAGATTGGACAGGTCGATGTGGATTATCTGCCGAATGGGGTTGTTGCGCCAGCAGAGTCCAGTGGTTTGATTGGCAATGCGGAGGGGGATTATCCAGAGATTGCGACAGATGCTCTGGGGCATTCACGAGGCGAGCGGAAGACGATTGGTTGCGTTGAGTTCCCGACGGGGATGGAGGATGGCGGTCCCTTAACCGCGGCAGATGTGGGGCCGGGGTGGTAGGGGTGTTAGTCAATGGAAACGGCGAAGTTTAATACGTGCGCAGGATGTTTAGACTGCGATATCATGCTCGGGAAGGGCATTTAGGGAGGACAAAACTGGCGTCTTCTGTTCAGAGGGGAGGAAGGACAAATGCACTTTTATTCCAAGGGCACCTAAATAACAAGCCAAATCTCCAAGACTGATTTCATCGGTTTCCTGGTACTCAAATCTCACCACATCATCTTCGGTCCATCCAAGACGGTCAGCAATCTCGCGCTCAGTCATCCCGGATGCAACTCTTGCAGCAGACAAAGCTTGAGATAGCTGAGTTTTTGCATTCTGCTCAGCAAACTCTGTTGCAAAAGATTCACTGGATAATGCGTTGACCATTTCCTCAACCGAAGCATGCTCAGACATTTGAAGGCTCCTTTCTCAGGTTTGTCGTTTAATTTTTCTTACTTGTTCCCGGCAGTACTGAATATCTTGAGACTGCCCCTTTTCTCCTCCAATGCACAACAGGTAAAGGGTTTTGGCTCCTGTATCAGGATAGGTGTAAAGCCGCGTCTTTGCCAAACCCCTTCCATATCCCCCTTCCTGTCCTATAGCCATAATACCATTAGGTTCTCTATGGATGTATCTTGCTTTCATGGTGCGCAACGAGGCGTGTGGTATATTGACGGCATTCACGAAGCGTTGCAAATTTGCAATTATGGCGAATAATTCTCTTTTTCGTCTTCTGTTGTACCTTTTGTAATGCGTTTCATACCTTTCCGTAGTTACCACCCTCCAGGACTTCAAGCCACCCCCCTTTTTTGTGGTATTTTGACTATGTGTGAATAAATTACAATGCTTTTTATCCAAAAAGCAAGGTAAATTATCTCTACGCAATACTTACATTTTTTATTAATCGATGGAAACGACGAGGAGTCAAGCCATGGTGTGCGATATATGTGGGGAAGCGGGAGTGCGTCAACGTTACGTTTCACGAAGTTATGGAAAAGGCACATCTCTTCTTGTTATCGAGGGTGTGCCTGTGATGAGTTGTCCCCAGTGTGGCGAGAGCTATTTGACAGCACAAACCCGGCATGAAGTTGAGCGCATTAAGCGCGAGCGAGAAGGCATTGCGACTAAACGCACCGTAGCGGTTGCTGCATTTGCATAACCCGTGGTAAGCTACATTTCAACCTCTGGTCAAATAACGAGCGATGTTTTGAAATGTGGTTGACACTGTCGCATTGTTGTGACACTTTTGTCTATTATGAAAAGAAAACAAAAAATCAGTGTTTGCTTGGCACTGGTTTGTCTTTTATCGGGTTCGGCTCTCTATCTTCTTTTTCGACCAACGACGCTTCTGATGTTTCACTGGGCAGACGCGCTTGGACTAACAGGCTCAATTGGTACAATGCGTGTTTGGATAGATGGCTTCGATAGATACGTACCAAATTGGGTCGTGTTTTCGTTACCGTTTGCTCTTTACGTCTTATCATACATGTTTTTCATAGAATCCATATGGATAAATTCAACGTCCCCGGCTCGCCATGGATGGTTTTGGTGTATCCCCATAACCGCTATTTGTTCTGAACTCACTCAAATCAAACATATTATCCCAGGCCGCTTTGACTTAGGAGACCTGTTTGCCCTTATTGTTGCTATAATTCTCGGTTTCTTTTTGGCGTGTCACTGCAAACAAAACAAAGGAGTAACATGAAGAAAGAATTAAGCAAGCACATAGCATCATTCATTATTCTGGCAGTATTTGGCATCCTTGCTGTCGGAAGCACTGACACCGATACTGACACTCTGAAGATTCAATCGCAAGAACCAACTTCGCAAGGCTCAAAGGACTCAGAACAGAAAAAGCCTAATAGCGACCAGCCGCGTAGGGCGGCTATAACGTACACTCCTGAACAACTCAACCGTATGATTAGCAACGGACAATTCCCTGAGCAAGGAGAGGTTGAAAACACTGAAACACGGGAGGCGTCCTTTGCCGAGTGCAAGGTTGTGGTCGAGAGTGTGATGTCTGAGATTCGCGGTATCTACCCCGTACAGACTATTGTAGATACGAAAATAATGTATATGGTCAAGGCGTGGACTAACACTGGAGTAGTCATCGCTACATGTTCTCAGCCAGACCGAAAACTGACGCTTATTTCATCATCATACAAATGAAAGCTTTTTAAAGCACCTCACATTGCGATCACTGGAGTGCTGCTTTAACGTTGCAGTACATCAATACTTCGGACAGTTTTTAAAGGATTAAAAAAGAGCTGCTCTCCCAATATCGGGAGGGCGGTATTTTTTATATAAGTAACTGATGAAACCGATAGCTTCGGGCAGCAATATGCTGAAATGTCCGCGTATGTCTTCTTTAGCACGCGTTGTGGGGTTTTGATAAATTTCCAGGAGACATAATTATGTTTATTATAACCCAAATCAGACATTTTTGTTAATAATATCATTATTTAATACATTTTATTTATAGAATTTATCATATAATAACCGTTGATAATATGATAAAAATAAGATATATTTCTGGCGTCTCGAATTTAAGCGGTCTCACCATGAAAACTTCCTTCAAGGAGCTCCGCCATGAAAATCGATCCTGATCGCCTTCGCAAACTACGCCAACAGAAAGGGCTGTCACGCTCGCTACTTGCTGAACGATCTGGCATCTCCGAGCGCACGATCCAACGTTTGGAAAACGAACCTCAGAAAACTCAAAAAACTCAAGAACACACTCTGAATAGCTTGGCCAAGACACTTGGCGTCGAAACGGGTGTACTCACTGGCGATTTACCACTTCCCGAGTCAGATAAGGTACCTGCCGACAATCCTGATCGCGTCCAGATCGGCGCGCAGATCACACCGAAGGTTCGGCTAGTCTATAATCTCATCAAACGTCGATATGGCGTCAGTGCCACTGAGATCATCAATATGGCACCGCTCTTTTTTGTGCTTCTGGCCGAGAAAAGTCTCGCCTGGCGACGCGATAAATTGCAAGCGACGCACGGAGCGATCAATTATTTGAGACAGATTGAAAGCAAGTTCGAGCATGGGATAGTAGATGGTCTGATCTGGACAGAGGATGGGCTGGAAGCAGAAGCTCATTCCATTGATGAGAACGATCTATTCGGTAAGGAACTATATTATTTTTCTGGAGATATGCCCTTTGATCCCTCTACAAACAACCCATTTGCCAGCTATTTACGCAAGCTGGCGGACGATCTCGCCATCCCCGATGTCGTCTCAGTAAAACCTGATGATCTTAGTTTCGGATCACCGCTGAAGTTCCCCGACTACGACGTCTGCCCCAAAGAACTCGATAGCAATGAAGAGATTGTCAGGCTATGCCTTATCGCAGGCCGTGTTCGACTCTCCGATATGCCCGAGGAACTGATGGAAGAAGACGCCCAAAAGGCACGCGAGAAGTGGCTGGAAGATAATTTGACGGACATCTACAAAAAGCGGGGGAAGTGGAATGTATTGGCAGAGATCATGCCCACAATGCCATCAGAGATAAAGGAACTTTTGATGAAAGAAGCAGGAGATGACCAATGACCCACTCCACCTACATCTCGATTGGATCACATAAAATTTTTCACAGTGTTAGGAGGCTATAATGAGCGCAACAGCACTTACAGAATACAATAATGCTCGTATCACTCGCTATCTTCAGTCCATCGGTAAAGAGTGCTTTGTCACCTATTTTTTCTTGTTTGACAATTTCAAACTCTCTACCAAAGATATCATTGAACAGATGAAGAAAGATGGGAGAAACTTTACGGACAAATCTTATCGGAGCCGGATAAATAAGGCGCGTAGTATCATCAAGGCGGGAAAATCTCGAGATGCTCTGATAAATGTTTCCAATTCGCGTGTCCCAGAGTATGTGCGAGACCAAGCACGGCAATTAGCAAAAGGTGCGACATAATGAGATTCACCTGGGACAAGGAGGTGAATCTTGCTGGTCAGTTCAAAATAAAATAAGAAGACCTGATTCCAGATCATTGCGGTGGGATAAGATAGCGTGCGATTTTTCCCTCAAGAGGTTTTCAATTTCCCTTGCAGAGCAATTTCCTCGACGTATCCAAATTACTTTGGGAGGAAATCCCAGGAGGAGACTTAAATCTCCAAAGTCTGCGTCTTTTGTCACGATGGCAAAATCTCGATTAAGAGCGAAGTTCCAAACTTCGTTATCAGATGCCTGATCGAGATTTAGATTGAATACATGATCGGAGTCTGGATAAAGGTCTGTCAGGGAGTTCACTAAACGAGGCGACAAATTTTGATCAAACAAGAGCTTCATTTCTCAATTGCCAGCGTCGTGCGTTCTCGGTCTGCCGCATAACTCAAGCAGGCCAATATGTCCTCTTCCTGTAGATAGGGAAACGCCTTGAGAATTTCCTGGTGTGTCATACCAGATGCAAGATAATCAAGCACATCGTAAACGGTTATTCTCATCCCTCTGATGCAAGGCTTTCCGCCTCGCTTTCCAGGTTCAATGGTAATAATATCTTTGTAGTTCATGCCCACCTCTGTTTTCTGCCTGAAATCCCCTGCCCTTAAAATCTGTCTCAAAACCCCCAGCGGCCTCAAGCCCTGAACACGCCACCAAAATTGGTAACGCCATAATTTAACGCAACCTTGCAAATAATCAAATCTTTCTGGGAGTTCTCCATAGTAAGCACAGAAAGATGGTTTGAATGCGGTTGACAATATCGCGTTGTTGCGACACTTTGTTGTTTTTGAGGATAATTTCCAATACGAAAAAAGGACAACACATGAAAATCAAATCTGTAGAAGTCGTTCGCGTTGAGCGGCCAGATACGAGCCAGACCTCAACGGGTTCTGGCACGACGCTCGCTGCGTCAACAGGTGCGGCGCCGAGGACAAAGGGGTATCGGAAGGCGTGGCCCGCGCAGATAGAGGTGGCAAATCCGATGTCTAAGTTCCCGCGGTTTAAGGCGCGGCGTCAGCTTTACGGCGCCAGACAATGGCCCAGGTTCTCGGTTAAGGTGACCGCTGAAGATGGGACCTGGGGTCTCGGTACGTCGGCGGGACGCCCGGTTGCGATGGTGGTGGAAGATGCTTTCGCGCATATATTAGAAGGCGAGAGTTGTCTGGCGATTGAGAAGCTGTGGGATATGATGTTTCGCGTGTCCAAATCTTTTGGGACTGTGGGGATTGCCTCGTTGGCGATTAGTGCCGTAGATCTGGCGCTGTGGGATCTGGCGGGAAAATTGCAGGGCAAACCCGTTTATGAGCTTCTGGGCGGTCCGGCGCGCGACCGTTTGTTTGTGTATGCGACGGGGGATGATGTGGATTGGTACAAAGAGTTGGGATTTCGCGCGTTTAAGCTGCCCTGTCAATACGGTCCGGTTGATGGGTTGTGGGGATTGGGGGAGAACGAGAGGCGAATCGCCGAGGTCCGCGAGTTGATTGGCGATGAGTGCGATCTCATGCTCGATTGTTATATGGCGTTTGATGTGGAATATACAACGCGTCTGGCCAATCGCCTGCGTCCTTATAATTTGCGCTGGATGGAAGAGTGTCTGATCCCCGAAGATGTTGGGGGGCATATTGAACTGAAGAAACGCCTGCCGTGGTTGAGCCTTGCCAGTGGGGAGCATTTTTACACGCCGTATCCCTACCAGTTGATGATCGAAAATCGGTGTCTCGATATTCTTCAACCCGATATTCAGTGGGTGGGCGGTTTGACTGCGTGTGTCAAAATTTGTAATATGGCTGCCGCGGCGGGTCTGGAAGTTTGTTTGCACGGCGGGGGACGCGATGCGTACGGTCAACATTTGAGCTGGGCAATGCCCAATACGCCCTGGTGTGAGTATTTTATCGGTTCTGATCCGGGGGTGCCGCTTGAAGAAGTGGCGGGTCCCGGCGCGCGCGTGCCGCGCGATAGCTATCTGGCGTTTGCGCCGACGGGTCCAGGATTTGATCTGGGGATTGAAGAGGATTGGTTGGTGCCGTACAAAACGTGAGACGAAAGACGTGATAACACCTATCAACAAAGCCGTCATCGCGGCATGTTTTAAGCCGCGATCCAGAGGGGGTAGGGTGGGGTCGTCTTACCTTTACGTCTTACCTAAAGACAAGAGGAAAAAATGGATAAGACAATTATTTCAGTGGCGGTTGTGGGATCGGGTCCTACGAAGGATATGAATCCGGCTGTGCCTTATACGCCAAAGGAGATTGCAGATGCGGCAATTGAATGCCATAAGGCGGGTGCGGCAATTACGCATATCCATGTGCGCGATCCCGAGACGGGTATTGTGTGTTCTCGGTTTGAGCTTTTTAAGGAGGTGGTGGATCGGATTCGGCAGGCTTGCGATATTGCCATTAATTTGACGACGAGTGGGGGAAATATTAAAGGGGAAAATATTATTGAAGAGCGGCTTGAACCGGTTATGCTGAAGCCCGAGATTTGTTCTCTGGATATCGGTTCGGTGAATTTTGGCACTCGGGTGTTTATGAATCCGCCCGAGTGGGGTGTTGCCGCGGCAAAGCGCATGCGCGAGCATCGCGTTAAGCCGGAGATCGAGGTTTTTGATGCCGGTCATATCCGCCAGGCGCGGTATATGATTGAGGAGGGGCTGTTCGAAGATCCCCCGTTTATTCAGTTGTGTATGGGGCCCGGATGGGGTATTGAAGCCACACCGGAAAACCTGATTTTTATGAAGAGTCTCTTGCCGCCCGATGTGATCTGGTCCGCGCTGGGTGTGGGAAAAGGACAGTTGCCGATGATTACTATGGCTTTTCTCATGGGGGGACATATACGGGTGGGTTTTGAAGATAATATTTATCTTCGGAGAGGTGTTTTGCTCAAGAGCAATGCCCAGATGGTCGATCTCGCGGCGAGTATTGTGGAGAAACTTCAGGGTGAGATTGCCACGCCAAATGATGCCCGGGAGATGCTGGGGCTTACGTATCCGGGGTGAGGGGTGAGATGGATGTTCTTACAGGTACAACGGAATGTGACATTGATTGGCGCATGCTCAATATGAATGCCGAGTTGGTCGCATCCAGTTTGAGCCTCACGTTGCGGTCGGGTCTTCACATGCTGCGGCCCTACTGGAGATCCAATGTCAATAGCGGCGATGGTGTCGCGCCGATCAATCATATTTTGAAATTTGAAACTTTCGGGCATCCCTGTTCTCTTCGGACAACACTGCGACAGGAATCGCAGATTCGCCTCGTTACAACGCGCGATGATGACGGAAGTCTCAAACGCGGTCATCTCGTTTTGAACTGCCAGCTTTTTAAGGCGGATAATCTGGTTGGTCGGTCGGAGTTCTGGCTGGCGCTTACGCGGCCGCTTGCACCGCCTGATGAACGCAGGCCTTCCGATGTGCCGGAGGGACTTAAATTTCTGAAGGAGCACGAACTGGGTGAAGATGATTTGCTCAGCCGGGATATCGAATCCTATCGCGCCAATGGTGAGACGCTGACCTATGACACGCAGCCGGTTGTTTTTCACATGGATCAGTCAGATCAATATGGGCATATCAATACGGTTAAATACATGGACCGGGTGCTTGATCTCCTATCCCTTCAATATCACAAAATTGGAGGCGATGTCGGGTGCTTGCGGTTTCACGAAATTGTGATTTACTTTCGCAAGCCCTTTGTGCCAGGGCAAGTCGCAGAAGCAGAACTCGATTTTGTTCATCACGCGGAGAGGTTTCACGGTGCGGTGCGTTTTTACCACTGCAATGGCGATGGCACGCGCAGCGAGCGGATTTCTATGGCTATGGAAACGCGCGGTCCTCTATCGGACGACGTGTGAACTATCTGGGAAGGTCTGCGAGATGGGCAATATCGTTGAGGGCTACAAAGGTGGGTTCGCCTCCGGGATTGAGTTGAAGGTGGTGGATGGCGGCTGTGTGACACGAGAATTGGGGTTTGTGCTCGTCTTCGGGTGTGTATCCCATGATCGCTTGTAGGCAGGCGACAATAGGTCGGACGTGAGTGATGCACGCAATTTGTTGGTCGGGTGCTTCGTTGACGAGTTGGCTCACGGTACTGGCAACGCGGGTGTGCAGGTCGGCATAGTTTTCACTGCCCGGAACGCGCGCCTCTTCGAGGGATTGTCCACCAAAAAAGCCGGGGTAATATTTTTGGACTTCTTCGCTGGAGAGTGTGGCGAGGTCGCCGCTTTCAAGTTCGCGCAGGTCATTTTCTACTTCGGGCACGATATGGAGTATATCGCCTATCCATTCGGCTGTTTGGCGGGCGCATTTCTGGGGGCTGGTGTAGAGGCTGCGAATGTCAAAGTCGTTTTTGAGGCGTCCGCCAATGAGCAGGGCTTGTTGTTTGCCCCGGTGCGAGATGGGCATGTCGGCCCACCATCCGTAGTGGTGTTCGCCGTCGCGTTCTCTGGCCTGTCCATGGCAGATTAGTATGAGGTCGGTTGGCATGTGTGTTCCTTATTTTTTCATCAGGAGGTGGGTATGAAGTCAATGGTTGCGGTGGTTTTTTTGTTCATGATCGCGTTTTTTGGTCGGGCAGATGCACAGGTGGATGTCAAGATAGGTGGGGGTGCTCTTCTCGATCCCACGCGGGGAGGCGGGCATTTGTCCATAGAGATTCCCATTGGTGATCTGTATCCGACATATTTGGCGCCTTTTGTTGAATATTATCGGAAGGACGGTATTTCAGAAATTCCAGCGGGTGTCAGTCTGGTTTATAAAGCTCCTTTGTCCGATCAATACGGCACGGTGTTTTTCGGGGTTGCCGGTGGGGTGTTGCACGCACGGGGATTTCCTGTGATTGTCGATGTACTGATTGACGGAACGGTGCTTTATCTCGTCGATACAGCGACCGAAGACTTTGTAAGAGAAAATTCAACCGAGGCGTTGATTGCCGTAGCAGGTGGTATGCGATTTGATGTTGCCGAGGGCATAGGCGCATTTGTGCAGGGTCGCTGGTTTCGCGCTTTTGCGTCCGGGTCAACAAATAATTTTGGCATTCTCGCAGGGCTGATGTTCTCTTTGGGTGAGAGATAGCTGGACGAACCAGAAGTTTATATCCAGGCCGGGGTTTAGCCCCGGTTTTTTTATTTATTCAACCGGTTGATGGCGCAGGAAATCGATCAATAAGCGCACGCCAACGCCTGTGGCTCCGATGGGGGCGTCGGGTTTGGCGGAACTTGTCGATGCAGTGCCGGCGATGTCGAGGTGTGCCCAGGGAAAGTTCTGGACATAGGCTTCGAGGAATGCGGCGGCGGTGAGTGCGCCCGCGGGCCGACCACCTGAGTTTTTGAGGTCGGCCACATTGCTTTTGATGCTGTCTCTGTGACTGTCGAGAATGGGAAGATGCCAGGCAATTTCACCGGTGCGATTGCCCGCTTCGTGAATCTGAGCGATGAGGTCGTTATTGTTGCCCATCAAGCCACTAACTTCGTTGCCGAGTGCGGTGACGCAAGCCCCGGTTAGTGTGGCAAGGTCAATGGCTGCTTTGGGCGTGTAGCGCGCGCTGTATGCGATGGCGTCGATGAGGGCGAGGCGACCTTCGGCATCTGTGCTGTGAATTTCAACGGTTTTGGTGCCGAGGGGATGCAAGATGTCGCCGGGCCGATACGCGCGGCCATCGGGCATGTTTTCTGCGGCGGCAACCAGGCCAATGACGCGGTGGGGAAGGTCGAGTTTTGACACGGCTCGCATTGCGCCGATGACGGCTGCGGAGCCACTCATGTCAAATTTCATGTTCCACATGCCGTCGCCACCTTTGAGGGATATGCCGCCGGTGTCAAAGGTTATGCCTTTGCCAATGAAGATGATGGGCGCGGCATTGGGATCGGCACCCGCGTGTTCCAGGATGATAAAACGGGGGGGCCGAGCACTCCCCTGTCCCACGGCGCTGAGGGCACCCATGCCTTCATTTGAGATGCGCTGTTCGTCAAATATTTCACAGGAAAGCCCTGTTTCACGGGCCATTTCTGAAGCGCGTTCGGCCAGGGTTGCCGGTGGCAAGTCGTTGCCGGGGGTATTGCTCAGGTCGCGGGCAAAACACACGCTTTCGGCGATGATTTGTCCGGTATTTGCGCCTTTTTCTACTTCGGTTTGTTTGGATGTGTCAAATTCGACGAGGGTAAAGGCGTCGAGACGTTTGGGATCGTTATTATCTGTTTTGTAATTGGTGAATTTGTAATTGCCGAGAATCGCGCCTTCAACAGTGGCTTGCGCGGCGTCTGAGACATCGAGGCCGCCTATGCCGCCCCCGTGGATGATGGAGGCGAGGGTTTTTGCGCCGAGTTTGATGGCTTCTCTGGTTGCAGATGCGGATGCGAGGCGCACCTGGTTGGGCGTGAAGTCTTCTCGTTTGCCCAGGCCAACGAGAATGAGGCGCGATGAGGCTACACCCCGACGGGGATAGAGTACGGCGGTTTGGTTGCGTTTGCCGCTGAAGTCGCCGCCCGCGATGAGGTCGGCAATAAGCCCGTCCAGCGCGCGATTGGCTGCACCTGTGGCGCCGCCCGGTTCTGTGACGCCTTCAAAGAGGTTGAGCACGATGGCGTCTGTTGTACTTTCGAGGATGTTGCCGATGGTGATGGAGATGTTCATGTGAGATGTGGTCCTATAAGAGAAATGGATTGATGCGTTTTTCGCGGTCTATGGTTGTGTCTGGCCCATGTCCAGGGTGAAGGACTGTGTCGTCGGGGAGGGTGAGGATTTTGGTGTGGATTGAGTCCATGAGCGTTTGCAGGTCTGCGCCTTCGAGATCGGTTCTGCCAATAGAGCCGGAGAATACAGTATCGCCAACAATAGCGTGGCCCGGCCAGGTGAGCGCGATGTTGCCGGGCGCGTGACCCGGTACATGGAGGATGTTCAGGGTTTCGCAGCCAAAGACAATGGTATCGCCTTCATCGATAAAACGGTCGATTTTGGGCGGTGGATCGGTTTGAAGGCCCAGAGGTGCGACAATGCTTGTCAGGTTCTCGACCCTGCACACGTCGGCTTTGTGGATGGCGAATGGCGCGCCGGTTTTTTCTTTGAGCGATGCGACGCGCCCGATGTGGTCAAAATGTCCGTGTGTGGCAATTATTTCGACGATTTTGATGTTGTGATCTTCAATGAGCTGAAATATGGTATCGGTATCGTCGCCAGGGTCTATTACAATGCCTTCGCGCGTTTTTTCACAGGCGAGGATGTAACAATTGACTTCGAGCGGACCGACGATGGTGGATATAAAGATCACGATGTTTCCTGGGCGACTTTTACTTCTTCGCCCGTTTCCTGGCTGCGATAGATGCCGTCGAGGATTGCCATGACTTGCAGCGATTGCTCGGCTGGCACGGGCGAGGGCTTGCCTTCGGCGATGGCCTGGGCAAATTCGACGCATTCTTGTGCGTGGGGTTCGAGCAGGTCTCTGGTATTTTGCAGGGCGTGGTTGTAGTGCTGTCTCGTGTCGTTGTTGCTTTGATAGATTTCACAACTGGGCCAGTGACTGCCCCCTCTGGTGCCGTAGAGCCACATTTGCATGTCTTCGCCCTGCGTTTTGTGGTGGAGTAACCAGCTAACTTCGAGCATGAGGGTTGCCCCATTTTCAAAGCGCACAAAAGCTGCGGCGAAGTCTTCCACGTCAAACTGCTCCGATGGGATGAGACCCCAATTGCTGAAGGCACCTTTCTGATGGGCGATTTCTGCACGGGCGACACCGGTGACGGATACGGGATTGGGGTTATTCATAAACCAGAGTGTGAGGTCCAGGATGTGTACGCCGATGTCGATGCAGGGACCGCCGCCGCTGTGTTGTTTCTGTATAAAGCCCGGTGTGTTTGGTGCCCCTGAGCGGCGGAGCATCCAGCTTCGCGCGTGGTAGATGTCTCCGAGTACGCCTGTGTCGAGTTCGGCTCGCATGGCTTTTGATTTGCCCGAGAAACGAAAATGTTGCGCTGTCATCAGGGTTTTGCCGGATTTGTCGCGTGCGGCAATCATGTTTTTGATGAGTTCCGGATTGGGGGCCAGTGGTTTTTCGCAGATGACGTGTTTGCCCGCTTCGAGCGCGGCAATGGCCAATGGCGCGTGATAATTGTTGGGGGTGCAGATGTCGATGATGTCGATATCGGGGTTTTTGAACAGGTCTTCCGGGTCGGTGGATAGGATGGATATGTTGTTGTTTTCGCCCCATTCGTTCAGTACGTCTGAATCGATGTCGCTGCCAGCTATCAGGTCGGCATGTTGGGAAGCGGCCCATCCGGGTATGTGCGTGCGTGCAATGCCGCCAACGCCGATGATGCCGACTTTGAGTTTGTCTGCCATGGTGCTCCTTTCTCGTGTTGGTTGGAATCTCTTAAATAAAGGCAAAAGATAATATCGCAGCGGGTTAAGGGAAAGTTTTTTTTGTGAGATTGTGATATTTTACCCTTGACGCATATACAAATGTTCACTATATTTATGGCGGTTGGAAAATAGTATATAATATTATGTAAAAATTGAGTTTAGGAAAGTTTTTGTGATTATATACGACGATTTTCGTCGATGTATTTCACCTAATTTAGATAGGAGATGTTCCCATGAGACGCATTTTTTCTATGTCGGCTATCGGTTCGCGATCAAACGGGGTACAACGGGCTACCTCTCGGTCCCGTTTCGTCCCTCAGTTTCGTCGGGAAGTCTGTGAGGTGATTAATCGCATTCGCGCCGCTTATGGTCCCGTTCCCATGAAAATAGTGGCCGATCAGCCCGAGGTAAAGGCCGCAGAAGCGACGATTGAACAGGCTGCGCGATTGGTGTACAGCGGACTTGAAAATGTCGAGGTATGGCGAGGTGCGCTGGTGGTCTATGAGTTGACCTGGATGTCTGCGCTAAAAAAGGTGCGTCCGTCGGATAAGTCAGCTGCCTAAGTACATTTTTTAATATTCAAGAAAGCCGAGATCCTCAATGGATCTCGGCTTTCTTTGTCATTGACGGGATTGGACAATTTCAGGAACTTTTGACGCTTTGCGAGATATAATTAAAGTTCAATCGCTAAAACGGAGAAATGGGTATGAAAAGGTGTATGTGGATACTGATTGCGGGATTTACGGTTTTGCAGGTTGAGGCAAAAATTGATCCCGAATCTCAGGCGACGATCGCGCAAATGGAAAAGTTCAGCGAGGCTTTTGCTGCGGTGGCTTCCGAAGTAAATCCGGGTGTGGTCGCGGTTATTAAAAAAAGAAATGTGGTGGTTGGGGTGCGAAGATCGACGGGCAATCCGTTTTTCGATCATTTTTTTGGCGGTGGTCTGCAGTATCAAAGAGAACAGCGACAGCAAGGGTTGGGTTCAGGGGTTATTGTTTCTCGGGATGGCTATGTTTTGACCAATAACCACGTTGTTGCAGAGGCCGATTCTATCGAAGTAGAACTCGACGATGGCAGAAAGTTCAGCGCAACCCTGGTGGGAACAGATCCGCAGAGCGATGTCGCGGTGTTGAAAATTGATGGGCGCGATTTGCCCGCGCTGAAGATGGGCGATTCGGACAAGTTGAAGGTGGGGTCCTGGGTGCTGGCGATTGGCAATCCGTACGGTTTGCGGCATACGGTGACGTACGGTATCGTGAGCGCGATTGGGCGGGGCAATTTAGATATTGTGGATTACGAAGATTTTATTCAGACAGATGCGGCGATTAACCCGGGCAATAGCGGCGGGGCAATGGTGAATTTGCGCGGGGAACTGGTGGGTCTGAATACGGCAATTTTGTCGCGCAGTGGCGGCAGTCAGGGCATTGGGTTGGCTGTGCCGATTAATATGGCGCGCAATATTATGCAGCAGATTATCGAAGATGGAGAGGTTAAACGCGGGTATCTGGATGTGGTGGTGCAAGATCTGACGCCGGGGCTTTCCGAAGCACTGGGTTTATCTGTGAATCGGGGGGCGCTGATTCAGGAAGTGGGGAAATTTGCCGAGCAGACGGGCTTGCAGCCGGGCGATGTGATTGTGGGGTTAAATAATCGCGAGATTTCCAGTGCAGATGAGTTTCTCACGCGTATTGCGCGAACCCCTCCGGGCGCACAGGTGACAATTGAGGTGATCCGAAGTGGGGGAAATAGAAAGTTGCGCGTAACGGTGGATGCGTTCGATCCCTTTCGCGGTCTGAAAGAGGTCGAGCGACAACGCGCCCTGGGGCTAAATGTTCAGGAGATGACGCCCGCTATTGCCCGTCAGTTTGGTTATAATGCACAATGGGGCATGCTCATTACCGACGTGAGGGGGGAGAGCGCGGCCGATGCGGCGGGTTTGCAACGAGGGGATGTGATTCGACAAATGAATCGCAGGTCCATGCGTTCGATGGAAGATTATGAAGATGTCCTATCAGAGTTGAAACCCGGTGACGAAGTCGGCATAATCATTCGCAGAGAGACCCGCCGGCACTATGCCAATTTTTATGCGGTGCTCAAGGTGCCGAAGTAGCGAATCAACGAATCAACGAATCAATCCCATCCATCGTCATTGCGGCCCCTGCTTAAATCATACAGGGGCAGGCATGCTTTAAGCCGCAATCCAGAGGTTTTGGGTGGTTGGGCGGGGTTCGTCTATTCGTCTATTCGTCTATTCGTCTATTCGTCTATTCGTCTATTCGTCTATTCGTCTATTCGTCTATTCGTCTATTCGTCTATTCGTCTATTCGTCTATTCGTCTATTCGTCTATTCGTCTATTCGTCTAT
>JAJEAX010000031.1 GCA_022822565.1 Candidatus Latescibacterota bacterium
TGCCGTTGAACTGATGTCCCAAGGGCAATGCAGGTGCCCGAAACACCTCGGGCTGGTTACTGGTGAAAACGTCCTTTGCAGCCTGCTCGAACAAAAGGTCAAAATTGGTGGTAACGACGCGAACTTGCTCGGCTTTGGAATGGAGCCGTAGAAGATTCTGATGTAGATCAGTTGCTTGCAGACCTATTGGAGATAGCTTTTTTGCAGCGAGGGTGTGAACATTTACTCCATTATGTTGCAGTTGCCCGAGGAAGCGGTCTATCGACTCTCTGTCCTGCAAAGTTTTGCCGGTTCCTTCGGCGATCTTATTCGCTAAATTTTTGAAACTCGGCAGGTAGGCAGGTTCACCCATCGAAACGCCTGCGCCAGCGAAAACCACCAGTTCGCCATCGCGCAAAGCGTTTAGTAGAGGTTTGGGAAAGTCAATATTTGCAATTTTCATGCCTTTTTCTCAGAAAGATCGGCAGACAGTTGAATTTGAGATTCGTAGATGCCGTGCGTCTATATATTGTATTTCTTCGGCCAATGTATCCCACAATATACTGTATGCCTGTGGCCAGCGTCAATGAACAGATAAAAGAAAGCCCGTCGATCGGTAATGATCAACGGGCTTTTTGTACTCGAAGCGTGCGACGAGGTACCTGTCTGACGTGCGATGCACAGCACAGGCAGGCAACAGCGATAGCAGGTTATCAGCGGCCTTTTTGCTTTGTATTTTGGTTGGCCTATCACTTTTGGCACTTGCTTGTTTAGGCCGATGACACGCCCCTTGTCGAGATCCCTGCCCGAAAGCCTGACGTTTCAACTATAGAAAGTAAATAGCCAGCGTAATGATAGCCATAGTTCGATTCCACATAACGGACAACCGGAGTCTTTCGATCTTTGACATAAAGCCGGATTATGTCAGTGCCCCAATGCCAACGCCGACAAATCTCTCAAGTATTCTCACTTCTTGTCCGAGAGAACGCTTAGCATCGTTCAGATTGGTGAATAGTTCAGGTCGCATAAAGAAATCCTCCTGTTCAGGTATTTGTCGAATTTAACCACTCAAAATACGACTCGTAATCTGTTTAGCACGTCGTCAATCGGATAGGGGAGGTTGCTTTTAACTTTAGTTACGTAGTTTGGAGAGATTCGCTCCGCAGTGCGGAGCGTTTTGAAAAGGTTCGGTAAAATTGTCGCATAGCTACCCGATCACACCGCGTTTACGGAGCATATCATCTACCTTATCATCGCCTGTCGCTTTGTCGGCAAAGTTGAACTCCGACCCTGCATCGAGCAACAACTCAATCACCCCAGCGTAATCGGCACCTATCACGGGATGATTCGCCAGAAAATACATCGTTGAACCAAGAGATGTACCACCATAATCATTTTTCAACTCAACAGAAGCCCCGTACCCCAAAAGCATCTCCACCGTATCTCTCCGACCGCGTTGTGACGCCAACATCAACCCCGTATTATTCGCCCCACCCGTTGCGTCTATATCCAACCCGCATTTGAGAAGACATTCCGCCACCCCAGTATGTCCATACTTACAAGCGCACCAGAATGCCTCTTCCAATTCCCCGCAGGAGATACCTCCCTCATCAACGAATCGCTCGACCAGTTCAAGTTCCCCCAGACCAGCGGCGATTTCGACATTCATGATCTTTGCACCGCATTCAATAAGAGCCTGAACTGACTCGGGATACTCAAAACTGAGCGCGAGCCTTAGTGGTTCACCATCTCCCTTTAACCCATCTACTCTGGCACCCGCATTGACGAATACGCTCACAAGTTCAGCAGCGACACCCGATTTATGTGGATGAAAGCTGGTCACCAGTGAAACAAGAGGCGTTGTCCCAGATCCTCCATCCAAAAACGTGGCATCTATCTCGGCACCAGCATCGATAAGCACATTTACTACATCAACCGCATTGACCGGTGTTCTCTGCCGTTCATCTTCCACGCCATTTGCCGCCACATAGTGGATCAACATCGCCCTATGCGCTCTGGAGGACCGCATGCGAATCAGATCAGACTCTCTCTCAAGCAGCAATTTAAGCGTCTCCGTATCGCCTGAAATCACGGCATCAACAGCTTCTTCAAATTTCTCGCTCCTTGACGTGTGTAGGGCATTTTTCTTAGCCATCTTTATTCATTCCTTAACGGTTAGAATTGCAAAAACGGTCGAGGTTTGCGATATTATTCAATACGCTGTGCAAAAAACCTTATAGTGTGGGGAACTTATGAAAAAAATTCAAATGGAAATTTTAGAAAAAATACATCGTGAAGGATATAAAAAACACCCTGTGACAGAAGGTGAATTTGACATCTGGGAAACAGAACAAATTTGGGGTGATCAATTTATACGGGGAACTAAAAATGAAATTCGACCGCATAACATTTGATCCCAAAATGATGGGGGGACGAGCGTGTATCCGCGGCATGCGTGTAACGGTTTCTCTTTTGGTCAATTTGGTTGCAAAACGCCTGTCAACAGAAGAGATTCTTGAAGCTTATCCTTATCTCGAAGCTGAAGATGTTCAACAAGCACTTCAATATGCTGCATGGCTCGCTGAAGAATCTATCCATCCACTCGAACATGCGGCCCCATGAAATTTCTTGCCGACATGGGTATATCCCCTAATATACCTATTCACACCCCCTCATCCCTCACCACTTCCCCATCAAGCAGATGCACAATGCGTTTGCTATAGCCCGCCCACTTCTCCGAATGCGTCACCTGCACAATCGTTGTCCCTTCCCCATGCAACTTAGTGAACAAATCCATCACATGCTCGCCTTGAGTCGAATTTAAGTTCCCAGTGGGTTCATCAGCCAGAATCACGCGCGGTTTAATCACCACGGCTCGTGCAACACCCACGCGCTGTTGTTCACCGCCAGATAATTGG
>JAJEAX010000360.1 GCA_022822565.1 Candidatus Latescibacterota bacterium
ATTTTCGCGCAGGAAAACCAAAATGAAGCCCCAGTTGACAGTCAGTTTACTTTGTGAAGAAGCGAACCAATTTGCTCGTATCGAGTCTTCACGCGAGCATGCCAGTTTGTTTGGCGTCACAGATGGAAAAGCAATCGGGACATACGTTGAACATCAATTTCGGGAGTATCTAACTCAAAAGTATTCATTTACGGAAGGAAGTTCGGCAAGGGGGATAGACTTCCCTGATCTGGCAGTTGATATGAAAGTAACCAGTATTAAGCAACCGCAATCCTCTTGTCCCTTTCAATCTGCGAGACAAAAGATCTTCGGCTTGGGTTATTCTCTACTGGTGTTCGTCTATGAAAAAGAAGACAATCAGGCGTTTGAAACAGGACGTCTTAGATTTTTCCATACCGTCTTCGTCAATGAGGCGCAGACAGCAGATTACCAGACAACAGTAGGCTTGAGACAAATTCTTGAGAATGATGGAAATGAAGATGACCTGACTGCTTTTATGTATGATAGAAATTTACCAGTCGATGAAATTGAAGCGTATCGGATAGCTCAGGAGTTGTTGAATAATCCGCCCAATATTGGGTATCTCACAATCTCTAACGCCCTACAATGGCGGCTTCAGTATCGGAGAATTATTGATCAGGCAGGGCAGGCAGAGGGGATATTGAGAATTATATGAATGCCAAAAATCACAGACGGACAGTGGAATTTGGAGACTTTCAAACGCCGTCTGAACTCACAGACGAAATATGTCATTTCCTGCATTCTACAGGCGTACGACCAGAGAGCATCATTGAACCAACGTGCGGCACTGGTGGATTTATAATGAGTGCTATGGATACTTTTGAGCAAACGCAAAAATTTTTGGGCAACGAAATCAACAGGGAATATTTACTGGCGCTTGAGCGAAAACTGCGGGGGATGGACTCTGCGCGGATCGAACTCAAAAATGAAGATTTTTTTCAACTTGATTGGGAAAATATTTTGACCCGTCTGCCAGAACCTATTCTTCTACTCGGCAATCCCCCCTGGGTAACTAATTCAGGCTTGGGACGTATTCGGGGATCGAATTTGCCTGCTAAGAGCAATTTTCAAGGTCATAAAGGGTTCGATGCAATAACGGGAAAATCCAACTTCGATATATCTGAGTGGATGCTCATCCATCTACTGGACAAATTGCAGAGTAGAAGCGCAGTATTGGCAATGCTTTGCAAAACTACAGTTGCAAGAAAAGTACTGAAATACGTATGGAACCGCGATTTTCACGTCTCAGAACCCCATTTGTATATCATAGATTCTAAGGCTCATTTCAATGTCTCTGTCTCCGCCTGCTTATTGGTATGCAAGACGGGCGCACCCTCTAAAATAAAATCGTGCGATGTTTTCCAGGGCATTTCAAATAAATGTAAAATCTCTGCCATAGGGATGCACAATACTGAAATTTTAGCCGATCTAAAAAAATATGAAAAATGGTCTCAACTCGACGGTCATGTCCCTTTCAAATGGCGATCTGGCGTAAAGCACGATTGCGCCCGCATAATGGAATTTACACGCGAAGATGGCTCTTTTGTGAATGGCCTGGGCGAAGTTATCGATATAGAAGATACGTTTGTGTTCCCTCTTTACAAAAGCTCGCATGTCGTCAAATGCAAAACAGAAACGCCCGAGCGATGGGTTCTCATACCACAGCGAAAAGTCGGAGATGAAACCCGTATCATTCGAGAGAAGGCGCCCAAAACATGGGCTTACCTCACAAACCATGCGGACAAATTGGATCGGCGAAAAAGCTCTATTTATAAAAACAAACCACGATTTTCTATCTTCGGTATAGGCGATTATTCCTTTGCCCAGTGGAAGGTAGCGATTTCCGGTTTATACAAAAAAATCCAATTCTCAATCATACCTCCGCTGGATGGAAAACCCGCAATGGTTGACGATACCTGTTATTTTCTTCCATGTACAAATCGAGATGAAGCGATTTTATTCGCCGACCTTCTCAACTCAAAAGCGGCACGAGAATTTTTGCATTCATTCATTTTTTGGGATGCCAAACGTCCGATCACAGCCGATATACTCAAGCGTTTGGATATAGTCGTACTGGCAGAAATACTTCACAAAGACCAGCATCTCGCGCGATATAGGCCACAACCTGATGTTAGCGAATCCCAATTTGTACTTTTCCCTGATGTTAAGCAGTATTCAGATAAGCCATTACAAAAAGCACCATAATCCCCGCCTTTCCATCCCGCAACACAACTTATTGATAAATGCCCGTGCTTGATTTTCCCCTGTACGTACACTATATTCTACCGACTTAAATATCGCTATTTATACTTTAATTTTCGGGGTTTCGGATGTCTGCACGGATCATTGCCATAGCCAATCAAAAAGGCGGCGTGGGCAAAACCACCACAGCCGTCAACCTATCTGCGTGTCTGGCTACTGCGGAAAAGAAAACCCTGCTGCTCGACATAGACCCACAGGCCAACGCATCCAGCGGATGTGGTATTGAAGTAGATGAACAAACGCCCTGTGTGTACGAAGTACTCCTCGAAGATATGCCCTTAATGGAAGTCATCCACGAAAGCGACTTACCCTTTCTCAACATTGCGCCCTCTCACATTCGCCTCACTGGTGCCGAAGTGGAAATGGTCTCCGTCACATCGCGCGAACAACGCCTCAAAAATGCCCTTTTGCAAGCGCGTGAAACCTATGACTTCATCATCATCGACTGCCCCCCCGCACTGGGATTGCTCACGCTCAACGCGCTGACGGCAGCCGACTCTGTACTCATTCCCATACAATGCGAATTCTACGCACTCGAGGGCCTGAGTAAATTGCTCAACACCCTGCACCTCGTGCAACAACACCTCAACCCCCACCTCGCCATTGAAGGCGTACTGCTCACAATGTACGACGGACGTCTCAATCTGGCGCGCCAGGTTGCCGAAGAGACCAAATCGCATTTTGGCGACCGCGTCTATAATACAATTATCACGCGCAACGTCAAACTCGGCGAAGCACCCAGTTTTGGCAAACCCATCATCCTCTACGATATTATATCTACCGGCGCGCAAAATTACATGAACTTAGCCGGGGAGGTCATCAATGGCTAAACGCAATGCCCTCGGCAAGGGATTGGGCGCCCTGATTCCCGGTGCAGATGAAACCTCTGCCGAAAAAATCACATCGGAAACTACCCCTTCGCCCTTGGGGGAAAGCCAGCGGCAAATCATCGAAATACCCATTGATGATATTGAACCCAACCCCCACCAGCCACGCACGGAATTCGATCCCAAAGCCGTGAGCGAATTGGCGCAATCAATCCGCGAAAAAGGTATCATTCAACCTATTTCTGTGCGCCGCTTTGGATCGGGCTATCAACTGATCGCAGGCGAACGCCGTTTTCGCGCCGCGCGTCAGGCCGAACTCGCGGTCGTACCTGCGATTGTTATGGATGTGGGAACAGATCAGGAAATGATGGAACTCTCGCTGATTGAAAATATTCAGCGGGAAAATCTCAACCCCATAGAAGAAGCCAAAGCCTATCGCATGCTCATAGATGAGTGTTTTCTCACACAAGAGGAGATTGCCGAGCATGTGGGCAAAGACCGATCCACCATTGCCAACACCTTGCGCCTCCTCGCATTGGCACCCGAAGTACTCGACGCCCTGCAAGCCGGGCAGATATCCGCAGGTCACGCCCGCACACTCCTGGGCCTTGACAACGCGGATCAACAAATTGCCTTATGCCAGCAGATTATTGCACAGGGACTATCGGTTCGCCGCACAGAGGCCCTCGTCAAAGCACTCAAAGAAGGCACC
>JAJEAX010000201.1 GCA_022822565.1 Candidatus Latescibacterota bacterium
ACGACGCTCTGGCGCATTGGGGAATCGCGCATAAACTCTGCGCCTTAAATCCCCCATCATATCCAGAAAACCCACGTGTCCATCTTCTAAAAAAGCCTCAATTTCTCGGCGCAACAATGCGGCGTATGCAGGGCTGTTGCCACCTGTGGAAATCGCCACCTGTAAATCGCCCCGCCGCACAACTGCGGGCACAATAAAATCGCTATCTGTATGTCGGTCCGCACCGCAAAACAAAATCCCTCGGCATTTCGCCGCCGTTTGCACCGCCCGATTGACATCTACCTGATCAGTAGCGGCAATCACGAGCGCGCTGCCATCCAAATCGCTCGGCTCAAATGCCCGTTGATATAGATGGATCGCGCCTTCACCGGCCAATTTCAAAATGCCTTCAGTTGCGGTTACCCCCACAACTCGAACCCGCGCACTCGCATCACACAGCCCACGCACTCTGCGTTCGGCAACGCGCCCCGCTCCAACCACAACACACAATTTATCTTTTAATTTTAAAAACACGGGATAACGCATGGTTTAAGGTCCTAAATTGTGGGGACCAGAAAACAGAACGCCCACCACGGGAAATGCCAGAATCACGAGAACAAAACCCAAAATAGACAGAAAAGCCGCCCGCTTGCCCTGCCAGCCGCCCCACCACCGCGCGCCGAGATTGCCCGCATAGATGACCCACGCAATCAAAACGGGCAAAAACACTGGCTCGCGCCATATAGAAAACTGCGAAAGATGTTGAAATGCCCACACAGAACTGGCAATGGTTCCACCCGTCAAAAAGACAAATCCAAAAGTGGCAGCGCGGTTAGTAATCTGATTCAACACCTCGAGTGAAGGCAGGCGCGAATAAAAAAAACCTAAATGCTTGGCCTGAATTTCGCCCAAAAGCATCAGATACATCACACCTCCAACAGAGGAAATCGCAAATGCTGTGTACGCAAGGCCATAAGCCAGCACATGCAGTTCAAACCACCCGCCGCTATATCCCGTGACCTGAATCTCCTCAATACCCGATAATTTTGTAAGTGTCAAAACGTGCAAAACCACCACAATAGGTACAATGAGTACGCCCAAAGACCGATCTTGAGTACTCACTTCCAGATAAATATAAACAACAGCGACCAGCCATGCACAAAGCGATGGCAATACCTGACTGGTCAAAGGCACCTCGCCGGCAGAAATTGTAATAACGACCAAAAGCACAGTGTGCATACACCAGGCACCCCATATTCCCCAGGAGCCCAAAACGCGCCAGTGTGCTCTGGGCTGGTGAAAATGCAAAGCATAACCCAGCGCACTCGCGATGTACGCCCCTCCTGTTGCAATGAGTAAGATGTCAAAAAACATAGCCTTTTCCTCGAATCATCGAAACCGACATCAGAAAAAGAAATATACGCAACGGTGTATAACTACGCCAGTATCATCAATGCAATGATGTTCCCAACAACTCAGAACTGGGTGGTCGGGCATCCCTCTTGCCCGGTGTAATAGAGCCTAACACAACCTGTTTATCGGCACCGGTTACACTCGGCACATTGCCGGGGTGCCCATTCATAGTCTGATAGGCAAGAATCGCAAACGCAATGGCCTCTTTTGCTTCTGATGCTATTCCCAGATCATCCAATCGCTTGAATGCGATATTTCCCAATGCCCGATCCAAAAGATCCATCATAACCGGATTCCTGGTGCCGCCCCCACTTGCAATCACCTCGTGAATTTCACATCTGGGCAAAACAAATCGTTTGAGTCCATGCATAATACTTTCCACCGTGAACTGCACTGCCGTATGCACGAGGTCTTCCTCTTTTCCCTTCCAATCGAGAATTTTTTGGACAATATCGGTCCCAAAGTCCTCGCGCCCCGTTGTCTTGGGTGGCTCCATATCAAAAAAAGGATGCGCCATAAGCACATCCAACAGATCCTCACACACCTGGCCTTTGCCCGCAAGCGCCCCATCCCGATCGAAACTCTGTTTGCCGTGCGTAATCGCCTGCACAACCCCATCAATGACCATGTTGCCAGGTCCCGTATCAAATGCGAAAATGTCTGACACGCCACAGTTTGCTGGCAATATATTAACATTGGCAATACCACCGATATTGAGCATTGCGCGTCCCATGTATTCAGACCGAAACAACAGATAATCCACCAGCGGGACGAGAGGTGCTCCCTGTCCACCCACAGCCATATCTCGCGACCGAAAATCCGATACCGTCGTGATTCCCGTGCGTTCTGCGATCACCGCGGGGTTGCCAATTTGCAGCGTTGATCTCACCCTCTTCTCAGCAGCTACTGCAAGCGCGGGCAAATGATGAATCGTCTGCCCGTGCGATCCAATAACATCGATTTCTCCAGTGCTGACATTGGCTTTCTCACATACGCGCAATGCTGCCTCTGCAAACCATTCTCCAAGCGCGGCATCCATGCGGCATATTGCATCGACCCGCCCATCTTCGCAAAGCGACAAAATCTCCTTTCTGACATCTTTGGGGAAAGGCACCTCGATATATCCGAGCAGAGACAGATCGGAGTCGTCTATTTCCACAAGCGCGGCATCTACCCCGTCGGCAGAAGTTCCAGACATGAGACCGATCGCTTTCATTTCACGCCCCTATCTCACGCACCGTTTTGACACCGCGAATAAAATAGTGATAAACTACTGATCCCTTGAAAAGACGCCGTTCAATCTCGCCATCTCCCACACTTCTAAACCGCTGTGATTCTCGCCGTCGCCGCCAAATATTGCACGGATGCAGCAGCACCCAAAAAAGCCCGGCTATCGCCGCAACGGGATGTTTCCAATTGCCCTTTAGCAGCAATCCCAAATTTGCCAGTTCCATAGCGACCCGAATCGGGAATTTATACAATAGTCGCGAAAGGGAAAAATTTTTCAACAACATCACGAGTTGATTGCGGTGATTAAAATACGCTTTCTTATAACTCTCTGCACCCAGCGTAAAGCCGCCGTAGTGATATACGAGAGAATCGGGCACATAGACGATGCGATACCCCGCAAGGTGAAACCGCCAGGACAAATCAATCTCTTCCATATGCATTACAAAGCCCTCATCGATCAATCCTGTTTTATCGAGACAGTCCATACGCAAAAACATAGCTCCCCCAATAGCCCAAAAAATATCGCGAGGGTGATTGTACTGCCCCACATCTTCTTCGACAAACTCAAATATCCTGCCCTGACAAAACGTAAATCCCCATCTGTCCATCAGTCCGCCAGCAGCCCCGCCATAATCAAACATTTTGCGATTCTGCAACGACCTCACTCTGGACTGACACGCCCCAATTGTAGGATCGGATTTCAGTGCATTAATCAGCGGCGGCAACCACCCCTCGCCCACCTCCACATCCGAATTCAACAACATCGCATACGTCCCCTTTGCTACCTCCAATCCCCGGTTGCACCCGGCGCCCATCCCCTTGCTCGGCTTCCCATTTCCTCCACCCGTCTTCACAATGCGAATATCCGAAAACTTCTCCAATGCCCGATCCAGACTGCCGTCGGGATAAGGCTGGTCATCTGCTACAATAACTTCAAAGGGAACATCAGATGTCCGCGCATAGACAAATTCCAGACAATCGGAAAGAATATCTCCCAAATAATGGGGAATAATAATTGAGACCAGCGGTTTATTATTCTCTTCCATCTGAAAATCTCGGACATCCTCTATCAAAACGCCACCTCTACACCCAATTCCTCAGCCGCTTTTTCCAAACTTTCCACATGGGTTTTATGCAGCGGAATCCCCGTCTTTTCCCAGGCCGCCTTTTTTAGCCACTCGATCTCACCGGGCACGTAAATGCGATCCACCCCTTCTTTTGGGCGAGAAGCCCGAATCGTTTGGACCATCCGATCAACTTCCTGTTTGAAATCAGATACATCGCAAAATGTCTCGATTTTGATCGCCTGAAAAAAGTGACTGGCCCGCCGCTGCCCCTGATATTCATCTTCCCGATTCACCGTTGCCAGGCCAAAAGGCAGAATACCGCTCAAAACATCCATCACCACATT
>JAJEAX010000302.1 GCA_022822565.1 Candidatus Latescibacterota bacterium
CAACGGGCAATGAGCCTTTGACCTGGGCGATGAATGCGGTATTGCCCGCAAAGGTTATGCAACAGTTTCCAGAGTCGCGCGTTGTTTATGTGTCTTCTGGCAATGTCTATGAATTTGCTTCGGTGACGGGTTCGGGTGCTCGAGAGGAGAATGCCGTCAATCCGATTGGCGAATACGCCATGTCCCGGCTGGGCGGTGAACGGCTTGCCGAGTTTTATTGCAAAGAGAATCAAACGCCTCTGGCAATAGTGCGTTTGTTTTACGCGACAGAGTTGCGCTATGGCATTATTTTAGATATTGCCGAAAAGATTAAATCCGAGACGCCTATTGATCTGTCTATGGGCCATGTCAACCAGATTTGGCAGGGCGATGCCAATGCGTATTTGGCGCAGATGTTTCCGCTTTGTGCATGTCCTGCACGGGTGGTGAATATGACGGGTAGGGATGTGTTGTCGGTGCGCGATCTGGCTTTGCAACTGGGTGAGCATATCGGTATTGATCCGGTGTTTGAAGGCGAAGAGCGCGAGACGGCATTGTTGGGCGATGCAGGGGTGCTGTTTGAGGAGATGGGGTCACCACAGGTGCCGGTTGAAGAAATTGTCTCGTGGGTTGCACACTGGGTTATGGGCGATGGTCGCACGCTGGGCAAACCGACCAAATACGAGTCGAGGACAGGGGCGTTTTAGACGTAGGGGGCGGGTTTCAAACCCGCCCGTACAGGTGGACGAAAAATCTTTTGCTCGTACTGTAGGGGCGAGGCATGCCTCGCCCATCGTTGCTAAACAGAGAGGATAAGGACATGATAAAAGCAGGGATTTCAGAGGTGAATATCACGCCGCCAGTAGGGATTTCGATGTGTGGATTTGCCGCGCGCGGAGGACCATCTGAGGCGATACACGACGAGTTGTACGCCAGGGCACTGGTACTGGATGACGGCAAGACGCGGGTCGCAATTGTGGGGGCTGATGTGATTAGTTTTGCGCCGGATCTGGTCAATCGAATCCGGGAGTTGGTTGAGCATTCGCTCGGGATTCCCGGGGGACATATTTTGCTCAATGGGTCTCATTCCCATTCGGGACCCTCTGTGATGGCTTTCCGGTGTATGGGCGATCGCGATGCAGCTTATGAAGATGTGCTGTGTCGCAAGATCGTTGGGGCTATTAAAATGGCGGCAGAAGGATTGATACCCGCATCGCTTTCGCACGGGCGGGAATCCGTGCGTATTGCACATAATCGCAGGGAGATGCGCGATGGACGCATTGTGCTGGGGCATCATCCCAAAGGTCCCGAAGCGCCCTGGGTCGATGTGGTGCGCGTGGATACAGCAGGTGGTGTACCTGTGGCTGTTGTATTCGCGACTGCGGCGCATCCCGTGAATTTGAATGCGCTATCGATCAGTGCAGAGTTTCCGGGATATGCCGCGCAGTTTGTGCGGGATAATTTGGCGATGCCTCTGTTTTTGCAGGGTTGTTGTGGAGATATTAACTGTTCTCCAAAGGATGGGAAATTTGAGGGATGCGAATTGCTGGGCACGCGTCTGGGCGCGGCCGCGGTGACGGCTGCGTTACATGCCGAGAGGCTGGAGGGTGATGAACTAACGGTGAATAATCGAGTTGTCGAATTGCCTCTTATGGTACCCGATGTCGATGAAGCAGAGCGTGTACTTGCAGATGCCACAGCGAATTTGCAACGCGTGCGAGAGGACAAAAACATAACGCCTTACCGACGTCGTCAACAATACGCAGGGATGGTCGGGTGGGCAAAAGATTATGTACAGGCTGCGAGAAGAGGTGGAAGTCCAGCAGAGTCGTTTGAGATTCAGACCATGCATATTGGCAATTTGGCAGTGGTGGGATATCCAGGGGAGATGTTTGTCGATTACCAGTTGTTTTTAGATGATGCCTCTCCTTTTGATAGAACTATCGCACTGGGATATACCAATGGGTGTATTGGGTATGTTCCGACTGCGGATGCCTATCCTGTTGGTGGATATGAAGTCGAACAAGCTTTTAAGTATTATGGAACATTAATGATAGGTGCGGAGTGTGAAGAGATAATTAAAGCGACGACGGTTGATCTGCTAAAAGAGATGACATGATTGAAAAAAAATGTCTATATATTGTATAATAAAGAATTTATACCACCTGAAATTGTAGAAACCGCTTGACAGGTAGCTTGTATATTCATAGATATATATTTTGTTAGAGTATTTATTTGAGGGTGGTTTTCTATAAGCGCGGGTTATATGTACAAGAAGATACATCATGTCGCATCAAGCCATCTGCCGACAGTACACATGGTATGGGGAGCCATTATCGGTACTGTTGTGGGGGATGCAATGTATCGAAAAGTTGTCTATATGATGCTGGTCGTGCTTTTTCCCCTTTCGGGATACGCGCAATCAGATATCGATATCGATTTTGACAATAACGGTGTCGTTGATGAGCGAGATCTCGCAGCTCTAACCGCAGCTTTTGGTACAAATCAAGCGCAGTATGATCTGCACCCAGACGGCGTGATTAATTTTCAAGATCTTATTATTTTTGCTGGTGCTTACAACCAGAGAGATACTTCTGAAGTCGTGCCGATTACCAGGGATGTCGAGGAGCGTGAAGCCTCTGCTCAGGTCAAATTTTTTGAGCTTTCGACGAATAGCCGGCCAAATGATCTGGCGATAGACCCTCGAGGGTATATATGGTTTACAGAGGTGGGGGCCAATGCAATTGGCCGATTAGAGCCGCGCACAGATACGATTCTCCGATTTTCTTTGACCACGCCGGGTGCGCAACCACACAGTATTGCCCTCGATAGCCAGGGGCATGTCTGGTTTACTGAAATTGCCGCCAACCGCATTGGCCTGCTGGACCCCGTTTCCGAGGATATCCAGGAGTTTACAGTTCCGACTCCGGGCAGTCGGCCAATGAATTTGAAATTTGATGATCAAGGGAGGCTCTGGTTTATCGAGAGTGCAGCCGATCGCATTGCCCGTTTGGACCCCGTCACCGAAACGATAGAAGAATTTTCAATTGGCGAACAAGATGTCGCGCTTGGTTCGCTTCAGATAGATGACAGTGGGCAGGTCTGGTTCGTCGATCGCGAGCAAAGCCTGTTGGGTACGCTCGACCCTGAGACCGAAGAGATTACAACCTTTTCGCTTCCAAGTGATAGTCTTGCAATTGGGCAAATGGGATTGGATTCAGTGGGGAAGGTGTGGTTTACGGATACGGACTCGACAAGGCTGGGCATGTTTGATTTTGTCTCCAGGCAAACGCTTTATTTCCGATTTCCCGAAGAGATGGAATCTCCTTATGCTTTGGAGGTCGATTCGAATGATCGCGTGTGGGTCGGTGGACAATCGTCGGGATGGCTGACCAGTTTTAGTTTGCAAGATACGACGTTTACGCTCTATGGGATTTCCGATGATGATGTTGAGGTCAAAAACTTGCGCGTTGATCCCATAGGTGTTGTCTGGATTGTCGATTCAAACGGGAATCGAATTGGACGGATTGAAACGTCTGATTAACTGTTTGTCTAATCGCTTGAGGAATAGATTTTTAGGACAAGCAAGAGCAGGTCTGCAAGCAAAGCACTCTATATTTAGAGTGCTTTTTTTATTTAAAAAGGCGTTGACACACCAGCGGGGCTATACTATATACTTTTTACGCTAAACATGAGGAGCCAACGGTTATGAAATATTGCAATGCCATTTTTTGTTTTGCTCTTATCGGATTGCTGGTTTTGCCCTGTGATGCCGATCAGTTGGTGCTGATGTCGCCGCATTCAGATGAGATCCAAAACGAGTTTGAGTCGGCTTTTGTGGCTTTTTATCAAAAGACTACAGGACGAGATGTGCGGGTAGAATGGCTCGATATCGGTGCGGGTACGAGTGCGATTTTGCGTTATATCAAATCGGAATTTGGGCGGTCGCCAGAAGGCATTGGCATCGATATCTTTTTTGGTGGGGGCACCACGCCTTATGTGGATTTGTCTGAGCGGGGACTGTGTCAATCCTATCGGTTGTCCGATGCCGCGCTCAATCGATTACCCGCGCAGATTGGAGGGGTTCCGCTTTACGATTCGGCCTATCAATGGTATGGTGCAACGCTGTCTGGTTTTGGTATTGTGTATAATCGGCGCGTGCTTGAAATTTTGAATTTGCCCGTCCCTCAAACTTGGGCGGATTTGGGTGCGCCGGAATTGTTCTCGTGGGTTGGTTCGGGCGATCCGCGCAAGAGTGGCAGCGTGCATATGGCTTATGAATTAATTTTGCAGGCTTATGGCTGGGAAAAGGGATGGGAAGTGATTACTACAATGGGAGCCAATGTGCGAAATTTTGGACAAGGTGGTTCTTATGCCCCCAAAGAAGTCGCTGTGGGCGAAGTGGCTTATGGTTTGTCTATCGATTTTTATGCCTGGGCACAGGTCGCAGAAGTAGGCGATGAATACGTGGGCTTTGTGATGCCCGATAATTTGACTATTGTCAATCCCGATGGTATTGCCATATTAAAGGGCGCGCCAAACCTGGAGGTGGCACAGGTGTTTTTGGAGTTTGTGATGTCCGATGCGGGGCAAAAACTCTGGTTTTTAAAAAAGGGCGTACCGGGCGGTCCTGTCGTGAAGCAGTTGAATCGGTTTACCGTATTGCCCGATTTGTACACGCGCTATCAGAGTGATGCTGCGGTGACGTTAAATCCCTTTGAATGGCGTTCCGATTTGATATACGATGCTGAACTGGGCAGTGGGCGATGGCGCGTGTTGAACGATTTGATCGGCGTGATGGTTATTGACTCGCATCAGGCATTACAAGCTGCCTATAAGGACGCGATGACAGATGGCGTGTCAGAAGAAGAACGCAAGACGCTGTCATCTGTTCCCATTTCAGAGGCAGATGCAATGAAGTTGGAGCAATCGTGGGGAGATGCCGAGATGCGCAATCGGACAATGGCTGGTTGGACGGATTTTGCGCGCGACAAATACGGTGCTCGCGATGTGCCTTTGTCTGTGCGTATCACCAATGCGATTACTCTGTTTTTCCCTATGGGCATTGCCGGCTGTGTAGCGGCTTATTTGTGGCGTTTGCGCAGGAATTAAAAAGGGTGCGACATGTTCGGAATCAGGCTGGAAAATGTGACCAAGCGTTTTGACAATGTTCTGGCATTGGATCGCATCAATCTGGAAATTGACGCGGGGGAGTTCTTTTTTTTATTGGGTCCCTCAGGTTGTGGAAAAACTACGTTGCTGCGTATTTTGGCAGGTTTTGAGCAGCCCGAGAGTGGTCGGGTGCTTTTTGATGAACGCGATGTGACTGATGTGCCTCCGCACGAGCGCAATACGGGCATGGTGTTTCAGAATTATGCCTTGTGGCCTCACATGACGGTTTGGAAAAATGTGGAATACGGTCTTACGATGCGCAATATGCCACAGCACGAGCGCGACCAAAAAGTGAAGCGCGTTCTGGAAATGGTTCAGATGAGCGGTTATGCCAGGCGGTCGCCCAATCAGCTTTCGGGGGGGCAGCAACAGCGCGTGGCACTGGCGCGGGCACTGGTTATAGAACCGGATGTTGTATTGTTGGACGAGCCGCTTTCCAATCTGGATGCGCGATTGCGGTTGGAGATGCGCGAGCAGTTGCTGGATTTACAGCGGTCTCTGGGTGTTACGATGATTTATGTGACACACGATCAAAAAGAAGCACTGGCTATGGGCGAGCGCATTGCGGTTATGCAGATGGGTAAGGTGGCGCAAATCGGTACACCACGCGATGTTTACAGGCAACCACTCACGCGCTTTGTCGCGGATTTTATTGGCGAGATCAATTTGATTTCTGGGAAGATAAAATCTGTGGGATCCGGGGTGGTTGCTGCAACAGATGTGGGAGATATTCGCGGGCAGGCAGGATATGAGGATATTCAGGTTGGGGATCGGGTGTTGTGCGCGATTCGGCCCGAGGCGATAGGTTTTCTTTTAGATGAATCTGGGGCGGTAGATAATGTCATTTTGGGGCATGTGCGGCGTGCAATCTATCTGGGTGAGGTCGAACAATTTTTTGTTGAATTGGCAAGTGGAGATCAGGTCAAATTAATTAAGTACGACGCGACTATGCAGCGCGTACAACCCGGCGATGAGGTGCGACTGGGGTTTTCGCAAGTGGTCATGTTGCGCGATGAAGCGGAGGACCGCGATGAAGCGGTTTGATCTCAATTGGCCCACGCTCATTTTTCTGGTGGGGTTGATCGGCTTTTTTGTCTTGTTTTTGTTTTATCCTCTGTGGTATGCCTTTGTGCAGTCGCTGGTGGTGGATGGCAGGTTCACGTTTGCGTTTTACGAATTGATGGTGACGAGTCCGGTTTATCAGGAATCTATTCTCAATAGTTTTCGGCTGGGGATGATTACGACCATTGCGACTACGTTGCTCAGTTTGCCTCTGGCGTTTTTGTTGGTGCGATACGATTTTGCTGGCAAAGGATTTCTCAATGGTTTGATTCTGGTGCCGATGGTTTTGCCTCCGTTTGTAGGGGCGATTGGCATGAAGCAGATGTTTGCGCGTTTCGGCTCCATCAATTTGCTGCTTCTGGATTTGGGGCTTATCGATCAGCCCATAGATTGGTTTGGCGGCGGTGGCTTTGTGGGTGTGGTGATTTTAGAGGTGCTGCATCTTTATCCCATTATGTATCTCAATGTGGCCGCTGCTCTTGCCAATGTCGATCCGAGCTTGGAAGAGGCGGCGCGCAATATGGGTAGCCGCGGGTTTCGCCTTTTTCGCACGGTGACGTTTCCGCTGATGTTGCCGGGCTATTTTGCCGGGGCGATTATTGTTTTTATCTGGGCGTTTACCGATTTGGGGACGCCGCTTATTTTTAATTATCGGCAGGTCGTGGCGGTCGAGATTTTTAATTCTATTGAGGATATTAACGAAAATCCGATGGCTTACGCGCTCGTTGTTTTTGTGTTGCTGTTGACGGTTTTTTTCTTTTATCTGTCAAAGGCGACGCTGGGCAATCGCCGCTATGAGATGATTGCGCGGGGGTATATCAGTTCGGGGTCGCGTCCTGCCTCTCGCGGGATGACGGTGTTGATTTACGCCGCGATGTTGTCGCTTACGGGCATTGCTCTGATTCCGCATCTGAGTGTGTTTTTGACGTCTATTGCCGAGCGCTGGTTTATGGCAGTGTTGCCCCAGGAGACGACCGGACGATTTTATACGATGGTTTTTGAACATCCGATGTCTCTGTCCAGTATTGAGATGAGTTTGATGTTGAGTGTGTTGAGTACGACTCTGGATATTGTGCTGGGGATTGCCATTGCGTATTTGTTGACGCGCACGCGCATTCCGTATAAGGGCGTTTTAGATGCGATGGCGATGTTGCCCTTAGCACTGCCCGGTCTGGTGCTGGCTTTTGGGTATCTGGCGGGATATTCGGGCACTTTTTTGGATGCGCGGCACTATCCCGTACCACTGCTGGTTATTGCCTATGCGGTGAGGCGGTTGCCCTATATGGTGCGCGCGGCGTATGCGGGATTTCAGCAGACGAGTGTGACGCTGGAAGAGGCGGCTCAAAATTTGGGGGCTTCCCGGTTGCGCACGCTTTTTCAAATTACATTTCCGCTGATTTTAGCCAATCTGGTGGCTGGCGGTATTTTGTGTTTTGCGTTTGCCATGCTCGAGGTGAGCGATAGTTTGATTTTGGCACTCAAGGATGAATACTATCCCATCACAAAAGCGATTTACGCGCTTATGGGGCGCATTGCAGATGGCGCGTATTTGGCCAGTGC
>JAJEAX010000397.1 GCA_022822565.1 Candidatus Latescibacterota bacterium
TCGCCGGTCTGAAGGTCTGTGATCACGGCAAAATAAATGCCACTTGTAATCACCTGATTCGATTCTGTGGTCAGGTTCCAAAATTCATCCCCTGTGCCGTCTGTGTGCTCAATGGTGAAGATCGATTCTCCCAGTTCGCTGAAAATCTGGATGGTGCATTCCCCGGGGATTTCGAAAAATGCCAGCTTGTCCTGTTGATCTGGGAATCGAATATTCTGGTCGGCTTCCAGTACATAAGGATTGGGTACAACGCGTACTTCCATCAGCGAGGTGCCAGCCGGGCGTTTCAAAAACGCGGGATCATAGGTCTGCGTATAATACCGGCTGCTTTTCATCACCATGCCGGTGGGCGTGAGTCCAGTTCCATCGCTGTTCACCTGTCCTACGGATTGGATATAGTAGAAATAACTGATGCCGCGCACCACGTCTGTGTCTGCGTATTCGCGTGCTTCTGCTCCCAGGGTAGCGATCAATTGGTATTCCCACCGGTCATCCACATTGCCTTCATAAAAATTGCGCGTACGCCAGATCTCAAAACCCGTGTGATTGGCATTGGCAAAGGTCTCCCAGGAAAGCACAATTTGATCAGAACCAGACTGCACATTGAAAACTCTGGGCGGTAGTGGGGGATGTGGAATATTATAACCCGATTGCCAGTTTGCCGTGGCTCTGCGGATCATGTGATAGATCGAATCCCGGGTGCCCAGCACCCAGCGATTTTTCGTGTGGGTCTGGCCCTCATAGGTAATGGGCAGTGTATCGTCATAACCCGAATTTTTGTAAGCCGTGCCCACTGCAACAGCCACATCCCGGTCCAGCCCGTACATGCCTTCAAGCCAGACGATACTGACACTTTCGCCCGGAGCCAGTGTGTAGGGGCCAAAAGCAAATGCTGGCACCATACCGCCACTCCTCATGCGAGAGACATCAGTTTGCGCCCCCATGCGTTCGTACCACGATTCCGAATCGAAAGGACCCACAGGCTCCGGCGGCGCTGAACGGTCGGCTTCGTGCGGGAAAAAGTGCCCATCGGTGCCCGGGTTGCCATACTCGGCATAGCTCAGGTCCGGATGCATAAAATGGTAGGTGTCTGCCATCTGTTCGGCATCGCCAAACGACGGGTTGGTAATCGAGTCGCCGCCTCGGGTGAAACCCGTAGTTCGGGGCTGGCCCTGATCATTCGTCGGATCTGTTGGGCTTGTATCTGCGTGCAAGGTCGCGCGGGTCAGCATATAAGCCCCACCGAGCCGACCGATGGAATCGCCTTCTGTAATCCGATAATTCGCATTTCCGCGTCCACCTCGCCAGATAGGACCCCCGATGCGGTTCAGAAAGGACACATTCGTACCATTGCCGATCCAGCCGAGCGTGGCGCGTATGCCTTCCCATTTGCCCAGAGGCTCCTTGCCGTCGCCCACATAATCCCACATTGTACCGGAGACACCCGCACCCGTAACCCCGCGAGGGCCCCAGAGATGCTCTTTAGCGGCAAAGGACAACATCATCTCGTTCGCGGTTTGATCGGGCAATTCGATCTCTTCATCGGCATCGACATTGCCCGTATTGGTCCAGGTCATTTCTCGGATGTGATAGTCGTCGTGATACGGGGTTGAGAATGCGTATATCTTCTCTTCCCAGGTAATGCCCACATTGCTATGGGCACCGCGAATGATCATGCGATCTGATGGAATAGAAGGATCGACGCGGGTCAATACTGTGGGCCGGGAAAAAGATTGAAACCCATCGACAAACACGTCGGGTTTATCAAACTTGCCAATCAGTTCCATGGGCAATGCAAAGTGTTCGCCCAGGTCAAATACGCGAGGTCCCGCACGGGCGACTTTGAACGGCCAGGCTTGTCCATTTTCATCGATAAAATCTTTTACTCCGATATAATGGCGGCTGCGCACATGCGTGCCACCTTCTCGAGCATAAATACCGGGCCAGTATTTCACTCGTGCCCGAAACGGGGGGCGTGTGATTGAAGGCTCTGTGCCTGTCGATGCGTATCGGTAGTGATAATCACCCACATCCAGCCACATCAGTTCTGCCTGCGCCCGCACTTCGGTTGGCTGACCAAAGAAGACCAGTGCCACAAGTGCAAAAGCGGTTCCGACCAGCGGTTTTAACAATCTGTTCATTACAAATTCTCCTGATAAGTCGCAATTCAAAAATCTTCTTAGAACGAGAACCGCAAGCCCAAACGCACGCGCCGTGGGTTCAAGAACCGGATCGTGTCGTTGTTGGGCATGTCGATATACAGCTTATTGTCCAGGACTTCATTTACAAAGTCCTGATTTGCCTGCGCCCAGTTTCCATTTTGATATTCGTGATACTGACCGGTTTCCTGAACATACCACAACACGCGGCGGTCAGGCTCGAGGCCCGTGGGCAGTACTGCCGTGATTTCCGCGTCGCCGGGCAATCCATTTTCGGGCAAATCGCTGGCTGTATTGACAATTTCAATGGGCACAAACTCCGTGCCGTAATCTCTGAAACTGCCGGGCGAGTCATTGCCGGGAATAAACTGATAGGGCGGTTCGAACTCGCCAAATGTGTCTTCTGGCAAATGCAGGGATACCATATAGAATTCCCAGTCTTCGAGCCCCGGGTTGGCAGAACTGCTATTGAGTCGCTTGAGATTAAACACATTATCGACGTCTAAAAAGAACATGGCTCTGACGCCCATCATCGCAAACTGCTTCGTCAGGCGCAGGTCCATATTCCTGATACTCTTGTACTGGACATTTCTGATCAAACCGGGGATATCGCCACCTTCTGGCCCATACCAGTTGCTGTACTGACCCGCTCGCCAGTTGCCCACGAAAGACATATCCCACTTGCCCAAGGGATAAAACTTAGAGACCTGGGGACCAAAGTCGCGCGGCGTGTAAAATTCCAGCGACAATCTGGCGAAGGGCCGGCTGGCGGGTCGGCTTTGATAGTGCCGCGTAGAGGTCGCATCAAAAGTGGCTTGCTCTAAGCGATTTTCAAATATCTGGCGCCGACCAAAGTTGCCGTCCTTAGTTTGCAGATACGTATAGTTGACTGATCCGCCAAACCACTTGCCCCTGTGCTTTCTAATGGTTATTTCAAAGCCCCGGATATCGTCGTAGTTGAGGGGTTCAAAAAGGTTGTAAGATACGGTTTGGTCCAGATTGGTGTAGGCCACACCAATTGTCTGGTCGTCGTTGGCCTTGTAATATCCGGTCAGGCGCAGCAAATACCGGTCAAACAAATTCTGCTCAAAGCCGAGTTCGTAATTGATCGTGCGCGGCATTGGGTGATTGGGATTGCCAATCCGGGAGACTGCGCCCGTATTTATTTCATCGACGAGAAAGAGATTGTGTGGGTTCAGCATCTGGCGGAAGTGCCCATAGTTAAAAAACAATTTGCTATCTGCTGTTACCGGGAACGAAATACCCAGGCGCGGGCTTAAATAAGACAGGGTCTTAACAGGTGCCTGTTCGAGTGCTTCCTCGAGATTGTCTTTGCCAATTTTAGGCCCAAACGCACCGGAGAAATCCTCATAAACCCACCATTCGCCACTCCCATTCCAGCGATCCCAACGCACCCCCAGGTTTGCGATCATCGCATTGAATTCGAGCTTGGTCTGCACGTATCCGGCAAACTGGTTTGGGGTGCGTTGCCAGATGTATTTGGGTGCCGCATTGTTTTTGAAGAAAGGCTGTGCATTTTCGTGTTTGACATCGTAATCACTGGCGATCCATTCAAAACCCGCCTTAAACTGCGCGACCTGATTGCGCTGGCTGGTAATGTCAAAACGCGTTGTATAGGCTACTACTTCAGAGTCGTCGCGTCCATTGGCCCAGTGCCCCCCAAAATACAGGCCATCAACAAAGACTTCATTTTTCATAAAATAGCCATCGGGTGCAGCCGTCAACCCGATGTGGTTCTGCGTGACCTCTGAAACCTGCAAAGACGGAACGGAAGGCGCGAAGTCCGGATTGCGGGGAATGGTCTTTTCAACAGCCGTCAAATCGCGGTCTGGATACTTTTCGGTCAAAAAGTCCGATTTCATCCTCTGAACGCGAAATTCGTAAAATGTTCTGGGGCTCAACACGTGTGAAAAGCTGAGGCCGATATTATTGCGCTTGATCTGAAGTGTATTCTCGTGGTGATTTGCCCAAATCAGGTCAGCATCATTAAGATTCATTTCCTGATTGCCGCGCCACATGTTGGGAAAACCACTCTTGTTCGGATTCAACCCAAATTCTTCGCCCGACATCGCTTCGACACTCAATTTCATGTTATTGCGAATATCCGACGTGACCTTTACGCGGCCCCAGTCGTTTTCGTATTCATCGATATTGCGCGGCATCATATAGGCTCTGCGTTCGCGCTTGCCCGAAGCAAAGAACCTCAGACCGCCCAGTTTTTCGCTCAATCCCGGAATCAAGGGACCGCCAAAACCCAGGTCGATATCGAAATCCGCCTTGCGAACTTCCAGATCTTTACGGCGATACCACTCGAACAACTCTGTGATGACCGCATCATCAACTTGCAGTTCATCGACTGGTAAAGTCGATTCATCTACGCCCGTGTCTTTCACCCCCACACCGTGATACGGATCAGTAGGGGTGGCAGCCCACCTTTGTACAATGGTATTCCACCCGGTCCAGACTCGATATTGACGCCGCGTGTACACATCCCAGGGGCTTTCGGGCGAATGGGTGCCCACGTTCTTCACAGCGGGATCTGTAAATGGTCGCCAAAAAAAGCCATTGGGGTGGTTTGGCAACGGACCAAAATAATCGCGCTGTGCGCCGCTGTGTCGCAACAACACATCGCCGTTGTAGCGTCGCTTGTCGCCTTCTTTGGTTACAATATTGACCAGGCCCGAGCGCACGTTGCCGTATTCGGCGTTGAACCCACCCGACTGCACGCTCATTTCTTTGATTGAGGTATAACTCACCGTTGAATACGGTTCGTTGTTGCGTCCATCGCGCATGGACAGGCCATCGACCGAAAAGGCGATCTCATTAAAAGCACTGCCTCGAATCGAGAGTTCGCCATTCCGTGAGGCGAGAACCCCTGCCTCTAATTGCACGACTTCATTCACGCTGGTTACAGGCAGGCTTTCGACGTCCTGCGCGGAGATATTGGCGACGTTGGCGGAAATATCGGGTTGCACCACCGGGAGTTCGGCAACCACCGTGATCTCTGCCAGTTCAATGGTCTCTTCGACGAGGCCAAAATCACCGGAGAAATTCATCGTTGTGGTCAGGTCGATAAAGACCCGCACATTGATCTGTGTTGTTTTGTGATAGCCGACCATACTCGCACTGACGGTATAAGAACCCGGCGGCACATTGATGATAAAATAATTGCCATCAGAATCTGTTACTGCGCCCAATGTGGTGCCTTCGATGACGACATTGGCACCGGGCAGGGTCTCGCCCGTGGATTTATCCACGACCTTGCCCGAAATTTTACCGGTAGATCCGGCAAAAACAGCACTGGCTGAGAATGCCAGTGCTATGAAAAAAAAGAAAAACAGACTCGTCCGTCTCATAGATTTCCTCCTGTGGTGAAAGGGACAGTTGTGCTGTTTCGTATTAGAACTGAATTAGATTGCCTGAAATTGAAGGGAGACAACCTGTTGCGGTACGGAAATTAGTGCGTTTAGAGTAATGTGCAAAAGTGTAAAAAAGTGTAAAAAAAATCAACCATAATCTTGAAGGCCAGTAATCAGCAAAATATCTTCTGGATCGCAGCCCTGCCTCACACGCGGTAAAACACGTCTCCATCTGGTCTGGGGCGGTGGAGGGGACATTCGGCGGGACACGATCTGGTACAGGGATACTGATCTTCCAGTGCCTCCCAAACATGAGCCACTGCGCGGTCAAGAGTAGCGTGAAATCGATCAGGACCGATTTCTTCGAGTACGCCTGCGCGATTGAGTGCGTCCATGATCTGTTTTTTTGTGCGCGTGAAGAGTACCTCAATACCGGCCTCATGTAGCCGCTGCACTACGCCGACCAGCATTTCTTTTCCAGTGGCATCAATCTCATTCACCCCTTCTGCATCGACAATCACATAGCGCAATTTGGGATCGCGAATTCGTTCCAATACGGCGTCTTCAAAAGCGCCTGAACTGCCAAAATACAATGAGCCATCAAATCGGATGGTGGCAATTGCATCGCACAATTCCAGATCGTGTTCTACGGCGTCTCGAAACGCGCCATCGGGGTGGCGGGCGAGGAAGGCCACGCGCGGTTTCATCGTGCGATAGAGATAGAGGGCGATTGATAAGGTCGCGCCGATCAAAATGCCCTGATCGAGATGTGGCGCGAAGATGAGGGTGAGCGCAAATGACGCTATGGCGACAATGCCGTCGTGTTTGTGTACTTTCCACGCGCTGAAGATGGGTTTGGGTTGAATCAGCGCGGTGACAGAGACGATGACAATTGCCGCCAGGGTGGATAGGGGCATGTGGTATAAGATCTGGGTGAAGAAAAGGAGCAGCAGGATGACGACCAGTCCCGCAATGACGGATGCAAAGCCGGTTTGTCCGCCAGCGCGCAATGTGACGGTTGAACGGACAAAAGAGCCGGAGACGGGAAAACTCTGAAAAAAACTACCGGCGATATTGCTCAAGCCCTGTGCGAGCAATTCCTGGTTGGCGTCAATGCGCTGACGTGTCTGCGTGGCAATGGCTTTGGCTATTGAAATGGTTTCCAGATATCCGATGAGTGCGATGGTTATGGTGGCGCTGAGAATATGTGGTACGATGCCCCAATCAATTATTGGCAGTGCAAATGCGGGGATGCCTTCGGGGATGTTGCCCACGACCTGTCCGCCGTAGTTTTGTTCAAATCCGATGAGATAGGAAACGCTTGTTGTTGTGATGGCGACAATCAGCACGCCTGGTATTTGTGGACTGATGCGGCGCAAGATAAATAACAGTGCGATAGCAGAGAGACCCATGATCAGGGTGGGGGTGTGAAAGCCAGCAGATATCACGTCCCACATGCGTATCATGCGTTCGTAATGTGCCCCGCCGCGTTCTACGGTGACGCCGAATAATTTGTCGATTTGCGATGTGCCGATGATGATGGCTGCGGCATTGGTAAAGCCGAGTACCACCGGATGGGAGAGAAAGTTCACCAATACGCCCAGGCGCAATACGCCCAAACCCAACTGCAACAGGCCGACCATGAGCGCCAGCAGGATCGCATAGGCGATATACGCCTGTTCGTCAACTGCGAGTTGTCCCAATTCCGAGGCGACCATCAAGGCGACGAGTGCGACGGGTCCTGTGGAGAGTTGGCGAGAGGATCCGAAGAGGGCACTGACGATGATGGGGACAAATGACGCATAGAAGCCGTAGTAGGGGGGCATCTCAGCCAGTTGGGCATTGGCCATGGCCTGTGGGATCAAGACCAGCGATAGGGTGATGCCCGCAATAATATCGGCGCGCAGGATGTGCCGATCTTTGAGTTCTCCAATCCAGTTGAGAAAAGGCAGGTAGCGATGGTGTGGTGAATTTGACATGCGTATTCCATACTGTATGGTTGTTTTTTTCCGGATATTTAATCTGCTTAACGCAAGCGCAAAGTGCAAGGAGAAAGTCACGGAGGGTGTAAAAATGCTATACATCCCCCCAATTTGTTTGTATTATTGAAAAAAGAAGGAGGCTATTATGTCCAAACAACAAGAGCAAGTGGATCGCAATTACAATGCTTTTGTAAAGCTGTTGCCCGAGTTGATGCAGAGCCACGGAGGCAAATTTGCCTTGATGCGCGATGGTGAAATTGTAGCGTTCTTCGATACTGCCCGCGATGCTTATGTGGCTGGACAGGAGTTATATAAACAGGATTCTTACTTCTCTGTTCAGGAAGTTGTACAGGGACCAATTGAATTGGGATTCTATTCGCATGCCGTGTTTCACCGGGGAATATAAAACCGCACTGGGGCCGATGGCAAATGTGGGAATAGCCCTCCCTGGTACAGCTACTCAGGGGCAGGTTAAGTGGTTCGCCGCCTTGATGGATACCGGTGCAACCTGTACGTGTATAGCAGCCTCGGCGGCCAAGGCGATAGGTGTACATCCTGTCGGCAAGCAACCTATGGTGTCGGCTACCGGTGCAGAGCCGGTTAATCAATATATCGTGGATTTGTTGCTGCCATTTAATCCACCGATAGTGTTGTCCAGTCTGCAAATGCTGGAATTGGCTATACAGTCTCCCTATCAAATGTTGTTGGGGCGCGATGTGCTGTGTCGAGGCGTCTTCACGATGAACTTCAACGGCACGTACACGTTCTGTATATAGTTAGGAGGATCAAGGTCGCGTTGTTTTATTAATGTTTTGTTCAAGCGAGAAAGTTCGTTTAAGTGTGCCTTACCAAACAAAGGAGTTTGCATGTCTTTCAAGAATCGCACGTTTTTTTGGTTTGCTTGGGTTATGGGTCTGTTTTTAGTCGGTTATGCATTTGCACAGGAAGCATCATCGGGTGAATCGGATGGCGGGATACAGATGTTTATCGCGGCTTTGAATGAACACCTGGGGGCTGCAGCCAATTTTTTGTTTTCGGTTTTTTTCTTTGATTTTGGTTTGGGCTTACCACTGATCGTTATTGTGCTGGTCGGGGGGGGTATCTATTACTCTTTTTATTTTGGCTGGATTACGTTTCGTGGATTCAGGCATTCGCTCAATGTGATTCGCGGGCGGTATGATCACCCCGATCATCCGGGTGAAATTTCACATTTTAAGGCATTGACCAGTGCGCTATCTGCAACAGTGGGGTTGGGGAATATCGCGGGTGTTGCCATTGCGGTGAGTGCAGGTGGTCCCGGTGCTGTTTTTTGGATGATCATCACGGCATTTTTTGGCATGGCTTCAAAGTTAGCGTCTTGTACGCTGGCGGTCATGCACAGAAAAATTCATCCCGATGGCCGCGTGTCGGGTGGCCCGATGTATTATCTGGAGCACGGTCTTTCTGGGAAAGGTCTCAGACCAGTGGGACGGACATTTGCCGTCATATTTGCCCTGTTGACGATTGGCGGGTCTCTGGGAGGCGGCAATATGTTTCAGGCCAATCAGACGGTTGAAATTCTCGGTACTGTGGCCGAAGGATTTAAGACATATAAATGGGTTATCGGGATTTTTATGGCGGCGATGGTCGCTATTGTCATTATTGGTGGTATTAAGCGCATTGGCAATGTGACATCGCGCATTGTGCCCTTTATGTGTGGATTATATGTTCTCACATCTATCCTTATTATTTTCTCGCACATTACTGAAGTGCCCGCGCTTATTGCGAATATTATTTCACAGGCGTTTACGCCAGAAGCTATGTATGGCGGCTTTCTGGGGGTTCTGGTTCAGGGGGTACGCAGGGCGGCTTTTTCAAATGAGGCGGGATTGGGTTCTGCGGCGTTTGCGCACGCGGCAGCGCAGACCGATGAACCCGCGCGCGAAGGTATGGTTGCGATGATCGGACCGTTTATCGATACCGTTATTATATGTTCGATGACGGCATTGGTTTGTATGATTACAGGTGCGTATCAGTTGGCCGAATTTCAGGGACAGAGCGGGTCTCTCGTAGGGGCCAAAATGACGGCTGCTGCATTTGATTCCTTTATCCCCGGAGCGCGTTATGTGCTCGCATTTGCAGTGATGCTTTTTGCGTATTCGACGATGATCTCCTGGTCCTATTACGGCGAGCGTGCATGGGAATATCTTTTTGGTTTGAGATCCATTCTGGCGTATCGCATTATTTTTGTGTGTTTTGTATTTATCGGGGCTGTTACAGCTTTACAGAGTGTGCTCGATTTTTCCGATGCGATGATCCTGGGCATGGCATTCCCAAATATTATCGGCGGCATTATCTTAAGCCCGCAGATCAAGGCTGTGCTCAAAGAATACTGGGGACGTTACAAGGCGGGTGAGCTGACGGTGTATAAATAATTGAGCTGTGCAGAAAGATCAAACGGGTTCGCCTTTGAGGGGAACCCGTTTTCTGTATGGTGAAGGGAGAGAGGCGCGTGAGTAATTTTTCAAATATCGCTGTGATTGGTGCGGGTATCGTGGGGGCGTCGATCGCATTTCATCTGGCGAGACGCGGTGCGAAGGTTACGCTGATTGATGCGGGTGGGCCCGGGAAGAGATCAGCAGTTCAGCCGGCAACTGCTGTATCTTTTGCATGGATGAATGCACGCGACAAAAATCCCAGGCATTATCACCTTTTTAACCGGCGTTCAGTGGATATGTGGGCGCGATTTGTCGAGCGGCTGGGCATTCCACAAAGCGCGACCTGGGGCGGCGAACTGCGGTGGGCTTCTACGGATGATGGGGCGCGGGAAATTGTGAAACGTGCGGGTGTTTTGCAGTCTTGGGGATATCCCATTCGTCTGTTGAATGGGGAGATGGTCGAAGCATTGGAGCCGCGTTTGAAGCCGGGCGTTGTGACGGCAGCTTCTTATACGGACATAGAAGGACACGCAGATACGGGGGCTGTTGTTGGGGCATGTGTTGAACGGTTAAAGGAGTGGGGTGCGGATATTTTGTTTCAGACGCACGTCACAGGGCTGGCGCGTTCGGGTTCGGATATATCAGCTGTGGTGACGGACAGGGGAGAGATCGCATGTGATGCGGTCGTGCTTGCAGGGGGAGCAGATACGGTAAGTCTGGCTGCAATGGCAGAGGTTGATGTGCCGATGTATTACACGTTTGGATGTACGATTTTGACAGAGCCTGTGCCGCCTGTTTTTGAAAACGTATCGGTGGTGCATTCGCCCCGCGATTGTCCTCCGCAGACCAATTTCAGGCAGTTGCCCAATGGTTCGGTGATGCTTCACGGCGGGGCGCACGGTCGGGTGTACGATGGCGGTTCGCTTGGGCAGGATGATCGAGAAGTGCAGCGGGTGGTCAATGCGGTGGCGCGTTTTTTGCCCGCAATCGAAGGCGTGCCCGTGCGCGAGGTTCGGCGCGGGCGACGGCCAATTCCAGAGGACGGACACCCGATTCTTGGATTTTCCCAACGGGTTCCCAATCTCTATTTGTCTGTGACACACAGCGGGGTTACGCTCGCGCCTCTAATTGGCGAATGCGCAGCAATTGAGATTTTGGATGGCGCTCGGATAGATTTTTTGAGGCACTATCGCCTCGATCGGTTTTTGCGGTGATTCCTCACATATCCGATATCTGAACCACCTCACCCGTTTCTATCGATCGGTTGACGGCCATGACGACTTCCTGTGTTTTGACGGCATCGGCGTACGTGGTTTTGAGTGCGGAGTCGTCGCCTTTTCGCACGGCATCTATGAAGTCATTGTCCATGTCTTGCCAGTAATCGTTTTGTACTTCGACCAGTTCCGAATTGCCATCTTGAATGATGGTAATGGATCTGCGTTCGCGGTATTCGATGTTCATGTCTTTGGTGAAGATGTCAATACCACCTTTGCCGCGTCCTCCGGATAGAAAGCACGCTGAGAAGATAGTGGCGGCCAGACCGTTTTCAAAGACGAGCGTGGCTGCGCTGCTGTCTTCGATGTTGTAGTCGGGTACGTCGGTCATCAATCCCGTGCGCCCAGCCGCATAGACGGATTTTACTTCGCCAAAGAGATACCGCGCCATATCGGTGACGTGGATGGTTTGCTCAACGGCCTGCCCACCCGACATTTCTTTGCGCCGCCACCAGGGCACTTGCGGCATTCCGCCCATCCAGTATCCCATTGCCATACCAACGGGGCGATCTTTGAGCAAGTCTTTTGCCTGCGCGATAATGTCTAAATAGCGCCCTTGAAATCCAACGCACGATACCACATTGTTTTTGCGAATGGCTGCATCGACTTCGCGGGCTTTTTCCATGGTGACAGATACGGGTTTTTCCACGAAGAGGGCTATGCCTTTTTCGGCGGCCATGATTTCCTGGTCTTCGTGTGCAAAGGGCGGAATGCACACGTATAGCGCGTCCATTTCTTCGTTTTCGAGCATTGTTTTGTAATCTGTATAAACTGCTGCATTCCATTCTTCGGCGGCTTCTGCGACGCGGTCTTCTTCCAGGTCGCACATTGCCACCACTTCTACGTCGTCCATATTTTTTAGATGTTTCCTGTGGGGGCGCGATATGCCGCCCGTTCCGATAAATCCTACTTTTACAGCCATTTTTTTCCTTTCTGTGAAGTTGTAAAAAACATGGATAGACAGAATAATTCCGTCTATCCATGTTTGAACTGAGAAAGTGGGGGGAGCGATTATTGCTCCAGTGTCTTTTTCAATTCGAGAATCGATTTTTCCAACTGTTTCATCGCTTCGCCCGCGGTTGTCCAATCCCACTTTTGAAGCGATTCCCGCACCCGCTGGAATTGCATATCTGCTTCTGATGCCAACGCTGCTGCGGTGCGTTCAGCGGGTTGTTCTGATGTGGTCGCGGGTGTTTCTTCAGAACCTGGGGATTTCAGGGTTTTCCCCGCACCAGAGCCAAACAGTTCGTTGAGGGCATCTTCAAATGTATCGCGCATGATGACCTGTCCGCCAAAGGCGACAATCACTTGCTTGAGTTCGGGGATGGCCGTGCTTTGCTGGAGTTGGCGGGGTGGTTGTCCTTGCTGAGGCTGTCCACCGCCTTCGCCTTCAAAGCCCTGTTGTTGGAATTGCTCGGATTCCTGGCGGGCTTGCAGGTAGATGGGCTCAACGTATAGGAAAGATGATTCGATGGGCACGGCGAGAAGGTTGCCGCGAATGACTTCGGAGCCGCCCTGTCCCCACAGGGTGAGTTGACTCGATATATCTGGCTGCTGATCGATGCGGGCTTCGAGTTGCATGGGACCAAAGATGAGTTTTTCTTTGGGCAGGGTATAGACCAGCAAGTCGCCGTAGTTTTCTCCATCGCACCGGGCGGCCAACCAGCCGATCATGTTGTCTTTTTTGGCAGGGGTATAGGGTATGAGCAGCAAAAACTCTTCGCGTTCTTCGCCGGGCAATTTGACAATGATATAATACGGTTCCATTGGTTGTGTGCGGTCGTTTTGGCCGTAGATTTCATTGGGAATTTCCCACAGGTCTTCCTGGTTGTAAAATAACTGCACGTCTTGCATGTGATAATCGCGATACATCGTCGCCTGGATGCGGAAGAGATCAACGGGATACCGCACATGGGCGCGCAAATCAGCAGGCATGGTGTCAATTGATTTGAACAGAGTGGGGAATATCGCGGCATAAGCGGCAATCACGGGTTCATCTTCGGCCTGATAAAAGGTGACAGAGCCGTGATAGGCATCCATAACGACCTTGACCGAATTGCGGATGTAGTTGATCTGCGACCGTCCCATGCGCTTGGAATAGGGATACATATTGCTGGTTGTGTAAGCGTCTAAAATCCAGTACAAACGGCCTTCGGAGATAACGAGATAGGGATCGGAGTCGAAGAAGAGAAAGGGCGCGATCTCGCGTGCGCGTTGGGCGATCTGACGATGGTACATGATTTTGCTCTCAGGTTGTATGTAGCTACTCAAGAGCAAGTTGGGATCCATCATGCGAATGGTAAATGCCAGGCGGTTGATGAAACTTCCCATGGGGACTCCGCCATTGCCTTCGTAGGTGGTAAACGCATTGCCATCGCGCTTGGGATAGTCAAATTCTTCGGCGCTGGTTTTGACGACCACATTGCCGTAGGTGCGTTCGCCATAGTAGATTTCAGGTCGGGAAATCTGTAGCTCTGCCCATTCGGATACCGGGGGGATATCTTTGACCATAAACTCTGGCAAGCCCTCGGGAGTGACTTGCGTAACCGGGCTCATAGCAACCCCATAGCCGTGTGTGTATTGCAGGGTTTCATTGACCCAGTTGCGCGCCTGAGCAGGCAGGCGATTGGTGTCGAGTTCGCGTCCCGATAGCATGACCTGTCGATACACGCCGTCGATGGTGTAGCGGTCAACATCGACACCGGGAAAGACATAATAGGGACGGATTTCTTGAACTTGCTGATAGGTTTGCACCATTGGGCGCTCATCCCAGATGCGGATGTTGCGAATGGTCAAAGGATTGGCGGCAATGTCCGCTGCGGTGAGGTTCTCGGATGCTTCAAAGGGTTGTTCCACAATTCTGTCGAGCGCATAAGCTTTTCGCGTGGATTCGATGTTGTTTTTAATGTAGGGGGTTTCGCGCTGGAGTTCGGTGGGATCTACGATGAGTTTTTGCACGATTGCACCCGGGATACTGCCCAGCCCTATGGTTCCAACGAGAAAGACGCCAACACCGATGAGGAGGGGGCGCGCTTCACGTGCTTTGATATTTCGCAAGAGCATGATGCCAGTTGCGACAAAGGCAATGATGAGGAGCCAGTATATCCAGCGTTGAACGTTGACATCGACAAATCCAGCACCGAAAAAGACATCGCCCGGAGAATAGAGCAAGCCGTAGATTTTGAGGTAATAATTGACAGCCGAAAACAGCAAGAATAGACCGGCAAGGGCAGATAGGTGTGCGACGGGGCGCGGCATGACCTGAATGCGTTCTTGCAGGCTAATACCGCCTGTGGCCATGTAAATAACGCCTGATGCGAGGGCTGATACGATTACTGTACCGACGAGAAACCCGACTGTAAACTGGTAAAAGGGCAAATCAAAGACATAAAACCCAACGTCGCGTCCAAAAATGGGATCGGAAGTGCCAAATGAACCGCCGTACCAGTAACGCAACAGGGTGGGCCATTGTGAGGATCCGACATTGCCCATAATGAGGACGAGAACGGCGGCGATTAACAAATAGCCAGTATTTGAGCGCAGCAGGCTTGCGCCGGGCATTTCGCCTTCGTAAAGTGAGGCGTCTGCTTCGAGCGCGGAGCGGGTGAATCGACCGACATAATGGAGATTGATTCCGATGACCACTGCGGCAATTAGACCGTAAAATATGCCAGAGAGGAAACGCGCTTTCAGGGTGGTCCAGAAGATAGCCTGAAAATCGAGACTCGAGAACCACAGCCAGTCGGTGTAATAGGATGATAACCAGGCGAGCCCGATGACAATGACAAATATGGTTGGGATTAAAAACTTGCGTTGCATAAATATGCCCTCTGTAAAAATAGCTCGAAGAACTATTCAGCCCAAAAAATGGTATAATGCGACAACGGATAATTCAAGAATGTTAAAGTAAAGTAAAAAAGAATCATTTGTCACTTAAAATAAAAGGCGCGAGACGTAAGCCGTGAGACGACCACCCAACCCCACAGGCTCCAGTCTCTCTTAGCCTCTCGTCTCACTATCTGTGTTTATCTGTGTTCATCGGTGGTTGCTTTTGTCTCTCGCTTCACAGACATTCAATATCTTCGGCGTCATCGGGCACCGGAACGCTGTCGGGTAAGGTGGGTTGAATGGCTTGCCCCCAACGGGTAATCAGGCGTATATCGCGATCAGCATCCGCGCTTTCTTTGAGTACGTACTCGGGATCCCAGTGTTCAAAAATGCGGGATATGAGGTGGTTGCGAATGTGTTCATAATTGGGATCGCTACCGAGGTCGCGCATTTCATCTGGATCGTCTTCGAGGTTGTAGAGGACAGGCGCAGTACGCGCTGGTAAAGCGCGTACCGTTTTCTGCGAGTTGGTCGAGATGGGGCGTACGCACGAGAGGGTCGCCATAAGCACCAATGTGATATTTGCTGTGCTGATCGGAGATCATCAGGAGAATATTGTATTTCATTTGGATCCTCGAATGTTAAGGTGTTAACTATTTGCGCGTTGTGAGAAGCGTGATTATCCCGATTGTGCCAAAGATCGCATTTGCCCCCCACGCGCTCCAGGCAGGGGATAGCACGTCGTTCCAACCCAGGGCGCGCCCGAGTTGAATACATCCGTAAAATGCAAAGCAGATGAGCAAGCACATGCCAATTTGAACGGGGCGTCCCGTTC
>JAJEAX010000143.1 GCA_022822565.1 Candidatus Latescibacterota bacterium
AGATCGCAGGATTCAAACGCGCGGTCAAAATCCCGACGAATAAGCGTACGCACCTGTTGCGCCTTGCGGTAATACGCATCGTAATACCCCGCACTAAGCGCGTAAGTACCCAGCATAATGCGACGCTTGACTTCTGCGCCAAAACCCTTGCTGCGCGTTTGAACATACATATCAATCAGGCTTTCCGCCTCATCGCGGAAGCCGTATTTCACCCCATCATAACGCGACAAATTTGACGACGCCTCAGCCGTGGCGATAATATAATAAGCGGCAATAGCAAAAGCGGGATGTCCAGCAGTTGGCAGCGAAATTTCCCGAATAGACGCGCCATTTTGTTTTAAAATTTCAACCCCTTGCATAACAGCATCGCGAACGTCGGATTGCAGACCCTCGCCAAAAAACTCTGTCGGCAAGCCAATGGTGAGACCATCGACACCTCTTTGACACGCCAAAAGGTAATCGGGCACCGGTACATGGGCAGAAGTAGAATCGCGGGGATCGTGCCCGGCAATGACGCCGAGCAAAGTGGCCGCATCTTCGACAGTACGCGCAAATGGGCCAATCTGGTCGAGGGAAGAGGCATAAGCGATCAAGCCATAACGAGAAACGCGACCATAAGTGGGTTTAAGCCCCACCACACCGCAGAAAGAAGCGGGCAAACGAACAGACCCCCCAGTGTCAGACCCCAGGGTCATAAGAGCCTGACCGGCAGCAACAGCGGCAGCAGAGCCACCGCTGGATCCGCCTGTCACACGGGTTTGATCGCGTGGATTTTTGACCGCACCAAAATGGGAATTTTCGCTGGAAGACCCCATGGCAAACTCATCCATATTGAGTTTGCCCAGGATGATTGCATCGGCTTGACGCAGGCGAGTAACAACGGTTGCGTCATAAGGTGGGATAAAATTATCGAGAATTCTTGAAGCGCAGGTCGTGCGCAGCCCTTTGGTACACAACACATCTTTCAGCGCAATCGGGACACCTGCGAGAGGGCCAAGGGCCTCGTCCTCCGCGGCCTTTTGATCGACAGCATCTGCTGCTGTGAGCGCGCCTTCTTCATCAATAGTGATGAAGGCATTGATATCGGGATTTGTATTTTGGACGTGAGCGAGGATATCTTCCGTTATTTCGCGGGCTGTGTGCGTCCCTCTGCGAATGCCGTGTACAAGCCCTCGCGCTGTTTGGGCAGAAAAAACAGAATCGTCAGCCACCCTGCCTCCAGATTACGATTTTGTTTCTGTACCCGATGTTGTCTGTGTGGTCTGTGTGGGTTGTGGTTCGGGAGGCGGAGCAGTATTGACGTTATTTTCTATTTCCGTCTGAACGTCCTTTACGCCGCGCTTAAATTCGGTAATGCCCTTGCCGAGAGACTGGGCAATTTCGGGAATGCGTTTTGCGCCAAACACCAGCAGGACAACGACCAAAATCAATATGATTTCCCACGGTCCCATGCCGAACATGTCATACCTCCTGAAATAACTCAATAGGAATACTTAACGTAGTACCAGGCTATCCCAATACCGAGAAAGCTCAACACATTGAAATCAATCGAAAAACCCAATATAAAGGTCATAATGATCAAGTTGATCTCAATGGGATTGAGCTTATAGACATAAGATTCAACAAGTACTTTTTGCGCTACATTATTTTCCAGGCCAAGACTGTCAAAAATAACAGCCAGAACCTGACCAACCACGTTGCCGGCAAGAATACCGACAAAAATCGCAACAATGAGAATTCCCAGACTTCTTCGCCCCATAACCACGCTTTGCAAAAAAGGTGAATTTTTAGTCCCGTACATCTGCCACTTCGCGGTCTGTGATGGCATAATACAACCACCTGAACAGGCCAGACAGGGAAATGGCGAGTGCCACGGGAAAGAATACTTCATAAGTATAAAAAAACATGAGCACGATAATACACAGTAAAAAAATCAAGCGGATGCGACCACGTCTGGTTTCAATTGATAATCTCGAAAACGCGTTGTACTCCATTGTGCTGATCATGAGAAATGAGAGCACAACGCACAGGGCGATGGCAAAATGAGGTGCGTGAGTGCTGCTCTGCCACACATGTTCTGTAAAAAGAATATATGCGGCCAAAGTACCCGCTGCCGTTGGGATCGGGAGGCCAGAGAAATTTTCTTTCTCGAATCCCTTTAATTGTGCGTTGAAACGCGCCAACCTCAGCGCACCACACAACAAAAATAAAAAACAAACGACAAAAGGCAACCAGCGAATGACCAGCAAAGTATCGAGATAGTACAACATGAGCAGAGCCGGGGCCACGCCAAAAGAACAGACATCGACAATGGAGTCTAATTGGACGCCAAAGTTGCTGGACGTATGGAAGTATCGCGCAATTTTTCCGTCACACGCATCGAGAAACCCCGCAATAACGATGAGAAGTGCTGCCTCGATAAAACGTCCATTCACAGCGTAATAAATAGATAAAAAGCCACAAAACAAACTGCTAATGGTAAACAGGCTGGGCAGGGCTGCTTTGGCATTCATTGACAAGGCTCCAATCGGGGATTACTCGTTGCGCGGGTCGGCTTCTAAGACGAGTTGGGTATCAAATACGTGACCTCGACCACGCAAAATTTTGAGATTAAATGTATCGCCAACAGCCGCGTACCGAAAAGCATCTACGACATCATCAGCACTACTGGTATTTTTGTCGTTGACCATCACAATCACATCACCGAGCAGCAACCCGGCGCTTTCACCTGGGCTGAGGGGATCGACGACAGTGATCAAAGCACCTTTAATTGTCTGAACCCCAAGGGTGCTGGCAATATGCGAGTTGAGGTTGTGAATATCCAGCCCGGTCCAGAACTCGCGGCTACCCTGGTCAATGAGCTGACAGGCCACTTGGATTGCGTGATCAATGGGCACTGCAAAACCGATGCCCAGCGATCCACCCTGTGAAAAGATAAACGAATTAACGCCAATAACCCGACCAAGGCTGTTCACCAGAGGACCACCGCTGTTGCCGGGGTTAATTGAAGCGTCCGTTTGAATCATGCTTTTGTAGGCGCGTTCGTTTTGCTCTGGGCGAACAATGCGATCTACTGCACTAATAACACCAACCGTAACGGTGGGATTGAGATCTTCAAAGTGCAAGCCAAAAGGGTTTCCAAGCGCGATTGCCCATTCGCCAATAATAACGCTTTCAGATGTCCCAATCTCGGGAACATAGAGACTATCAGCATCGATCTGCACAACGGCCAGATCCCATTGGCGATCTATAAAAACATCGAGAACATCAAAGCGACGACCGTCGGGAAAAATTACAAATATTTCCTGCGCACCATCGACAACATGGCTGCTGGTCAGGATATAACCATCGGTCTGTATCACGAACCCCGAGCCGATTCCAGGAATGCGTCGCCTGTTGGAAAGTTCAAAGGGTTCAAAAAAGCTATCGGGATATCGGGGATAATCCCGATCGTAAACCGTATTGATGCTAACGACTGCTGGCGCCACATTTTCAACCGCTCGAACAATGGCATTTCGGCGCGAAGTCTCAATACTTGTACTTACCGCGCTCGTGTTGGACGAAGACCGATTGAGCAGGGGAAATAGTGCCAGGCCAATGCACAAGCCCAATAGCAAAATCAGCAGGGGGTGCTTCACGGCACTCATCCTCACGGGAGTTCATCGTCGTAAATCACCCTTTCGAGAAACAAACCCTGGGCAGGAGCGGATTCTCCGGCACTTTGGCGGTTGCGAGCACCGAGAATATCATGCATAGATTCGGCAGGTCGCGCCCCTCGACCCATTTCTACGAGGGTGCCAACGATACTGCGCACCATTGCGCGTAAAAAGCGATTACCGGAAATATAAAATATGAGTTCGTCGCCCCGCCGTTGCCAATCGCATGTATAGACCTGACAGACTCGATTTTCTTTTTCATTGGCCGCCACACAAAAAGACGTAAAGTCGTGTTGGCCAATGAGAATTTTGCTCGCCCGTTTTATTGCATTGAGATCGAGTTCGCCGCGCATATACCACGCATAATGCCGACCAATAGGCTGTTTGTTATGCCGGATACAATAAAAATAATGACGGCGTTGGGCATCGAAACGCGCGTGAAAGTCAGGGCCGACATAATCGGCACTTTTGACCGCAACATCGGGCGGCAACATGCCATTGAGCGCGTGCTGCAAGCGATCGAGCGAAATATCGCGTGTAGGCGTAAAATTGACGACCTGCCCGAGTGCGTGAACGCCTGCATCTGTACGACCAGACGCCGTAACCGGGACCGGTGCGCCATAAAGTTGCTCAAGGCGTGCCTGAAGCTCGCCCTGGACCGTGCGTTGGTCAGGCTGAATTTGCCAGCCCTTAAAGTCGGTCCCATCGTATTCGAGCGTCAGGCGAATCTGCATGATAACGACCCAAACGCAAAAAAAGTAACGATCCTAACTTCCACTAAAGCATACAGTTTTGGAAATATACCATCTCACATGGGGAAAGTCAATGACGAAAAGGGGAACATTTTTTTTCATCATGTGAACAGTTTTTTCCTCAAATAGCGGATATGAGCACGCCATGAGAGCTGGCACGAAAATTGCCACAATACGGGATCAAAAAAGGAAACAACATGAGACGACCCGCATTGTGGACTGCGCTGTACTTCGCTTTGGGAATCGGTTTACACAGGTATATTGGGGTATTTCCAGCACCCACCATACTTTGCGCCTTTACCCTTATCTGTTTTTGTGGCGTGGGGCTGTGGAGACACTGGAATAAGAGAAAGATGAGCATCCTTTTTGCGAGCCTTCTCATTTTGCTGGGTGCATTGAGAAGCGCGCAGAGCCTGGAACGCGCTGCAGATCACTTTGTCCTGTTCTTACCTGCAGACCGCACACTTGCCGAAGTCGAAGGATTGGTATCGTCGGACCCAGAACGCATCGATGGCGATTATCGCACCGTCTTTAACGTACTTCAAATCGTCTTCAAAGACACGACACGCGCTGTAAGCGGCAAGGCGCTCATCAGGTTTAAGGCGGGTACTGCATTGCCCACCTACGGGGATCGAATGCAATTGCAGATACAGCTCTATCAACCTGGTCCCCCGCGAAATCCGGGCGCATTTGATTACCGGGATTTTCTGAAACGAAGGGGTATTGATGCTTTGGGCACGGTGCAAAAGCGCAATCAGATTATTACACATCAACAAAAAAAAGATGACTGGTGGGCGCGGATCGTATTGCCCATTAGAAATCTCATTCGCCGCGCAATTGATCAGAATCTTTCCGGGGGACCTGCTGGCCTCTTAAAAGGGGTGCTTTTAGGCGCAAAGCATGCGGTGCCCGAAGAAGTTAAAACCGCATTCGCACAAACGGGTGTCAATCACGTCTTAGCGGTATCTGGACTTCACGTAGGTTTGATTGCTGGAGCTGTATTTTTTTTCCTGAAGATACTGGGAATTGGGCGGGGTATCACTGCCACGCTGACAATCTGTGCGCTGGTGCTTTACGCGCTGATAACCGGATTGCCCCCCTCGGTCGTGCGCGCTTCGACAATGGGATGTGTGGCACTTTTGGGCATGGTGGGACAGCGCGATATAGACGGTGGAAATATCCTGGGCATAGCGGGTTTGGGACTGTTGATCGCTCGACCACAGGACCTGTTCGATGTGGGTTTTCAACTGTCATTTGTAGCCACGGGCGGCATTTTGATTTTTTATCGCCCATTGCGTGACTTCTTACCCGAAAAAAAGGGATGGTACGATACCTGTATCGCAGGGCCTCTGGCTGTTTCTCTCGCTGCTCAGGCAACGACTCTACCCTTTGTTGTGGCATATTTTGGGCTGGTATCGGTTATTGGCTTAATCGCAAATTTAATTGTCGTACCACTCATAGGCGTTGGCGTTGCCCTGGGACTCCTGACTGTATTGTCCTTCGCCTGTTGGGAACCTCTGGCGACGATATTAAACGCCGCGAACTGGCTAATTTTGAGCGGAACTATCAAATGTGCAAAATTCATGGCCGAGCCAGAGTGGGCTGCTTTTGAAGTTGCACGTCCCTCCTGGGTTATCTTTGCGATTTATCTGGTCCTGATTCCTCTAATTCACCCTACTGTCAGGCGCCTTTGGGGTACTTATTGCCTCATAATCGCCCTTGTTCTGGCAAATATCGGAATCTGGAAAAATATCTGGCAAACAGAGTCAGCCCTTGAAATCTATTTCCTCGATGTCGGTCAGGGCGATGCTATTTTTTTTAAATATCCGAATGGACGAACACTTCTGGTCGATGGTGGTATTCGCACGCACTACACCGACATGGGAGAGCGCGTGATTCTGCCATTTCTCAAAAGTCAGAATATTGATCATATAGATGTCGTGGTGGGATCTCACCCGCATGCCGATCATATTGGTGGCCTGATTTCCGTTTTGGAACAGATATCGGTAGATTATTATCTCGATGCGGGACAGCACGTTGATTCTATTACCGGCAAACGACTAAAAAAGATAGTAAAAACAAAAGGCATCAGATATCAGGCTGTGGCTGCGGGAGATAGTCTGGTGGGTATTGGCGGTCTGGTGCTACATCCGACATCGACTTATGTCTCCGACTCGGGATCGGCACCCGATGGATTGAATAATGGTTCGGTCGTAATTCGAATCGTCTATCGGGAAACAGCGATATTATTGACTGGAGATATAGAGCACGAGACAGATAGCGATCTGATGCTCTGGAATCATCGCCTGCGGTCAGACATCCTCAAAGCTGCGCACCACGGCTCGCGCACATCCTCAACACCCGAGTTTCTCGCGGGTGTCAATCCCAGCGTTGTAGCCATATCTTGCGGAATAAACAATAAGTTTCGGCATCCTTCGCCAGAAGTTGTACAACGCTTTCGCGATATGGGGATACAAATTTGGAGAACCGATCATTCGGGTGCAATCGCAATGAGAATAGATCGCGGACACATCGATATTGCGCCGTGGCTCAAAACTGAACAAAAATAAAAAAAACGATCCAGATAGGACCGCTTTTTTGTTCAGGTGGATGAAGGTATCTTTTCCATCAGCCTCCACTAATTGGAGTGCACCGAAATAGGGATGTGGTTTCTTCATATTGTCGGCCAGTGCTATAGTATTATCTCCCCCGGTAATACCATAGTTTGACCGTTAAAGTCCAAACCAAATTCCTCCTGGACCAATTCAGGGCTTAAAGATTAGAGCAACCTCCACCCACCTAAATAGAAATACACATAACCATATTAAAAATATGGAGATACAACAAAAAATTCATTTGAATCACAGATAGAATATATACAGTGAAAGTCCGCGCGTCAACTACTAAATTGACCTTTATTGTCGGTTTTTTTTACGCGATTGAAATAAGGTCTTGAAACTTAAGAACATCGCTATATAAAAAAAATTTACGCGCCTTTCAGGCGCAGATATGCAGGCTGGAGGTACGACATTATAACGGGAGAATAGCTCTTGAAAAACACATACGTTTTCAGACGCGGATATACAGGCTGGAGGTGAGTCCACTATCTATCGAAATTCTTCCCAAATCCCCATTCGGTTGAATTTTTCAACCCGTAATTTTGAAAGATTTTCAACGGGTATTTTAACAATCTCTGCAAGTGCATCTGAAACGGCTTTTTTCAGATTTTGTGCTGCCAACTCAACGTTGCGATGTGCCCCCCCATAAGGCTCTGGCACAATGCAGTCAATAACACCGAGGTCCAGAAGATCTTCTGCCGCGATTTTCATAGCTTCTGCAGCTTCCGTGCGTTTGTCCCGGTTGCGCCAGAGAATGAGCGAACAGGATTCGGGATTGATCACTGAATACCAGGCATTTTCGAGCATGAGAATTTGGTCGCCTACACCAATGCCCAGTGCCCCTCCGCTCGCGCCTTCACCGATAATTGCAACGACAATAGGAACGGGTAGCCGCGCCATCTCTAAAAGGTTGCGAGCAATGGCTTCTGATATACTTCGCTGTTCCGAGGCCAGCCCTGGAAACGCGCCCGGCGTATCGACCATACAAAGCACGGGACGACCAAATTTGGCGGCCAACTGCATCAACCTCAGGGCTTTGCGATATCCCTCCGGATGTGGAAGGCCAAAATTGCGCTTGAGATTCTCGCTTGTATTGCGCCCTTTTTGTTGCCCGATAACGACGATGGGTTGGCCTTCAAAATACGCCAATCCCCCGACAATCGCCTGATCATTCCCACTACAGCGGTCGCCGTGCAACTCGATAAAATCAGAAGTTATACGGTCGATATAGTCCAGCGAATAAGGTCGCTGAGGGTGGCGTGATAGCTGGTATTTTTGCCACCGCGTGAGATTGCGAAAAATATCGCGTTCGAGTTTCTCGTGGCGTTTCTCGAGAACTTCAATTGCGTCAGTCACATCCAGACCTTCCGCTTTGGCCCGTTCCCGAAGCGCGGCGATTTTCTCCTCCAACTCGGCCAGTGGCTGTTCAAAATCGAGATAAGATCGGTCGCTCATGAATGATCGTCCTTTATATAAAGTGCAGTCAACGCCGCTTCAATGCGGTCCATGCCCCGGGTGATTTGCTCGGGCGATGCGGCATAGGAAAATCGCAAATATCCCGGTGCGCCAAAACCCGTACCGGGAACGCAGGCGACACGTGCTTCTTCGAGCAAAAAATTGCAAAGCGCAACATCGCTGTCAATATGCCCGCATGATGACGGCTTGCCAATATATTCAGAGATATCGGGAAAAACATAAAACGCGCCCCGGGGCATATTGCAAGACACGCCCGGCATCCGATTGAGACGAGAAACGATTTGATTGCGTCGTTTAACATAAGCACGCCGCATCACTTCGACGCAGCCTTGAGGTCCTGTAAGAGCTTCGAGCGCGGCGTACTGAGAAATCGTACAGGTATTAGTAGTTTCCTGAGTTTGAACTTTAATCATCAAATCGATCAAATTCTGGGGGCCTGCGCCATACCCCACGCGCCATCCGGTCATTGCATAGGATTTTGACACGCCATTAACAGTCAGTGTTCTATCTGCCAACTCGGGCAACAAAGCCGCGATAGACACATGTTCGGCATCTTCGTAAAGGAGTTTCTCGTAAATTTCATCGGCAATCACATAGACATTAGCACCCGCAATCACATCGGCCAGTGCATTCATATTTTCGCGGGTATAAACACTTCCCGTCGGATTGCAGGGGCTATTTAAAAGCACAAATTTTGTTCGTGGGGTAATGGCATCTTGAAGTTGCTTCGCCGTCATGCAAAAATCCAAGTCTTGCGTAGTCGGCACAATGATCGGATTGCCACCCATTAAGCGCACCTGATCGGCATAGCTCGTCCAATAAGGAGCGGGAATAATGGCCTCGTCCCCTTCCTCTATCAAAGCGATAATGGCGTCAAAAATGGTCTGTTTTGCCCCGCACGTCACAATAATTTGCGAGGGGTCATAATACAAATCATTGTCGCGCTCAAATTTATCACAGATCGCGTCTTTGAGTTCGGGAATACCCGACGCGGGATTGGTATATCGCGTATGGCCCGCATCAATAGCGCGAATCGCAGCATCTCTTATGTGCTCAGGAGTCTCAAAGTCAGGCTCACCCGCAACGAGAGAGATGAGATCAACGCCCTGTCGTCTCAGCTCTCCTGCCCTGGCAAAAGCCGATACCGTCGCAGAAGCCTGAATATTGAGAACGCGCTGTGTAAAGGGAGATTTGGGCATGTGAAGTTATGTCGTGTATTCCGCATTTATGCGGACGTAGTCATAAGTCAGGTCACACGTATAAATAGTGGCCGATGCCTCGCCGATGTTCAAATTAATGTCAATAGCGATATCAGAAGCACCCAGAGCTTCGATAGCGCGCTCCTGGTCAAAAGGAAGCCCACTACCATCATCATAAATAGGGATACCGGCCATTGAAACGGCTGTGTGGTCGGGATCCATAGCCACGCCGGCATAACCCGCCGCACACAAAATCCGCCCCCAGTTGGGATCGCGTCCAAAAACAGCAGTCTTGACCAAATTCGAGTTGGCAACAGACAGCCCCACAGTGCGTGCATCAGCCTCGGTAGCTGCGCCATCAACGCGAACAATGATAAGTTTGGTCGCACCCTCGCCATCGCGAGCAATTTGTTTGGCCAGACTAATGCAAACTGCATTGAGCGCGTCCTGGAAAGTGTGGAGATCTTCGCCCGTGAGTTCACTCTTACTCGCCGCGCCATTCGCCAGAGCCAGAACCGTATCATTAGTACTCATATCGCCATCGACGGTAATACAATTAAAAGATTGTGTCACAGCTTCACAAAGCGCATTTTGGAGCACCCCAGGGGAAAGCGCCGCATCTGTGAGCACAAAAGCGAGCATAGTCGCCATATTTGGCGCAATCATACCCGCGCCCTTAGCGATCCCGGCAATCGCGATCTCGCTGCCATCTATTTCACATCGCACAGATGCTTTCTTCGGCACAGTATCAGTCGTCATGATCGCCTCTGAAGCATCGTCCCATCCCCCAACATCGAGTTGCGGAACAATATCTCGAATACCCATTTCAAGGCACCCCATCGGCAAAGGTACACCGATGACCCCCGTCGAATTGACCAGCACATCTTCTGGTGCAACATCCAAACCCCTACCCACCCATTGCGCCATCTGGCGCGCATCGGCCATGCCCTGATCTCCGGTACACGCATTGGCATTTTTGCTATTGACCACAACGGCTCGCGCCCGTCCATTTCGCAAATGTTCCCGATTGAGATGCACGGGTGCTGCACACACGCGATTTATAGTAAACATCCCCGCTGCCGAAGCCACTCGATCAGACACAATAAGCGCAAGGTCTTTCTCATCCCCTTCTTTGAGACCGCAATGAAGCCCCGCGACCTTATAGCCCTTCGGGGGATAGATGGTATTTTCTGTAATGTTCACAAAACACCTCAATTGTAGTATTTCAAAATGTCTATCTCTCGATTTTAATATCCAGGTACGCCGGTCTTATCGCCAATCCAATCAATCATAGCGCGGAATGCCGGGCATTGTTCCGCCACCTCTCCCAAGTCTGCATTTCTGAGAATGGCATTGCTATCCGAATTTTCAAGATAGGTCCGCTTAAGATGCCGCCGGAAGAGTTCCTCAACAATTTTCTTTGGGGGCCTATTTTGGTTTTGATCCTCAGGAGGCCGCCGCCAACCGCTGGGCCTGTTCCGCATCTTGAGTCGGGATTGAAGTTGACTCGTAGCAGCGAGGAGAAGCACTTCCAAATCGTATTTCAACGCACTGGCATAAAAACGCGCCATGTGGCTATCAAAGTCAGCCCTTCTGACCTGCTGTTGCAAATTCTGTTTTACGAGTTGCGTTTGCACATCTTGAAGTTGTTTCAAATTGTCGTGTTTGTAGTCCGTATTCGCGTATTCTCGATTAGGGTAGAGATCGGGTAAGCCCACAGCCAGATCGCTTGTATCATACAACAACTTCCTGATCACTCGGGGGCCAATATTTCTGAAATAGTTGGACTTGTTTCCAAGAGATATTAGCTGAATGCCCCAGCCTTTCTCCCTAAGCTGCTGCTTCCAGCCGCTCCATAATGCCGACAATGCCTGAATGTCCGAATTTCCTTCCACAAAAACCCACACCTTCATGCGCCAGCCTCCAGTTCGCCGGAGCGGTGAAGGTCGCCCAGGGTTTCGCCGGTAATGTTGTCGAGCATTGGCAAAAGCGTATTGCGACTCGCGGGACGATGCCACACGACCTTTGCGTCATATATATCCCGCGCCATCACGGCTACATCGCCTATCTCAAAACAGTTGAGCAAGTCCGGACTATGCGTCGTCACGAGCACCTGAGTGCGCTCTGCCGCTAACTTGATCATCTCGGCTACAATCGGCAACAGACCGGGATGCAAGCCTAATTCCGGTTCGTCAATCGCCACCAAGAGCGGAAGTCGCGGATTTAACAGGGCTGTCGCCAGGCAAAGGAAACGCACCATGCCGTCCGATAATTCCCCTAACTCCATAGAGCGAGACATGCCCTTCTCGCGTACTCTGACGAGCACTTGTGGCGGCGTTCCATACGTGGTATCGCAATGAATTTCCTCAAATGCAGGATAGGCTACGCGCAGAAAATCGCGCAACTCCTCTGCTGCTGAACGAAAATCATATCGGGTCAGAATTTCGTGGAGCACGGTACCCAAATTGTCTCCGTTAGCCGATAATGTCGTAACTGGCTTGATATCGGCGGCCTTAGTGCGGAGCGAGGAAGACCGTGTCACATCGAAACCCGGATAAAATGCCATGCTCTCCAATAGAACGCGGACCCGAGAAGGAATGGGAAACTCGTTGAAGAAGCGAATTTGTGAAAGCAGCAACGCTGGCTCCTGTTGTACAGGTTGTTGCAAACCGCTTCTTGAGGTGGCTTCCGCTGAATCGGACTCGCGGACGGCATCAGGCGAAGATTGCGCTTCATCAAATGGTATCAATCGACGTTGTTCTATGTCAAAGATATGTCGCTGATATGGGGTTACCTCCAGAAATTTGAGGGGATCGCTGTATCCCAGTAATGTCTCTCGAGTCCTGAGAACCTCGTATTGCGGCTGCATCTGCAGGCCCAGTTCATCGGCCTGTAGAACGACCTCGTACACCAAAGACTGTTCCTTCTTCAATGGCGAAGCGTCCCATATATCGGGCTGATGAAAAGTGATTTTCCAAGTCAACTGCCTATTCTCGTTCCCTACTGTAAGAAGAGATGATGCCCCAGGCCAACCTATCGCGGTATTTACCGGCACCGTGCTACACTGAGCAATCAGTTGCAGACAGTCAATCAGCGTACTCTTGCCAACGGCATTCGCGCCTATGACCACTGTCAGCGGGTTGAGGTCGGCCACAAACTCGTCGAGAAGCCGGTAGCCCCCGATCTCGATTTGTGTAATCATGATTTATTACCCTGTTTTCACCGGGACATGCCTGTGTTTGCTTTTCTGCGTATTAAAACAACGCGCGTTTGACATTGCGAACAGCCTGGCGGATTCGGTGCTCATTTTCGACCAGAGAAATGCGTACATATCCCTCGCCCATATCGCCAAAACCAATACCGGGAGAAACCGCGAGTTCTGCCTCCTCCATGAGTTTGAGGGAAAAATTCATAGAACCGAGATACCGATATTTTTCTGGAATAGGCGCCCAAACA
>JAJEAX010000097.1 GCA_022822565.1 Candidatus Latescibacterota bacterium
ACTAACCGCTATTCATCCGGATTTTTACCTATAGCGAGAAGAATTATTGGAATAGTAATCAGGCCCAGAACGAGACCAACCCAACCCGGATAAATCAGTGCTGTCCCCAGATAGCCAAAAATGCCCGCGACACTCATCGTCGTCAGCGCGTAGGGGAGTTGTGTTTTAACGTGATCCAGATGGTCACAAGACGATGCGATACTCGCCATCACGGTGGTATCGCTAATAGGCGAGCAATGGTCACCAAAAATCGCCCCATCGAGCACAGCCGCGGCTGCCAGGATCGTCAGCGGCAATCCCCCCAATGCATGTGCGAGCGGAACAACCGTAGGAATGAGAATCGCCATAGTCGTCCAGGACGTGCCAATTGAAAAAGCAACAAGCGCAGCGAGAAGAAAAATCAGCAGAGGCAGCAGTCCCGGGGAAATAAGCGGAGACAGTGCTGCGGTAAGATAAGTTGACGTACCCGCATCCGCGCAGACCTCTTTAATCGCCCATGCGAGAATCAAAATAACAATCGCATACCACACGCCGACAATACCGCGCGCCCATGTCGAGACAGCATCCCTCGCAGAAATAACCCGCGCACCCGTTTCAACATGCCTGCGCGTAATAGCGATCACTATCGCGAGTGCAGAACCGAGCATCGCCGCCACAAAAAGCACCTGTGCGGTATTGGCGTTGGAAAAACACGCACTCCAAAACGCGCTACTCATCAAACCATAATCCCGCCGCGCAGCCAGCACCCTCTCGTGATCCCAGGTATCAAAAGCCATCCCCCCAATAACGCACACAATAACGAGAATCACGGGTAAAACAGCCGCCCACCACACGGGCTGGCCCCCCTCAACAGGACCAATTTCATCCTGTGCGCGTCCCGTCATTGGCGTCGCACCGGGGCGCATCACCTGACCCGTTGTTTGCGCGCGGCGTTCGGCAGCGAGCATAGGCCCGTAATCGCGGCGAAGATAAGCCGAAAGCAGAACAAACGTGAGCGTGAGCAAACAATAGAAACGCAAAGGAAGAGCATTAAAAAAAAGCTGGTATCCCGACAGCCCGGTCTTGAGATCCGTCATCAAATCCTGAAAAAGGCTGACTTCGTATCCAATCCACGTACTGATAATCGCAATACCCGCAATAGGAGCGGCGGTCGAATCGACAATATACGCGAGTTTTTCGCGCGATACCCTGAACCGATCCGCTATCGGGCGCAACGTAGAACCAACCACAATAGAATTGGCATAGTCGTCAAAAAAAATGGCAAGCCCCATAAAAAATGCCGCCAACCGCGTTGAACGCGCGCCCTCGGCCCGTCGGGACAGCACATTGGCAATGCCGCGATTGCCACCCGAAAGCGTGGTAACGCGCACCATACCGATAAGCCCTGCGGTAAACGCGAGAATATAGAGCTGAAACGAACTTTGCAAAGGCGTCCAAACATAATCAATCAGGGATTTTTGCAGCGCAATAACCGGCAAATAATAAAAAGGTTCTCCCAGCGACGCGAGAAATCCCCCCGCGAGAATAGATAGTGAAAGCCCCAGAATAAGACGACCGCTGACAATAGCCACCAGAATCGCAGCAACAGGTGGAAAAAGACTCCACGCCGTAACAAGCGACAAAACTTCCCCATGTTCATCAGAACCCCGCACAGCAACGAGATGATAACCCGTGGAAGTCGTCGCACCGCGAAATACAATCCCTTCACCCTCAGAAGCCACATCAGGCCGGCGACTCTGCGCTTCGGCAAAAGCATTTTGCAACATATAATCCGCATCTGGCGACAGTATCCACGGATAATCGCCAAACTGCTCCGCCAATTTGGGAATCGCAGTCAACAATTGCTCGTGTAAAACGCGTTCCCGGTTCCCCGGCAAAACGCCCACCAGGACCACAGCAAGAATAATCGCAAAAATAACTCGAACAATTGAATTTCTTAAAAGATCAGACAAATAAACCTCCTGTGTTGTGAGACAGCTCAGATTATTCGCTGTCTTCTTTTCCCCTTCACCACTTAATATTCACTTGTAAAGATAGCGAAACAACTCTATTTTCAAGCGGGAGGTAAACGCGATGACTGCAAAAACACACTTGTATGCAATCCTGGAAAAAGCCGAAGAAGGGGATCGGCTAAGCCGCATAGTTGATCTTTTTATTATCACCCTCATCGTCCTGAATGTGACAATGGTCATACTCGAAACCATCGAGGGAATTAATGAGACCTATGGCAAATTTATCGAGCTTTTTGAAACTATATGCGTGCTGATCTTCACCGTTGAATACATGCTGCGTATCTGGTGTTGCACCGCAGATACAAAATTCGCGCGTCCCCTCACTGGACGGTTGGCATTTATGCTGACCCCTCTGGCACTGATTGATTTTATCGCCATTTTTCCCTATTACATCTTCTTGCTGGTCACAATACCGCCCGATTACACGCTACCCCTGCGCTTGTTGCGGTTATTTCGCCTGCTCAAAGTGGGCCGCTATTCGCATTCAATGCAAATGTTTGGCCGGGTAATATGGCAAAAACGCCGAGAACTCTATATCGTGGCATTTGCACTAACACTTTTATTAGTCATTGTATCCAGTCTGATGTATTTTGTCGAACACCATGCACAACCCGAGGCATTCTCGAGCATTCCAACAACCATGTGGTGGGGAATAGTAACGCTGACAACCGTGGGCTATGGCGATGTCTTTCCCATAACGCCATTGGGCAAATTCTTTGGGGCATTAATTGCCGTGCTCGGCGTTGGCATGTTTGCCTTGCCCGCAGGCATCTTGAGTTCCGGATTTGTCGAAGCCATGCAGGAATCTCATCGCGGCGATAAATGCCCACATTGCGGGAAAGACATTCACAACCACGGATGAACAAATAAGGAAGGAGTAAATGATGGAACTCGTCATTGGCAGCACAACACGACCTCTTAACGCCCTGTCATTTGCAGAGGCGTGTGAACACATCGCAAGCGCGGGATATACGGACGTAGCTGTATTTGCACACGATGGGGTTATACCCGTAAATACAGAAAGCAGTGCCGCGCAAATCGCAGCCACCAAAAGGGCTGCTGCCCAGGCAGGCGTCAACCCATCCATGTTGCTCGGCAGAGCGATGTTGGAACACGGCGTGGATGGCGCGGTAGATGCGTATAAACAATTACTGGATAACGCCGCCGAACTCGGCGCGAAATGGATATTGGAATTGGGAACGGGCAAAAAAGAATATTACGGCATATATCCCGAAGTCATGCGCCGTGCCTCTGAACACGCGGCAACCTTAGACCTGGGCATTTCTCTCAAGCCACACGGGGGCATCAGCCTGACAGCAAAAGAATTGATTGACCTGTATCACCAGATCAATCATCCGGCATTTGCGGTAAGCTACGACCCGGGCAACATCATTCACTACACGCGCGGCGAAGTGCGCCCAGAACAGGAAGTGGATGATATTGCAAAATACACCTCAACTGCCATTGTAAAAGATTGCGCTCTGGATTCCGATAACAACCCCAATGTGCAGACCACAGCGGGAGATGGCGAAGTCGATTTTCACCGCATCTTATCCGGACTAACCGGCGGAGGATTCACAGGACCCCTCTACGTAGAATGCGTCGGCTCTAACACACCTGAGGGTATCGACCGTGACCTCGCATTCACACTGGGATATATCAGGGGAATCTTGTCGAGTATAGGGTGTTGCTAATAGGCGAGAAACGACCAATTCAAAGCCCTCCGCAGCAGTGCTGCGGAGGGCTTTTTAAAATTTGGCAAGTCAGCCTACAATCCAAGGTCTGCAACATAATCTGCGATTTTCTTTGGCTGCCCATCCAGCGTCGTCTCCATTGCGGCAATAACCATAGCATACGAGATAATATTTTTTTCAATGCGCGTCTCGGAAGGCGGTCCCCCGTCGAGCCAATTGAGAAACTCATCAAAGAGATGATCGTGACCTTCCCATTCAATTTCAGGTGCTTCATAAACTTCTGGCTCTTCCCCAACGCGGTGAATCGTCACGGTAGCACCTTCGGCGATCTCAACCGTCCCCTCTTCAAATTCAGCGCGATAGTGTTCCCGATGCCAGCAGTTGGTAATACCCGCCGCCGAGCTGTTACCCTCGTAAAACGCATGCATGCCATTTTCCATATTTACGAGATACATCCCGCTCGAATGGTGATCAAAACTCGACCATTCGGGATTCCAGCCAAATCCCATAAGCGTATCGGGATCGCCGCCCGAAAGAAAGCGCAGCATATCAAAATGATGCACTGAGCCTTCAAAGAGAAGACCAAATTCCATCGTATGCCGCCAGGCTTTGCCCCACGATTCAAATTCCCGATAATCGCAGGCATAGCGCCCAACAATATGCTGCAAACGACCAAGGCGACCCTCATTGCGAATCCGAACGAGTTCCTGTTTGTTTCGGGCATAGCGATAATTTTGAATAATGGCACAGGGCAAGCCCGTCTTTTGAGCAGCGCGAACCATGTCTTTAGCCGCACCGAGCGTATCTGCAATCGGTTTCTCAGATATCACGGGCATGCCTGCCTCAAGCGCAGCAACCGTTGCCGGCGCATGAAACGGCGGCGGTGTTGCCACACCACAAAAATCGGCTTTGACAGCGGACACAGCATCTTCATATGAGGTAAAAAGTTGATCTTTGGACAGACCAAGTGCCTGCGCCTGACGGTTCAGCACGTCCCGATTGACATCGACGAGACCGATAATTTTGATGCGATCTTCAAATTTTTGCGTCATGCGATTGATCCAGCCCCCTGCCATACCACCGCCGCCCACCATAAGACAGGTCTTAACTCCCATAGCTCACTCCTGTTATTGGGAAAAAAAGAAACGGCGTGATACACACCGTTTCTTTTGCGTGAAATCATAAAGCCCGGAGAAATATAATGCGTCCCACCTGATTTTGCAACCGACCGTTTGCTGGTCTTTCTCCTTGCGTCCAAAGACGAAATCTAATATAGTCCAACCAACATATAATATAGGACGCTATACCACATCGTCTAACAAACAACGGGAGGACATTATGGAAGACCTTGAAACACAACAGTACCTGCTCGACTTGCAGGGCTATCTCGTCGTTGAAAATGTCTTAAACGCAGATGAAGTAGCAACCCTCAATGAACTATTTGACAAACAAAAACTGCCCCCACCGGGCAAAACGCAGCGATTTGGCAGCGCACCGGACGGCCCGGGCTTTCTGCAATGGGGAAAACCCTTTTGCGACCTCCTCGATCACCCTCAAATTATGCCCATATTGCGCTTCCGATTGGGCGACTGCTTTCGCCTTGATCGCCTCTATGGCATGTACATGAAAGCGGGCATGGGAAGAGGGCGTCTGCACGCCGACTACGGCGCCATGTCGCCCATTTCTGGATCGGTGCCGGGCAAATACTTTAATTTTCCAAAACACGAGATCACCGACGGATTCATGGTTGTAGCGTGGAGCCTCACAGACGCAGGGCCAGACCACGGGGGATTCTGCTGCATTCCCGGCAGCCACAAAAGCAACTACCGATTGCCCCCAAAAATATTCGATGCCCCCGAAAAATCGCCCCTTATAATCATTCCACGAGCACCCGCTGGCTCTGCCATTTTATTTACCGAAGCTCTAACGCACGGAACATCGGCCTGGTACGGCAAGCACGAACGACGCTCTCTCCTCTATAAATACTGCGTAGCGCACACCGCCTGGCGGCCCAATCGCGTACAATCGCCAACCAACACAGAACTGACACCGCGCCAGCAGATTCTCTTCAGAGAGCCAGCAGAACCCCATCGCCACTTCCCATCGCTCTTTGAATGATACGATTGTCACATTCTCACTTTATTTAAAAACTCGTCCAGTGAAGCGTTCTGATTTTTATTACGAATTACCCCATAACCTGATCGCACAATACCCAACGGCTGAACGCGATGAGTCCCGTTTGATGGTGGCAAACCGCACACTCCGCGAGATTGGACATCGAACATTTCGGGAATTGCCCAACTTTTTGCGCGCAGGCGATTGTCTGGTATTAAACGAAACGCGGGTATTTCCCGCGCGGTTAAAAGGATACCGGCCAATCACCAGAGGTGCGGTAGAACTTTTGCTGCTGCATCCCCATGGCGATAGTTGGGAAGCAATGGCCCGGCCCGGGCGGCGATTGCGAATTGGGGCTCAAATTGCTTTTGAAGGATCAGACCTCACTGCCATTGTCGAGGATGTACTGGATTCGGGCAACCGCCGCGTGCGGTTTGAGGGCAAAGGATCGCTGGATGAACTGCTAAAAACGCATGGTCATGTGCCATTGCCGCCCTATATTCGCCGAGAAGATCGCGCCTCTGACAAAGAGCGGTATCAAACGGTCTATGCGCGTGTGCGCGGATCGGTCGCTGCTCCCACCGCAGGGCTTCATTTCACACCCGACCTCTTGACAAAAATTGAAGCATTGGGCATAAGTTTAGCGCGAATCCTGTTACATGTCGGACCGGGGACATTTCAACCCGTAAAAGCAGACGATATACGCGATCACAAAATGGGTGCGGAGTTTTGGAAAATCGATGAAAGCGCAGCAGAAACCGTCAACCGATGCCGGGCAAATGGCGGGCGCGTCATCGCAGTGGGAACGACATCGGTGCGAACACTTGAGTCCGCAGCAGTAAAAATCGGATCGAATTGGCAACTAAAATCCGGATCGGACTGGACGCACACCTTTATCTATCCGCCCTACAATTTTCGATTGGTAGATGGTCTAATCACCAATTTCCATCTGCCAGAATCCACTTTACTCATGCTCGTCGCCGCATTCATGGGACGTGTGTTTGCGATGCGAGCATACCGAGAAGCCGTACGCAAAGCCTATCGGTTTTACAGTTATGGCGATGCAATGATAATATTATAGCGAAAAAGGAGCACCCCTTGAAAATCAAAAATTACGAAACTTATGTGCTGGGAACGCCCTGGCGCAATTTGACGTATGTATTTATCGAATTGGAAGACGGCACGCGCGGGGTTGGCGAAGCGCGCGTCCTGGGCAAAACGCACACTGTGCTGGAGTTTTTGAAAGACACCAGACGTCATTTCATCGGACACAGTGTGTACGACATAGAGGACCTGTATTGCCGATTCACACTCCACGATTTCGGTGTACCCGGTGAAGTTGTAATGACAGGGCTGGCACTCGTAGAGATGGCATGCTGGGATTGTATTGGCAAATTGACCAACCAGCCTGTGTACAATCTCATCGGCGGCAAAACCATTGAACGCGTGCCCGCGTATGCAAATGGCTGGTACACAGTAGAGCGCTCGCCAGAAGAATATGCCAGAGCAGCTCAAAAAGTGATCGACCGCGGATATATCGGCCTTAAATTCGATCCGTTTGGCAATGGCAACCTGGAACTGACGCGCGACGAATTTTTTAAATCCGTTGAATTGATCGAAGCCGTGCATTCCGTCGTGGGTGATCGCGTACAAATTTTTGTGGAAATGCACGGTCGGTTCGCGTCCCATCAGGCCATCGAAATCGCCAAAGCGATTGAACACCTGCGCCCGGGATGGATTGAAGAACCGACGCGTCCGGAAGATCTGGGCGCATTGACCAAAGTGGCACAACATACATCAATCCCAATTGCGACCGGAGAACGGCTTTACAAAGCCGCGGAATTTAGAGACCTATTTCCCATGCGAGTTGTAGATATTATCCAGCCGGACTTAAACCAGTGTGGCGGCCTGTTGGAAACCAAGAAAATTGCCTCAACGGCTGAAACCTATAACGTGATGGTCGCGCCACACAATGTCGGCGGAATTATCACCACCGTTGCGACCCTTCACCTGATGGCAACCCTCCGCAATGGCAAAGTACTCGAACACTTTAATGATTTTGCAGATGAGCACGTCAAACGCGCAGGAACGCCGTACCCCGAAGTCGTAGATGGTCATTTTGAATTGCCCGGAGGCCCAGGCTGGGGCGTAGAGATCGACATCGACTTCTTGCGACAGCACGACGGCGACAAAATAGACGGCATATACGCCGATCCCGGCCTGAACATGTTTGTCAACGCCGACTGGGCCAAACGGGAACAAGATCAGTATAACACATAAGCGCAAACCATGAACTACGCCATCATCCTCGCTGCCGGATCGGGAAAACGCATGGGGACACATATCCCAAAGCAGTTTCTCGACCTTGCCGGACGTCCCGTATTGGCCTGGACATTGACCGCATTTGAACGCGCAGACCGCATTGACCGCGTTGTGCTGGTCGTGGGGCGTGAAGACATCGATACTTGCCGAGAACAATTTGGAAATAAAAATTTTTCCAAAGTCGTCGATGTGGTTGCAGGCGGTGCAGAACGGCAGAATTCCGTGGCATGTGGGCTATGGGCGATACCCCAAGATGCCGACATAGTTGCTATCCACGACGGCGCGCGGGCTTATGTAACCCCCGAAGATATCGATGCTGTAGTTCGGGCAGCAGTTGAACGCGGCGCCGCTGTTTTGGGTATACCTGTAACAGATACGATAAAGCGCGTGCAGGACAATCAAGTCGCAAAAACCCTGGACAGATCGACATTGCGAGCCGTGCAAACGCCCCAGGCATTTCGCCGCGATGTGATCTTTCGCGCCCATCGGGAAGCGCGAGAATCGGGATATCTCGGAACAGATGATACGGCTCTGGTAGAGCGTTTGGGCGAAGCTGTAACCATTGTGCCCGGGCGAGCAGACAATATTAAAATTACATCGCCAGAAGACCTCGACCTGGGATTGTACATTTTAGAAAAACGAGGCGACGTGACACCGACATTGCGAATTGGTCAAGGCTATGACGCGCATCAACTCGTGGAAGACCGTCCCCTAATCCTGGGTGGCGTACATATTCCCCACGAGAAAGGACTGCTGGGCCACTCAGACGCAGATGTATTAATCCATGTCGTCATCGATGCCCTATTGGGCGCACTGGGTGCCGGCGACATAGGTCGTCTCTTTCCCGATACAGACGCCGCGTACAAAGATATATCAAGTCTCACATTGCTGGCGCGCGTGGCTCACATCCTGAAAGAATCGCACGCGCAGATACTCAATGTGGATGCAACCGTGATGGCGCAACGCCCAAAGCTATCGCCGTATATTGAACAAATGCGCGAAAACATGGCAAGTGCATTGGAAGTATCGGTCGATCTCATATCGGTAAAAGCAACCACAACCGAATACATGGGTTTTGTCGGACGCGAAGAAGGCATAGCAGCACAGGCAGTCGCGTTAATAAAAAAATATTGACTTATCGCGCAGTTTATTCAAAAATCTAACTGTCTCGGGTATCACATCTAAAGGATACACAATTGGAGTACTTTACTGAATTCCTGGATTCTTTTCTCGCCTACTTTACTGAACTCTGGGATTCTTTTCTCATTTACTTTACTGAACTCTGGGATTCTTTCCTCACCTATTTGAGAGACCAACCGCCAGGGTGGATTTACTTTTTTCTATTTCTGGGTGCTTTTTTAGAGAACGTGGTACCTGTTATTCCGGGCGATACCCTGATTGTATTCGGCGCGTATTTGGCTGGCATTGGAGTAATCGCCGTTTGGCCTGCGTATTTTGCAATGTGGATAGGCAGCGCAGTGGGTTGTTTGCTCCTTTATGCCATAGCTTTCGTAAAAGGGCGGTCGTTCTTTTTGCGACTTAATATAAAGTTCTTGAATGAAGAAAATCTGCACCGCACCGAAACATGGTTCAATCGCTATGGCGACAAAATCGTCATTTTCAACCGCTTTATGCCCGCCGTGCGGATATTTGTCGGTATTGTGGCTGGCATCAGCCAGATGCATCCGCTACGCATGACGCTTTACGTATTATTTGGCACATTATTGTGGAATAGCCTGCTGATCTACTTTGGCTTTACGGTCGGCGAAAACTGGCAAATCGTAATCACTGTATTAAAAACTTATAATCGCATACTGATAATTTTAATAGTTGTGGGCATACTCGGGTTCTGGTGGTGGAGACGAAAAAAAAAGCAGAGAGAAAAATGAAAAAGATCCGCGTAGGGATATTATTTGGTGGAAAATCGGCAGAGCACGAAGTATCACTGCAATCTGCGCGCAACATCATTGACGCGATTGACAAGACCAAATACGAAGTCGTGCCAATAGGAATCGACAAATCGGGTCAATGGTTCTTAAACGAAGCCGAACAACTATTGCCCGAAGCGAATACAGAGGGTCTCTCTGACGCAGATCAAAATGCGCTGATTACGTTGATGCCAGAAGGACGCGGTGAACTCGTGGGACAGTCTGCGTCCGACTCGGTCGATGTGGTTTTTCCCGTCTTGCACGGCCCCCTGGGAGAAGACGGCACAGTACAGGGATTTTTGAGATTGGCCGATGTCCCCTATGTAGGTGCCGATGTACTCGGCTCGGCCGTGGGAATGGACAAAGACGTGATGAAACGCTTGCTGCGCGATGCCCGTATTCCCGTTGCCGCCTGGCGAACAGCACATCAATTCCAGTTAGACGACCTGGATGTGGATGATGTGATTTCAGAACTGGGATTACCCTTATTTGTAAAGCCAGCAAATTTGGGTTCATCGGTCGGCGTGAGTAAAGTACACGACAAAGGCGCACTAATCCCCGCGTTGAAAGAGGCATTTCGCTACGACAAGAAGGTACTGATCGAGGCGTTTGTCGAGGGGCGAGAAATCGAATGCTCGGTATTGGGCAACGAAACGCCCATTGTCTCAATCCCCGGCGAAATCTTGCCACAGCACGAGTTTTATTCTTACGAAGCAAAATATCTGGATGAAAAAGGCGCCGTATTGCACATCCCCGCTAATTTATCCGAAGAAGCTGTAAAACGGGTGCAGGCTCTTGCCATTCGCACATTTCAAGTCCTGTGCTGTGAGGGCATGGCACGCGCGGATTTCTTTCTCAAAAATGACGGCACCTTTGTTGTAAACGAAATTAATACCATTCCCGGCTTTACGCGGATCAGTATGTATCCCAAGCTATGGGAAGCCAGTGGCATTTCTTATACGGAATTAATTGATCGCCTCATCCAACTGGGCATTAAACGCTACGAACGCGAGCAAAAACACAAGACATCGTTTTTCTAACCATCCGTTTTCCCGGCAGGTTTGCGGTTGCCAAAAATCGCCCACTTGTATATCTTTGACGGACACGCCGCCCTAGCTCAGCTGGTAGAGCACCTGATTTGTAATCAGGCGGTCAGCGGTTCGAGTCCGCTGGGCGGCTCCAAAAATTGTGCTGACACGATTTTAGTCAGTAAAAAACAACGGGTTATGACAATACGTCGCAACCCGTTTTGTATTATAAACCTCGGCGCTGCCCCGTGAAACACACTTGTTCTCAGAATATCATGCCATATATTGCATATCAAAAGAGGGAGAATCATTCAATGGTAGAAACGGGAACAACGGAACTATTCATTACTTTTTTACTCGCTATCACGGGATATGTGGGCTTAACCACTGTGGTCGTACTCACCCTGCGAGAACAACACCCGACCGCGCTGTGGCGCGTTGTCGCGCTGATCATTCTGGCACATGTGCTCATGGTGTGGATTTATCGCTATGATTGGCAACTCGATCTCGCCGTGCGAAATGGGTATGCGGGATTTGTCATTTTCCACACCGCACTCGCGTTGATTCTGATCTCGACCTTTGTCAATAAAAACCTATCTCAAAAACTCATTCACCTGTCATTTGTCGTTGCGACAATAGGCGCGACCGGTGCATCGTTTCGACATGAAGAAGTCTCAATGTACCGCTTCATTGTAATCCCCTGTGGTCTGATCGGCGGGATAGGGCTTATCAAATTTTACATTCTGGATCGAAAAAAAAGGAAGGCCAACCTCTTTTCGTGAAAAGGAGATACGCTATGAACAGACGCTGGCTAAATCATTGCCTGACCGAAGACGAACGGATCGAGTTTGAAGAGCGGGGTTATCTGATCATCGAAAACGCGCTGAGCGACGCAAAGAGAAGACTATTGACCAAAGCAGTTGACCGCGTCAATGCCGAAGAACGCGAAAAGCAAAAAATCGAACCACATAAACGGGTTCACGAACGCGACTTTCTGGGACGGGATCCTGCATTTATTGACCTGATAGATCACTACACCACATTCCCAAAAGTTTGGGGAATATTGGGCTGGAATATTCAAATCTATCTGGCACACCTGAACGTGACGCCTCCCGAACCACCAGATAGCAAACGCGGTTTGGGAATCGGCTGGCATCAAGATACCGGGCGCGTGAATCAGGAAATGGAAACAAGCCCGAGGCCGCGCTTATCGGTCAAAGTGGCCTACTTCCTATCGGACACAAGCGAACCTGGGCGCGGCAATTTTCACGTCATACCGGGAAGCCAGTTAAAAAATAAGATGAATTGGCCGAACGGAAATCGCAATCAGATGGTAAAAGGCGCCGTACCCATCCTCGCACCCCGTGGTACAGCCGTTATTTTTGACCGTCGATTGTGGCATTCGGCGAGTGCAAATTACTGGACGCAACCCCGAAAGGTGCTCTTCTATGGATACGCTTATCGCTGGCTTCAAGCCCGCGGCGAATGCAATGTGGAAAATTTCTGGGATGAACTAAGCCCAATCCGAAAGCAAATGTGCCGACATTCCCCTTCAGGCATTCACGGCTACACATCACCAACAGAAGAGGACGTACCTTTGAAAAGCTGGATCAGAGAATACCAGGGTGAAGACGCCGTGATGCCATAGCATCATAGGCAGGGCTTCAAGGATTCCATTATCAACGAGGTTGCCGGTCGTATTCATGGTATTACTCTGCTTGAATGATCGCAGCAATCAGTTTGTAACACGCGCCTTTGTATGGTTCTCCAATACTAATCGTGAGGTAGCACTCGCCAATATTATACGTACCGTCCAGCTTCGCAAGATAGGCTCGTTCGTATTCGGGATCGGTGACCCAGAGTGCATATCGCGTCCCCAAATGGGTGAATTGTCCCTGTACACGCCGCTTCGAATTGCCAAAGGCTTCGCCGGGCTTGAATACAGCGAGCTTGAGGTTGATTGCATGGAGCAACCTCAATGAACTCGTGGGTAAACTGTCTGCATCGAGTGGGATCTTGTCGTTCCGTCCGTGATACGTGCTAAAGCCATCAATCCAGAGCGGCTCAACGGGATCCGTGATCGCCGACAGATCGAACGAAGATGCCTTTCCCACTTTCACCCAATAGTACCTGGGATCAAGCAACCAATTCTCGGTCTGATAGTCCTTTGGCTGTGGCTCCAAAACAGGAATATCGATAATGTCGAGCACCCGAGGATCACTGCCATCTTCGTACTGGCGCTCATACTCGGACACCTCTTGGTTCTCGCGTGCGCTCACAAGCCGAATCCAGGACCCGGCTTGACCTTCCATCCACTCACGACCAGCGATGCACCGTCCGTGCAGTTTCCGGAAATTTGCAAGGCAGATGATGCGCTTCACGTCCTGCATAGTCAGTGACCTTTCCTGGCCATGTGCGGCGTTTATTTTTTTCCCCAGATAACGAGGCAGAGTTCGCTCTCGTCGATCAGCGTGTACTCGGGAGAGTGTCCCGACAACTTGCGGCTTTCCCGTAGTATAATCGGCACCCCATCTCCCCGCCGGTCCATCAGATTCATACGTCCGAGGTCGGTCGGTGCGGGACAACGTGCGAGAAGCGATACGATCAGTTCATTCCGGCTAGCTTGCCGAAGATGTAGGCTGTCTGTCGTGAGCGTGTTTGCCAGGGCACCGGGGACGTACAGTTCAAGGCGGTCTCCAAACAGATGCAGACGAATCCGCATCCCTGCCATTGAATAGTCCCGGTGAGCGACCGCATTTACAAGTGCCTCGAATACGGCACGCTCACTGAACTGCGGGTAATCGCTCCGGGCTGTCGTCTTGGTTGCTCGCACGTGCATATTTCGACGCACAAAGTGCAATGCTTCTGCAACTTGCTCGTCAAGTGGGCCTTCTATATCACGTGCATCGGTCTGGTAATCGACATCGGTGCGATCACCAGCATAACTAACTGCCTGTATGTATGCGTGGGGCAGCCACTGTTGTGGTTTTCGTGTGCATAGCAAAACGCCCGCAAGCGTGAGCCGAGGGGTGCTATCCTCGTCATTGGCTACAAGACCGAGCTTGCGGGCCGCCATCTCGGTGACGCCTTCCGCGATGGTATCCTCCCGCAGAAATCGGCGTGTCAACGCGTAGTCCAGATCGCCCAATCCAGTGCCGGGCACCAGCGATTCATCGAAACGGATCATGCGGCTTTGGTTGCGTTCTTGGATAAGCCGTGCCAGAATCTCAACTGGCATCTCCCGTTTCGAACTTCCAAGCCTGCGGAAATATCCACCTGGGCTCTTGTGTACGAATAGGCTGCGCGGTATGTCCACCCGAATGACGGGTAAAGTCCGACCATCGGCAAGATTCAGCTCCAGTTTGTGAATGCCGGCGTCGAGTGCTGGTTTAATGGCGTCGTTGCAGATCTCACTTACCCATTGCTCGACAGCGTCCAAGCATTCCAGTGGAATACCGAGAATCTCCCGGGTTTTGTCATCCACTCCCAAGACAAGGGTTCCACCCCGGCTATTGGCAAAGGCGGCGAGTTCGTCAGCGAAGTCCTGACGGCGCGGGCTAGTGATGCGTTTTCCAGCCATGACGACGCTCTTGAGTTCCAAGGTTGAATCCTCACCGAGCCGGATGCGATGGGATAAACTCGTATCAATCATAAGCAGTGTTCTCTGGAAAGCATTATATTTTCATATCCATAGGAAACATATATACAATGATTTTAAACATCGGCGTTTGCAGGTTGTGTGTCAAATCTTTTGCGAACCGAGGCAGTCGAGACTTACAATTCATAATGTGATCTGGGAAGATTTAAGTCTCAAAAAAATATCAAACATAAGATCATCGTAGTGTTGTCCCGTAGCACCAAAGTCGGCTCAAACAAATCGGGTGCCTCGACCAGTTGATTTTAATGCGGGGCAACTTTCATAAAATTGGGCCGCGCACCCGCAACAAGGATAATTTTACCAGCCTGTTTCTTTTCACATTTTTAGAAAGGAGATTAAAATGGCGAGACGCAAGCCGTACACAAAAGTCGATAAAATTAACCAGATTCGTGCAGATCACGTCCGGGGAATGGGACAAGTTGTCTTCAAAGGCTTCCAGTGTTTAAATAGTGAGTGTTTGGAATTTATTTTTATCCGTAAAGATGAGATTGGCAATGATTTTGAACTCATCTGTCCAATTTGTAAGACAGTCATTCGATCAGGTGAAGAGACCCAATTTTACGAATACGAACTGTTAGACTTGAGAACAAATTCCATTATCGAAGAAGGCCAGTTTACAATCCTGCACGATGACTATATTGAGGAAGCGCAAGAGTATAAGTATTGTATTATTTGCAATACGATTAAACCACTTCGTTTTTTTGACCAACACCGTTCTCAAAAGTCAGGTCACCAGGGTGAGTGTAGGCTGTGCAAAAAAGTTTACAACGCAATAAAAAATCAAACCCGGTTGACGGATCAACATCGCGAAGCAGCACAAAAGCGACGGATGTATTTAGACCTATCTAGAAGTAAAAAAATTAATAGCGAAGAAGTATATAAGCGTTTTGACTATCGTTGTTTTAAGTGCCGAAAAGACCTGCGAAAAGTAGCTGATGCCAAAGAACGCCCGCTTGATCACACGCTTCCCGCTGTTTTCTTATGGCCCCTGACAACTGAAAATGCGACGCTACTATGTCGAGAACACAATAGCGAGAAATCGGACAAATGGCCTTCAGAGTATTATTCGGATAACGAGTTAAGAAATCTCGCAATCCTGACAGGTACTCAGTATGAGATACTCGCTGGCCTGGCTCACTATAATCCCGAAGCCATTGAACGCCTCAAGGTCGCTGAACAAATCGATCAACTTTTGACAAAATACGCGGCCTATATGCCGGAAATTATCAAGCTACGCAATCGGATTTTGAAATACGAAAATTTTGATTTTTTTGAGTATTCAACGACTATTTCGCGCGTATGGGTTAAGCAAGCCAATCGTGAGTATCAGCGAGTCTATGCCCGAAATTTGGACTTCTAATATAAAACCAGATACTGATGGGACGTAACTGTTCCCTTGTCACGGATACCATGGGATTCACAGTGGGCGACGCTTTCATCAAAAAGATCGGCTGAATGAAACCACCGTTTACTAAGTTTCTGTAAGTGAGCGGCCATATCGCATTTTGCACTTTTGCCTAAATGCAAAACAACAACGCCATCAGATTTAAGTCGCTCTCTTGCCTGACGCAAAATTGGGATATAGACATCAAAGCTCTTCTTTTGTTGCTCATCAATAAAAACAGATGGAGAGGTGTCAAAATCTCGTGCAGACCAACCGGCAAACCACAAACGCAACCAGTTCGCGAGATAAAATCGAGTACTGTCAAAGAAAGGAGGGGACGTAATAACGGCATCCAGTTGATCAACTTCTCTAGGCCACCAACTTGTTGCGTTTTGGAAGAATATCTTGCCAGATCGAAAATCCACGGGCAAATTTCCGGCCAGACTTCTTTGAACCTTTGCGCGTAGCCGATCTATTAGCGGGCGGTATTCATACGCTCCTGTCGGTTTGTAGGGCGTAAGCGGATGAGAGCGACGACTGAGAGCGTATGGACGATTGCCATGTAAAATATGCAGCAGTGAGGCAAATACAAATCGATCTTCTGGTGTCTCCGGTGGATGAACCTGGAAGTAGCGACGAGACAAGATAACTTCGCTCAGGGTTTGGAGTTCGTAATACTCGGCAATTTTACCATTGAAACCCAGATGATTAACTTCAGTAATCTCCTGGTCGGTAGTTGAATTACATTTAATAAAATCTTTTACTGTTTCAATAACTGCCGCACAGCCTTCCTTCGCAGGGCATTGAACCTTTGCGCTGGCAATAGCAAAAGCAGCAGGACTGATCTCAAAACCGTAGGCGAGTTTGTCAGCCAATGCAGCTTCAAATGGGATTGTCCCAACCCCTGCAAAAGGATCTAAAATCCGCCCACCTTTCGGGACAAATGTCTGCACCAAGTGATGTGCGATAGCAGGCTTTAGTTTTCCCGGGTATGAGCATAGAGAGTGCCGGGCATTCCCCCAGTTGCGTTTTGTAAATGGCGTTTTTTGATGAGGCAGGTTTTCCTTGAAACTGTCCCATTCGGCATTCCAGTAAGGAATTCTCTCCTTTTTTTTGTATTTCTTTTTTTCACTATACTTGAAAACAAGCAGTGATTGTTTAAGCAACATCCCACCTCTGGATTTGCGTTGTCGTAGCGTCACATAATCTTCTTGAACAAACCCCAGATCTTGCAAACACGTTGATAACAACTGATCAACCGGAACGTGGATACCTGCATAGCATGAGTCACCAATATCAATCGCCACTGTCGCTTCAGGCGTCAAGTGAGAGCGAATTGCCCGAAATATGTCTGTTATCTCGCTAAAATAGCTGGTAATCATGCGGGGAATGCGGGAGTCATAAGCTTCCCTTTCGAGAATTGAAACGATCTTTTGAACATCTGGATGAGACGAAACAGGCACTTTTGCAACGGTAACATCGTTGATGCCTGCCGTTACAGATGCCGCACGAAATTTTGTCAAATCCTCCTTTTCCTTCAGGCAATTCAAGAACCATAATTCTATCTTCGTGTTGCGAAAATAGTTTGTTCCATTCACATAAGGCGGGCTGGTTATGACAGTATCAACACTTAGAGGTGATAGGTTATCTAATAGGCGAGCATTTTCACATATCAACAGCGGCTCCGTTTCCAGACCATTTACATCATTTCTAATATCATGAGCTATCAGATCAATATTCTGGCAGATACCTTCAACTAAGGGAATTGTTTGCCGTTCAAACTCCTTAGGTGTTTTGTATCTCAAATCACCTGCTCGCTTCATCCGAGATGCGGGAACGAGGGCCGATAAGGTAGCAACCGCAATTAGGTCAGCTAACATTGGATTCTCACGAGCAACTTCATCAATCCATGATCTCGTTCGCAAAACCAGGTCATAAACAGGCTCATCAAAAAATAGACTATCACCAAAGGTTTGCGTATATGCCTGGTGTAAGATGTAATTTCGCGAGAATTTTTTCAATTTCTTTAGCGTCTCTTTTGATTGTATGAGATCTTGGGCTAACGTGCAGCGCTGAGATAATTTTAATCGTCGGACTCGTATTTTTGTTGTAGAAATAAATTGTAATACAGGGTTTATTTCACAAAAATATGCTGTTTTATTAAGTTGCGATGCTGTGAAGGCTGTGGTTCCCGTTCCAGCAAAGGGGTCAAGAATCACCTGTGTATTTGGGGCGTAATTTTCCAAGATAGATTCTACAAATTGAGTCGAATATCCCTCTAAGTAAGGATACCATCGCACATAAGGTTCTTTGCGCCCGCCCTTGAAAGTCACACTCACCGGGTCGAATAACTTTGTTTCGACACCAATGCTTGGCAGTGAAAGCTGAGGCGCGTGTTCTTGACTGAGAGCTATCGACTGCTTTAATTGTCGAAGGCAATAGGTATTTAATGGTAAGTCCTGTGCTTCGGCATTAGCTACAAGTGTTGGATAATCATTACCCAGTAGCTGACGCATTTCAGCACTGGAAAGATCTTTAACACGCTCATATAATTCGTGTGTTCTCTTGCCAAATGCTAAGGTTAATGATCTTTGTTGAGATGTAGGAGCCGGGAGGTCCGGAAAGTAAACAGCTTTGTATTTTTGACGCATAAATTTTATCCTCCGAATATGTGCGTACAAACTATCATATTATGGTAGTATTGTCAAACGAATAATTATTGCCATAGCCAGCAAACGAGAACAATACCTCTATTTTTACGTCTGCTTTCGCGATCCCCAAATCGGATACCGTATATCTGCCCTCTGTACTTCGCGTTGCAACCACTGGTTAAACAGACGCTTGCGGATCTCCTTTTTTGTCCGCTCATTTAGTGTTGCCGGATAGCGCTCTTGCAATAAATACAGCGCAAATCCCTT